>CBDDRR010000127.1:0-6945 GCA_965233095.1 uncultured bacterium
CGGAGGCCAGCGCGGGCCTCGCGGTACGGTTCTAGAGGGGGGAAAGGCATGGGCACGATCGACAAGGCGGTGGCGACGCAACTCGCCAACATCGAAAAGCGCACCGGCAAGTCGCTGGAGCAGCTGGCGAAAATCGTCCGCGCGAGCGGTCTGAGCAAGCATGGCGAGCTGGTGGCCATGTTGAAGCGCGACCTCGGCATGGGCCACGGCGACGCCAACATGCTGGTACACACGGTACGGCAGCAGGACGCGCAGGCGGCGGGTGACAGCGCGCCGGCGACGGAGGGGGAGGCGGCCGACACTCTCTACAGCGGCAAGAAAGCGGCGCTGCGACCCATCCACGATCGCCTGATGGCGGCGATCGGCAAGTTCGGCGAGTTCGAAGTGGCGCCGAAGAAGACCTATGTCAGCCTGCGGCGCAAGAAGCAGTTCGCCATGATCGGCCCCGCCACCAACACGCAGGTAGAAGTCGGCCTGAACGTCAAGGGGCTCGAGGCGACGGATCGGTTGGTGGCGCTGCCGCCCAAGGGCATGTGCGATTTCAAGGTGCGGCTGTCGCAAGCGACCGAGGTAGACCGGGAGCTGCTGGGCTGGCTGCGTGCGGCGTTCGACGCCGCGGGCTAAACTGCCGGCAACCCAGGGAGACCTTGCCGATGAAAACGTTGACGCGCGTGATGATCTCGATGGCTGTGCTGCTGCTGGCCTGCAGCCAGGCGGCGGCCGCCGAGAAGTACGAAGAGACCATCGAGCTGTTCAAGAACGCCGGCGAGAGCGCCAGCTTTTTCGACAACAGCTTCGGCTACGCGGTGTTCCCGACCATCGGCAAGGCCGGCATCGGCATCGGCGGCGCGCGCGGCGACGGCCGCGTCTACGCCCAGGGCAGGCACATCGGCGACAGCACCATGACGCAGGTGAGCATCGGCTTCCAGCTGGGTGGCCAGGCCTTCAGCCAGATCATCTTCTTCCAGGACGAACGCGCGCTGAAGGAGTTCACCTCCGGCAACTTCGAGTTCGGCGCGCAGGCGGGCGCGGTGGTGATCACCGCGGCGGCCTCGGCCGGCGCCGGCAGCACCGGCGCGGGCGCCTCCGCCAGCGGCGGCAAGAAGGATGCGACCACCGCGGGCCAGTATTACCGCGGCATGGTCACCTTCGTCATCGCCAAGGGCGGGCTGATGTTCGAGGCTTCCGTGTCGGGGCAGAACTTCTCCTACACCCCGGTCAGCGCCGAGTAGCGCCGGAACTGCCCGCACCTTCACGATGAGGCCGTCTGCAGCCTGGCCAGCGCGGCGCGCAGCGGCGCGGCCAGCGGCGCCGGCCGGCCGGTGGTGCGGTCGACGAACACGTGCACGAACCAGCCCTCGGCGGCAGGCACGGCGTCATCCTCGCGGAACAGGCCGATCTCGTAGCGCACGCTGGAGTTGCCGAGCTTCGCGACGCGCAGCCCGGCATGGATGGTCTCAGGGAACGCCAGCGGCGCATCGAAGCGGCAGTGCGACTCGACGCAGTAGCCGATCTGCGCGCCTTGGTGGATATCGAGCCCGCCGGCCCGGATAAGGTAGGTGTTGATGACGGTGTCGAAGTAGCTGTAGTACTCGACGTTGTTGACGTGACCGTAGATGTCGTTGTCCTTCCAGCGCGTCGGGATGGCCTGGAAGTGCGGATAGGCGTCGCGACCGTTTCCCTCGACAGTCATCGCAGGTCTCCGAAGCGGGCTTGCAACAGGGTCAGGCCGGTCAGCGCGGCGGTTTCGGTGCGCAGGATGCGCGGCCCGAGGCGGATGCCGACGTAGCCGGCCGCGCGTGCGGCGGCGCGCTCGTGCTCATCCAGCCCGCCCTCGGGACCGACCAGCAGGCACAGCGGGCCGCGCGGCGGCTCGAGAGACTCCGGCCCGCCGGGCGCCTCCGGGTCGAGCAGCACGCCCGTCGCGCCGGCGTGGGCGGTCAGCGCGCCGGCCACCGGGAGGGGCGGCAGGATGTCGGGCAGGGTATTGCGGCCGCACTGCTCGCAGGCGCTGATGGCGATGGCGCGCCAGTGCTCGATGCGCCCCGCCACGCGCGCCGGCGCCAGCTTGACCACCGAGCGCTCGGCCTGCACCGGCCGGATCGCGGTCACGCCCAGCTCGGTGGCCTTGCGCACCACCCAGTCCATGCGCTCGTTACGGCACACGCCCTGCATCAGCACCAGCTCCAGCGCGGATTCCCGGTCGGCCTCGCGGCGCGCGCCGACCGCCAGCTCGACCGAGCGGCGGGTCGCCGCGGCCACCTCGGCGGCGAACTCCGGCCCGCTGCCGTCGAACAGCACGACGTCCTCGCCGACCCGCACCCGCAGCACCCGGCCGAGGTGCGCCGCGTCCTCGCCCTCCAGCACGAGGCGCTGCCCGGTGGCCAACGGCGCATGCACGAATACCCGCGGCGTGCGCGACATCAGCTCGCCGCCGTCGCCAGGCGCACGCCGTCGACGGCGGTGCGTGTCATCAGCGCGATGTCTTCCTCGTCCACCACGTAGGGCGGCATGAAGTACACCACGTGGCCGAGCGGGCGCAGCAGCACGCTGTTGGCCAGGCCGTGCTGGTAGACCTTGAGGCCGCGGCGTTCCTGCCAGGGATAAGGGCGGCGCGTGCCGCGGTCCTGCACCATTTCGATGGCCAGGATCATGCCGGCCTGGCGGATCTCCGCCACGTGTGGATGGTCCTCGAGTTCCGCCACCCCGGCGCGCATCTGCGCCGCGCGCGCCTTGTTGGTCCCGAGCACGTCGCTGGCCGCGAACAGGTCGAGCGTCGCCAGCGCCGCGGCACAGGCCAGCGGGTTGCCGGTGTAGCTGTGCGAGTGCAGGAACGCGCGCAGCGTCGTGTAGTCGTCGTAGAAGGCCTCGTAGACCGCGTTCGAGGTGAGCACGACGGACAGCGGCAGGTAGCCGCCGGTCAGGCCCTTGGACAGGCACAGGAAATCCGGCGCAATGCCGGCCTGCTCGCAGGCGAACATCGTGCCGGTACGGCCGAAGCCGACTGCGATCTCGTCGGCGATCAGGTGCACGCGGTGCCGGTCGCAGATGGCGCGCAGCTCGGTGAGAAACGCCGGGTCGTGCATGCGCATGCTGCCGGCGCACTGCACCAGCGGCTCGACGATCACGGCGCAGACCTCGCCGGGATGACGCTCGAGCAGCGCCTCGAGCTCGGCGGCGCGACGGCGCCCGAACTCCGCGGGGCTTTCGCCGGCCTCGCGCAGGTAAGCGTCCGGCGAGGGCGCCAGCAGGCAGTCCATCAGCAGCGGCCGGTAGGTATCCTTGTAGAGCGCCACGTCGCCGACTGCGAGCGCACCGAGCGTCTCGCCGTGGTAGCTGTTCTCCAGCGCCACAAAGCGCGTCCGCCCGGTCTCGCCCTGGTTGAGCCAGTAATGAAAGCTCATCTTCAGCGCGACCTCGACGGCGGAGGAGCCGTTGTCGGCATAAAAGCAGCGCTCGAGCCCCTCGGGGGTCAGGGCCACCAGCCGCTCCGAGAGTTCCACCACCGGCTCGTGCGTGAAGCCGGCGAGCATGACGTGCTCGAGCGTCTCCAGCTGGCGGCGCACGGCGTTGCCGATGACGGGGTTGGCGTGGCCGAACAGGTTCACCCACCAGGAGCTGATGGCGTCGAGGTAGTGCCGGCCGTTGCAGTCTTCCAGCCACGCGCCGGCGCCACGGCGGATGGGCACCAGCGGCAGCCACTCGTGATCCTTCATCTGCGTGCAGGGATGCCACACGTGCTGCAGGTCGCGCGCCACCAGCTCGGCATTCGCGTCGCGCCGCGCGCTCACGCCGGGGCTCCGCAGAAGCGCCGCACCAGCGCCTCGACCATGTCCACCGCACGCGCCGCCTGGGCCAGCTCGATGGACTCGTCGGGCTGGTGGGCGACGGCGATCTCGCCCGGGCCGCAGATCACCACCTCCATGTCGAGCTGCTGGAACAACGGGCCCTCGGTGCCGAAGTTGACCGCGCCGCAGGCATGGCCGGCGACGTGCTCGCAGGCATCCGCGAGCGCATGCTCGCCATGCGGCGCCAGCGGGTCCACGCCCTCGAACAGCGCCACGAACTCCAGCTCGAAGCCGCTGCCCTCCAGCATGCGCGTGATGCCGGTGCGCAGGCCCTGGCGCGCCGAGGCCGTGGTCATGCCCGGCACCAGCCTGAGGTCGACGTCGAGCTCGCAGCTCGCGCAGATGCGGTTGGGATTGTCGCCGCCCCGGATGGCGCCGACGTTCAGCGTCGGGCCCGGCACGGGAAAGCCGAGGTCGGGCAGCTTTTCCGCGAGACGGTCGACGAAGTCGTGCATTGCGGTGATCGCCGCCATTGCGCCGTCGATGGCATTCAACCCGGCCGCCGGGTCGCTGGCGTGGCCGCTGCGCCCGGTGATGCGGACGCGCTCCATCAGCACCCCCTTGTGGCGGTTGATCGGCTTCAGGCCGGTAGGTTCGCCCACCAGCACGCGCGCGCCGAGCCGCTCGCCCTCGGCCACCAGTGCCCTGGCGCCGCCCATGCCGCTTTCCTCGTCGGCGGTGCCGAGGATCACCAGCGGGCGCGCCAGCTTGCGAACATCCACGCGCGCAGCGGCGTGCAACGCCACCGCCAGGAAGGACTTCATGTCGGCGCTGCCGAGGCCGTAGAGCCGACCCTCGCGCACCTCGCCGGCGAAGGGATCAAGCTGCCAGCGCGCCGCGTCGAAAGGCACCGTGTCGGTGTGTCCGGCGACCACCAGGCCGTTCTCGCCGTCGCCGGCGCCGGCGCGCGCCACCAGGTTGAGCTTGCCGGGCATGCCGGGCACGGGCTTCAGCTCGACGCGGAAACCCAGCGGCTCCAGCCAGTCGGCGAGCAGTGCGCAGACCGCGCCGTTGCCCTGGTCCAGCGCCGGCTGCAGGCTGCTGACCGAGGGGGTCGCGACCAGTCGGCGAATCATCTGTTCGAGCGGGGGAAGCATGGTAGCCATCCGTGCCATGATCCGGGCGCGCCGCGACGGGTGCAAGCCGGCGCCGGGCAGGGCAGACTGTGGCGCATGGCAGCACCCCGGCAACGTGCCAGGTTCAGCATCAACCGCGCCACCGGCCTGTTGGCCGCGGCCCGGCAGGTGGCGTCGCCCAACCACGACGCCCGCCCGCCCGGCAGCGTGCCCGAGTTGATCGTCATCCATAGCATCAGCCTCCCGCCGGGCGAGTTCGGCGGTCCCTGGATCGACCGGCTGTTCACCAACCGTCTCGACCCGGCGGCGCATCCTTATTTCGCCGAGATCGCCGGGCTTTGCGTCTCCGCGCACCTGCTGATCCGTCGCGACGGCGAGCTGGTGCAATACGTGCCCTTCCATCGCCGCGCCTGGCATGCGGGCGCGTCCTGCTGGCAGGGCCGCGAATGCTGCAACGATTTCTCCATTGGCATCGAGCTGGAGGGTACCGACCAGGACGCTTACACGACGCCGCAGTACCGGCGGCTGGCCGCCGTGGTGCGCGCGCTGTGCCGCGCTTACCCGACACTGTCGGCCGGGCGGCTCGCCGGCCACAGCGACATCGCGCCGGGCCGCAAGACCGACCCGGGGCCGGGCTTCGACCGCGCGCGCCTCGCCCGCTGGCTGTCAGCCGGGGGCTATAATTCGCGCGTGGCCAAGACATGAACCTCATCGCCCTCATCATCGGCCTCTTGCTGGAGCGCCTCGCGACGCGGCTGCTGCACCTGCGCGAGCTTCGCTGGCTGGAAAACTGGTTCGAGCGCGGCGCGAAGTGGACCCGTGCGGCGCCGGAGGTGGCTGGGCTGTGGGTCGCGCTGGTGGTGATGCTGCTGCCGGTCGTGCCGGTGGCCTGGGTCGCCTGGACGTTTCGCGACATGTTGTCCGGCTTCGCCTACCTGGCCTTCGCGATCGTGGTGCTGTTTTTCAGCCTCGGGCCGCAGGATTTGCTCGCGCAGCTGAAGGACTGGCTCGACGCCCGCGAGCGCGGCGATGAGGCCAGCGCCGACGAGATCGCGCTTGCCATCCGCGCGACCGACAACCGGCCGCCGCCCCACCCCACCGTGTGGGCGCTGGAGAGCGCCATTTTCGTGCAGGCCAACCACCGCATTTTCGGCGTGGTGTTCTGGTTCATGCTGCTCGGCCCCGCCGGCGCCTGGGCGTACCGGGTGAGTGACCTCTTCCGCCGCCACATGCGCGCGACCGGCACGGGTGGCCGGGCGACGCACGTGGTGGAGACGCTGTTCGGCCTGGCTGCGTGGCTCCCGGCGCGTCTGCTGGCGCTGTCCTACGCCATCGCCGGCAGTTTCGACGACGCCTTCGAGGACTGGCGCGCCTATTACCAGCGGACCTCGGCCGGGTTCTTCAGCGTCAGCGAGAGCATCCTCTCGGCGGCGGGCATCGGCGCCATCCGGCGGCGTTGCCCGGAGGGCGACCCCGTGGCGGCCGTGCGTTCCGCGCGCGAGCTGTTGCGCCGCACGCTGTTCATCTGGATCACGGTGATCGCCGCGCTGACGCTGGTCGGGTGGACCGCTTGAGGCGAAGCCTCGCCCTTGCGCTGGCACTGATGTGGGCGGCCGGCTGCGCCCGGGCCCAGGCGCCCGCTGTGCCGCCGGCCGCACCAGCCCCGGCGCAACGCATCGTCACGCTGGCGCCGCATCTCGCCGAGCTGGTGTTTGCCGCCGGCGCGGGCGAGCGGCTGGTGGGTACCGTCGCCTGGACCGACTACCCGCCGGCAGCCGCAGCGCTGCCGCACATCGGCGACGCGTTCCGCATCGACCTCGAGGCGCTCGCCGCGTTGCGGCCGGACCTGGTGCTCGGCTGGAAAGGCGGTAATCCCGATCACCTGCTGGAGCAGCTCGAGCAGCGCGGCTATCGCGTGGTGGCGCTGGAGCCGCGGGAGCTGGACGACATCGGCCGCCACCTCGTGGAGATCGGCGAGCTCCCCGGCACGGTCGCGGCGGCGCGGGAGGCGACGGCAACGT
>CBDDRR010000128.1:0-7002 GCA_965233095.1 uncultured bacterium
CATTCCATGAGCGACCTGCGCGATGATCGCCGCAACCCCGGCCGGCTGCTGTTCGAGGCGACCTCTTCGAGCCAGTTTCCTGCCGACAGCGCGACGGCGGAGACCGTCCGCATGGAGTGGCTGGCGACCTGGATGAAGCGCTCGGGCAGCTGCCCGGAAGGCTGGGAGATCCTGTCCCGCAGCCCGATCGACCCGGGCGAGGTCCATGCCCGGCGCCACGACCTGCGCTACGAAATACAATGCACCCAGGCGGCGGCGCCGACCGGGCATTGAGACAATCCACGATTCCCCGGCGCCGCGTGATGGCAAATGATGCGCGGTTCCGGGACGCCAGCCCGGGCCGGGACTCTCGAGTTCCGCCGGCGGCCCCAACGAAGATGCGGTGATCCATGACTATCCAGACGGCAGAGTTCGACCTCGACCTGATCAAGCGTTATGACGGCCGTGGGCCGCGCTACACCTCATACCCGACCGCCGTTCAGTTCCACGACGGCTTCGGCGAGGAGGACTACAAGCGCCTGGCGCTGGCGAGCAACGGGGAGGATCCAGAGGCCCACCCGCTGTCGATCTACGTGCACGTGCCGTTCTGCCATTCGCTCTGCTACTACTGCGGTTGCCACAAGATCATCACCCGGCACCAGCACAGCGCCGATCCCTACGTGGAGCACCTCGTCGAGGAAATGCGCCTGCAGGGCCAGCTGTTCGATCCGCGGCGCCGCGTGGACCAGTTGCACTTCGGCGGCGGCACTCCGACGTTCCTGGACGAGGGCCAGTTCCGCAAGGTGATGGACGGGCTGTTCCGCAACTTCGGCCTGCACCACGGCGAGCAGCGCGAGTACTCCATCGAGATCGACCCGCGCAGCGTCGACAAGGACACGATTCCGCGGCTGGCGGAGATGGGCTTCAACCGGCTGTCGCTGGGCATCCAGGATTTCGATCCCGAGGTGCAGAAGGCAGTGAACCGACTGCAGGATGAGGAGTGGACGCTGTTCCTGATCCGCCAGGCGCGCGAACACGGTTTCCGTTCGGTGTCGGTGGACCTCATCTACGGGCTGCCAAAGCAGACTGCCGAGAGCTTCACCCACACGCTGGAATCCGTTGTGCAGGCGAAGCCGGACCGCATCGCCGCCTACAGCTATGCACACCTGCCGGAAATGTTCCGCGCGCAGCGGCTGATCCGCAACGAGGACATGCCCTCGGCTGCCGAGAAGCTGGCGCTGTTGACGCGCACGGTCGAATTCCTCACCGGACGCGGCTACGAGTACATCGGGATGGACCATTTCGCGCTGCCGGAGGACGACCTGGTGAAGTCGCTGCGCAACGGGACGCTGCATCGCAACTTCCAGGGCTACTCCACGCATGCGGAGCTGGACCTCGTCGGACTCGGGGTGAGCGCGATCGGCAAGGTCGGCAACTGCTACGCGCAGAGCATCAAGCTGCGCCACGATTATTACGACGCGATCGACGCGGGGCATGTGCCGATCCTGCGCGGCGTCGAGCTGACTGCCGATGACGTGCTGAGGCGCGAGGTGATTCATGCGCTGATGTGCGGCGGCGTGGCGGAGATGCGCAAGATCGAGGCGCGCCACGGGATCCGCTTCGATCAGTACTTCAAGCGCGAGCTCGAAGCGATGGTGCCGCTGGCGGAGGACGGGCTGGTCGAGCTGGACGCCGACACCATCCGCGTGACGCCGCGCGGCCGCTTCCTGCTGCGCTCGATCGCGATGCCCTTCGACGCCTATCTCGCCGCCCGGCTTGCCGAGCAGCGCTTCTCCAAGGTGATCTAGGCGCTAGTCGAAGATCGGGTGCAGCACCCGGTCGCCGGCGGCGATGCCGAGCTCAGCGGCGCGTCCGCCATTGATCTCCAGGACCGCGCGCACTTCAACGCCCGAGTTGATCGACTCGGTGGAGAAAGGGCGCGTGCGGGCGGCGATGCGCGCAATCCGCCCGTCGGCTTCGATGAACAGCATGTCCAGCGACAGCGGGGTGTTCTTCATCCACATGCCGACCAGGCGCGGCGCTTCGAAATCGAACAGCATGCCTTCGTCGGCTTCCAGCCGGGTCACGTACATCAGGCCGCGCCTGCGGGCCTCTGGAGTAGCTGCGAGGTGCGCGCGGAAAGCGTGTCGATCGCCCTCTGCGGTGACGACCTCGACCTGCTCTACCGGAAAATCGGCCGACACGCCCGACGCGAGCGTCATGGTATGCAATGCCAGCACCAGGGCGATGACGCACAGTCCAGGGAACAGGTAACGCCGCATGTCAGTCCTTTTCCTGCTCGTCGGGCCAGTAGGCCAGCCCGGTGAACTCGAATGGCGCGATGCGAATCTCGCCCTGGCGGGCAATGGCCTCGATGGAGGCTGCGCAGTAACCCTGTCCCTGCACTCGCCACGCATCGGCGAGCTCCGCAACTGGGGTGTTCTTCGCGACGGTGACCACGCAGGCGTCGGCGCCCAGCGTGCCGTAGAAACGCCCGAGCCCCTGGCGAACCAGAGTGACGTTCGCCAGCAGGCCGTCGCCGGTCCCGCCGCGCTGCAAGCCGGTGATGCCGATGACCACCAGCAGGCCGTCATCCTCACGGCTGAACATGAGACGCAATGCGTCGCCGGCCGGGCGCGGGCCGCCCTCGCAACGTGTTCCCGCGTTGGCCCAATCCAGCTTTGCGTCGAAGTCGCCGCTGATTTCCATCTGCAGGCGCCCGCCGTCCCCGGGGAGGCACTGCTGATCTGGTTCGGCAGCGCGCGCGGTCGCGCCCGCCAGGATGCACAGCGCAAGGCCGGCAGCACGATGGGCGGCAGGGCGGATCATGTCGTGATGCATAGCAACATGGAGGGCGCGAGAATAGACCTTCGCCGCGGCGTGTCAATAGTCCAATGGGAGGGCCGGCGCGGCCCAGGGCCGGGAAATGTTCGGCGTTTCGGTCGAAATTGTTTACATAACTACTTGTTTTTAAAGAAAACCCAACATCCAGGACAGCTTTTGCTAGTCATTGCGACGGGATTCGGGCTATTCTTCGTTTCCGCGCCGCCTCCCCTCTTTTGGGGGCCACCGGTTCCAGGCAGGTCGGCCGCGGGCGTCCCGGGTCAAGGGTTCGCACTCCAGGCGATAAGCGCCAACTGTTTTTGCGGGTCGCGTGGCCCCCAGGTTGCCTTATCTCCGTGTCCCGGCACGCCCAAGGCCGATCTGCCGCCTTTCCAGGCTCAGACGGCCGGTGGGGACCCTGCGCTGCGACGCTTCCTGCTCGCATCCAGCGCAGCCTCGTAGACTTCCCGGTAGGCCTTGGCCGGTGCGTGCCAGCCAAAGTCGCGCGCCATGCCGTTCGCTTGCAGTGCGCGCCAGGCGACCGGGTTCCCCCGGTACAACGCCACCGCCTTGTTCAACGCCGCCGCGAGTGCGGCAGCCTGCGGCTGGGCAAAAAAGAAGCCCGTCCCCGAGCCGTCCGCGATGCTTGTGGGGGTGGCCTCGGTGACGCTGTCCGCCAGCCCGCCGGTGTGCCGCACCACGGGCGGGGTGCCGTAGCGCTGACTGTACATCTGCGTCAGCCCGGACGGTTCGAACCGCGACGGCACAGTGAAGATATCGGCACCCGCGATCACCAGGTGCGACAGCGGTTCGTCGTAGCCGGCGTGCAGCCCGACCCAGCCCGGGTGACGCGTGGCCAGCGCGCGCAGGCGGTCCTCCAGCGCATGGTCCCCGCTGCCCACCATGACGAGCTGGACCTTGTCCGCCAGCAGCGCCGGTGCCGCCCCTTCCAGCAAGTCCCAGCCCTTCTGGGAGGTCATCCGCCCGACCGTGCCGATGACAGGGATCTCCGGACCGCGCACCAGGCCGAAACGGTCCTGCAACTCCAGCTTGCAGCGCGCCTTCCCTTGTTCGAGCTGCGCGGCCGAGTAGCGTGCCGGCAGCAGCGGGTCGGTTTCCGGGCTCCACACCTGCTCGTCGACGCCGTTGAGGATGCCGGTCAGCGCAGCGTGCCGCCTTCGTAACACGCCGTCCATGCCGCAGCCGTACTCTTCGGTCTGCACCTGGCGCGCGTAGGTGGGACTGACCGTGGTCAGGCAATCCGAGTACCACAGGCCGGCCTTCATGAAACTCAGGTGGCCGTAGAATTCAAGGCCGTCCATGTGAAACGCTTGCGGCTGGAGGCCGAGCGCGCGGCCCACCGCCGGATCGAAGTTGCCCTGGTAGGCGAGGTTATGGATCGTGAACACCGTTCCGGCAGTGACCTGCGGGTCCCAGGCGGCGTAAGCCGACGCCAGGCCGGCGTGCCAGTCATTGCCGTGCAGGATGTCGGCCTTCCAGCCGTCGAGGCCGCGGCCGGAAGCGAACAGCGTCGCCACCTTGCCGAGCATGCCGAAGCGCAGGCTGTTGTCGGGCCAGTCCTTGCCCCGGTCGTCGGCGTAGGGGCCGCCCGGACGGTCGTACAGTGCGGGACAGTGGAGCAACCACATCGGGATGTCGTAGTCGGGCAGCTTGCCGCGGATCAGCCGCACGCGGCTGAGGCCAGGCAAGGCCTCAAAGGAGCGCCCCGCCGCCTTGCCGGCGAATTTCTCCTCAACCGCACGGTAGCCAGGCATCAGCAGCCGTACATCGTGGCCCTGCCCGATCAGCGCGCGCGCCAGCGCCGGCACGACGTCGGCGAGGCCGCCGGTCTTGACCAGCGGCCAGGTTTCGGCGACCACGAACAGAACCTTGAGCTTGGTTTGCATGTCGATCGGGATAGCAGGATTCGCGGCAATTTAGCACAGCGGGGCCTCGCGCCGCGGCGCGACTCCGTGGCGACGGCGCGGGCTCCTGCTAAGGTATGTGCAGGAACAATGAAAACGGGGGCGAGTCATGAAGACCGGTAAGCCCGGACGCTACGTCAGCAGCCTGACCCGTGACACCGTCGCGCTGATCCTGGCCGGCGGCCGCGGATCGAGACTGAAGGCGCTGACACTGTCGCGCGCCAAGCCGGCCACGCCGTTCGGCGGCAAGTACCGGATCATAGATTTTCCCTTGTCCAACTGCGTGAACTCGGGCATCCGTCGCATCGCAGTGCTGACCCAGTACAAGGCGCATGACCTGATCGTTCACCTGCAACGCGCATGGGGCTATTTCCGCGGCGAGTTCAATGAGTTCGTGGAGATCCTGCCGGCCCAGCAGCAGATTGACTCGTCCTGGTACAAGGGCACGGCCGACGCGGTGTTCCAGAACCTGGAGTACCTGTCACGGCGCGAGCCGGAGTACGTGCTGATCCTCGCCGGCGACCACATTTACAAGATGGACTACGGCCTGATGCTGGCGCAGCACGCGGAGAGCGGCGCCGACATCACGGTGGGCACGGTCGAGGTGCCGGTCTCGCGCGCCCAGGAGTTCGGCATCGTCACCATTGACGAAACCAACCGCATCACGCGCTTCGTCGAGAAGCCGCTGCATCCGGAGCCCATCCCCGGGCGGGAGGGCATCGCGCTCGCGTCAATGGGCATTTATGTCTTCAGCTTCGAGTACCTGGAACGCATCCTCAGGGCCGACGCCATGGACGCCGACTCCGCGCACGATTTCGGCAAGGACATCGTCCCGGGATGCATCGAGGCAGGTGACCACGTGCATGCCTACGTCTTCCAGGACGCCGAGACCAAGGTGCAGCTCTACTGGCGGGACGTCGGTAATATCGATGCTTTTTACGAGGCCAACATCGAGCTCACCTATGTCGCGCCGGAGCTCAACCTCTACGACCAGGAATGGCCGATCTGGACATACCAGGCACAGCTGCCGCCGGCCAAGTTCGTGCTCGACGACGACGTGCGCCATGGCCGGGCGTTGAACTCGATGGTCTCGGGCGGCTGCATCGTCTCCGGAGCGCTGGTGCGCGAATCAGTGCTGTTCAGCAACGTGCGCGTGGCGGAACGGTCGCTGATCGAGCGTTCGATCATCCTGCCCAACGTGGACATCGGCGAGGATTGCCGAATCGTTCACACGATCGTTGACGAAGACACCGATGTGCCGGCCGGAACCGTGATCGGAGAGGATCCGGTGGAGGACCGCCGGCGCTTCTATGTCACGCGGGAAGGAGTGGTGCTGGTGACACGGGAAATGCTGGAGGCCTTGTGATGAAGAACCTGCTGTCAGGCCTGTTGCTCGGCGCACTACTCGCGCTGGCTTTCGATGCAGGCATCGCGTCTGACGAAGAATACGTTGATGCCATGGCCCGCGAGCATGCCGGTGACCTGCCGGTGGCCGGCGCGGCCGAGGGTTCGCCCGCGGAGATCATCCGCGGTGAAGCGATCCAGGCGGAGGGCGTGCGCGGTTACCTGGCGCGCCCGGCGGGAACGCCGCGTGCAGGCCTGCTCGTCATCCACGAGTGGTGGGGCCTGAACGACAACATCCGCGAAATGAGCAACCGCCTGGCCGCAGAAGGGTACCTCGCGCTGGCGGTGGACCTGTACGGCGGCGAAGTTGCGGCGGATGCGGCCGAGGCGCGCGAGCTGATGTCGGCCGCGATGAGCGATCCGGAGCGGACCGACGCTGCGTTGCAGGCGGCGTTTCGCTGGCTGAAGGACGAAGGCGGCATGGATCGCGTCGGCTCCATAGGCTGGTGTTTCGGCGGCGCACTGTCGTTGCGCACGGCCATCCTGTTGCCGGAGGAGCTTGATGCGGCCGTCATCTATTACGGTCGCCTCGTCACCGAGCCGGCCCGTCTCGCGCCGCTCCGGATGCCGATCCTCGGCATCTTCGGCGGCCAGGACCGCGGCATCCCGCTGCAGTCGGTGCACGAGTTCGAGACCGTGTTGCAGACGCTGGGCAAGACCGCGGAGATCGTTGTTTACGATGACGCAGACCACGCCTTCGCCAACCCTTCGGGCACGCGCTACGAGCCGGAGGCCGCGGCGGACGCCTGGCGACGGACGCTGGAGTTCCTCGCCGAGCATCTCTAGAACAACCGGGAAAACCGGGGTCAGAGACGGGTTTCCAACCCCGGTTTTCCTACGCCGCGAGAGCTCGACGTAACGGAAGGCTGGC
>CBDDRR010000129.1:0-3601 GCA_965233095.1 uncultured bacterium
CGTCGTTTACGATGACGCCGACCACGCCTTCGCCAACCCTTCGGGCACGCGCTACGAGCCGGAGGCCGCGGCCGACGCCTGGCGACGGACGCTGGAGTTCCTCGCCGAGCATCTCTAGCGCAACCGGGAAAACCGGGGTCAGAGACCGGAAAACCGGGGTCAGAAACGGGTTTCGTTGTGCGAAACCTGTCTCTGACCCCGGTTTTCCAACCCCGGTTTTCCCGGTTTTCCTACGCCGCGAGAGCTCGACGTAACGGAAGGCTGGCGAATACCCCGAGCGTCACCGCCATGGCAAACACCCAGCCGGAGAGGGCGAAGGCCGAAATCCCGGATAGCAGCACGCCGACGGTGCAGCCCAGCGCAACCATGGCGCCCCAGCCCATCAGTGCGCCGCCGAGGATTGCCAGCAGGTAGCGGCTCCACGGGTAAGTGCGCGGCCGGAAGCTCCCGGACGCTACGCCCGCGGCGAGGCTGCCGGCGACCAGTGCGAGTACGAACACGCCGTTAGGCGTCATCAACGCCTCGATCACCACCGTGGCGCAGCCTGCAAAGCCGTCCAGCCCCGGCAGTCGACCGGGTATCCAGCCGAGTTCCTGCGCCAGCGTGCGCCCGCGGCTGCCCAGCTCGGCGGTGACTCCGAGCGGCTCAGTGCGCAGGTAGGCGAGAAAGCCGAGCAGGCCGACACCGATGCCGCCCAGCCAGGCGGGCCTGCGCGCCACGAACACGCGATGCAGCAACTCGGCCGGCCCGGGGGCCGACACGGCCGCAGTAGCTGTCGCCGGCCAACGCACCCACAGCAGCAACAACAACGCCAGGGCCAGCAGCAGCGCGCCCTGCAGCACCGCGGCGCCGCCGTAGCCGAGCGTCGCCGGCAGCCACACCACCGGCGCCGTCGCCAGCGTGCCGATGTACAGCCAGTTCCACGAGGCGAAGCCGAGCATGAACCCACCGACCGCGCCCAGCAGCGCGAAGGGCGAAAGGGTTGATCCCTCGCCGAGGCGGTAGAGGTGCGCCGAGATGCAGGAACCCGACAGCGTCATGCCGAGGCCGAAACTCAGGCCGCCCGCCACCAGCACCCAGGAAACCGGCCCGATGTGCGCGTCCGGCGGCAGGCGCCCGGCCGACGGGTCGGGGAGCCAGGGCTGCATGACCACCAGGTAACCAATGCTGCCGACCGCCAATGCGGCAAGAATGCCGAGCGCACCGCGCGCATCGCGCTCCTCGAACAGTTCCCGCAGGATGCAGAAAAAACAGAAACGCGAGCGCTGCAGCAGGATCCCGAACGCCGCGCCGGCCAGCACCGTGAACGCGGGGTCGCGGCCGAACCCGCCGTGCCCGTCCAGGCGAGCGGCAGAAACGACGATGCCGGCGACAAGCGTCGCCGGCACCAGGGTGCGGACCAGCAGGCCGGGGCTCAGGTACCGCCCCACACGGTGCCCGCCGGGTTCGAGACCGGCACACCGACGGCGTTGCCGTACTCCGTCCACGAGCCATCGTACTGCACGGCGTCGTAGCCGAGGATCTGCGACAGCACGAACCAGCTGTGTGCCGAGCGCTCGCCGATGCGGCAATAAACGATCACCTGCTCGCTGCCGTCAATGCCGATGCCCGCGTACAGGCGGCGCAGCTCGTCAGCCGATTTGAAGGTGCCGTCCTCGCGTACCACCGAGCCCCACGGCACGTTCTTTGCGCCGGGAATGTGGCCGGCGCGGATGGCGAGTTCCTGCACCCCGGGCGGGGCGAAGATCTTGCCCTCGTATTCCGCCGGTGAGCGGATGTCGAGCAGCCTGGCCCGGCGTTCACCCTCGACCACCTCGAGCACGTCGGAGAGCCGGGCGCGCAGCGCGGGATTCACGGTCGTGACCTTGTACTCGGTTGCCGCGTGGCGCACCGGCCGGCTGCCGAGCGGGCGATTGTCGGCCTCCCACTTGTTGCGGCCACCGTCCAGCAGCTTCACGTCGGCATGACCGTAGTAACGGAAGATCCATGCGCCCCAGGCGGCGAACCAGTTGTTGTGGTCGCCGTAAAGCACCACTGTCGTGTCGGGGCCGATGCCCGCGGCCGACAGCAACTTCTCCCAGTTATCCTGCGCCGCGATATCGCGCCGCACCGGATCCACCAGGTCGGTGTGCCAGCGGAAATTGACCGCGCCAGGAATATGCGCGCGCTCGAACTTGCCGGGCTCGACGCTGACCTCGACTACGCGGACGTTCTTGTCGTCCAGCCTGGCGGCGAGCCAGTCGGCATCCACCACGGCGTCCGAGGCGGCGGCCGTGCCGGCTGATGCCAGGGCTGCCGCCAGCAGGATGCCGCGGGCCGTTGATCGTAACTTGCTGATATTCACGACACTCACCTCGATCTTTTTTGTATGGAAACGTCACTGGACCAAGGAGAAAAAATATAGGATGCGGCCCTGAGGCCGTCCAACAACTTTTCGGGATGGGCTCATTCCCGGAGGTTTGGCGGCGACCGCATGATTCAGGGAGGCGCACATGTCTTCGACAGCAATGTTCTGGCCGATGCTCGGCATGGCCGCACTCACGGCGATCGCCTGGGCGATCATGGGCCGAAGGCGCCAGGCGGCCGTTCGCAGCCACGCGATGCGGTTGCGGGATTTCGCCGGCACGGGCGACATCCCCATGACACCGGAGGTCTCGGTGTCGACGCGGCACTTCGCCAACCACTTCGAGATTCCCACCCTGTTTCACGTCGTGTGCCTGGCGCACATCGCGCTGGCGGCTGCCGGCTGGCCGGCGGTTGCACTGGCCTGGGGATTCGTCGCGTTGCGCGCCTTGCACATGCGCGAGCACCTGGGGCGCAACCGGGTGATGACGCGGTTCAATCTCTACGCCGCGGGGACCCTGCTGATGTGGCTGCTATGGCTGCACCTCGCCGGCGTGGTTCTGCTGCGCCCCTGAGGTGGACAGGCCCTGGCCCCTCAGCTGGCCCAGCGTGGCCTCGAGGTCCGTGCACAGTTCCTCGAGCCGGCCGGGAATCAGCGCCTGGTTCATCTCCAGCTCGATCCCCGCGTAGCGCGGGCCGAAGCGCCGGCGCAGCGCCGTGGCATGCCCGTCGGCGACCCCGAGATAGGGATAGTTGCGCCGCACTCGCCAGCCGCGCGCCTGCAAAAGTGCCTGCCACCGCAGGCAGAACGCCCGTTCCCGCCCGCGCGCCGGATCATAGAGCAGCCCGATGTCTGCGTTCCGGACTTGCCCTTGCAGCACCGGCGTGAAGCTGTGCACCGAGATGTGCTGGACGAGCCTGCCGCCGTCCAGCCAGTCGGCCACGGTCCCGGCGACGGCCTCGCGCCAGGGACGCCACCAGCGGTCCGCGATATCGTCGCGCGCTGCCCGCGGCATCGGCCGGGTGAACTCGGAGAACACGCGCGGGTGATGCAGCGAACGGTTCAGGTCGATCAGCAGCCGGGTGGTCGTGGCGGCAAAGGCCGCATCAGCCAGCGCCGGTGAGATCGCCCGGAATACCGCGAGCGCACCGGCGTCCCAGCCACGATGCGAGTCAAGTACCGCCGTCGCTCCGTGGAACAGGCCCCGGTATTCGGCCGGCACCTCGCGCCCGCCGTGCTCGCAACTGAACAGCCAGC
>CBDDRR010000130.1:0-2562 GCA_965233095.1 uncultured bacterium
TCGGCGGCGGCCAGCAGCCAGCTGTCCCTCGGGTCGATCTGGTAATGCTCCCCCAGCTTGCCGCTGAGGAGGATCTGGTACATGAACTCGTGCGGGAAATAGCGCTTGCCGGCGGCGTCGGCTGCCAGCCAGTGCTCGAGCACCACGTGCTCGATGCGGCGGATGGCCTCTTCCTCGGGGATGCAGGTATCGGTGACGCGGTTGAGATGACGCGCCAGCAGCGCTTCCTCGTCGGCGGCGGTGAGGTCGCGGTAGCCGGGGATGCGCACGTAATGGTCATGCGCCACAAGGTTGAACACGTCCTCCTCGAGATTCGCGCCGGTGCAGGTGATCGCGTGGACCTTGTCACGCCGGATCATCTCGGCGAGCGAGAGGCCGAGCTCCGCGGTGCTCATCGCCCCGGCCAGCGTCACCATCATGCCGCCACCGGCGTCCAGATGCGCCGTGTAGGCGTCGGCGGCGTCCACCAGGGCGGCGCTGTTGAAGTGACGGTAATGATGACGGATGAAACGGGAAACTGGCGCGTCGGACATCCTCGGGGGTTCCTTTTCGGGGCAGGCGGGCGTGAACCCGCAAGGTTAGGTCACAGGGTCGGGAGCGGCAAGCTCAGCGGCCGCCCGCCGGCACCTGCTGCGTCAGGCAATGAAAGGCGCCGAGCCCCACCACCAGCTCGTTGGCGCGGATCGGCACGATCCGCCGCCCGGGGAAGCATCGCTTGAGAACTCGCGCGGCCTGCTCGTCGCCCGGCTGGTCGAACGCCGGCAGCAGCACCACCTCGTTGCCGATGTAGAAATTGCCGTAGCTGGCCGGGAGGCGCATGCCGTCCAGCTCGACAGGCGCAGGCATGGGTAGCTCAACGATCTGCAGCGGCCTGCCGTCGGCAAGGCGCATTTCCTGCAGCCGCGCGAGGTTCTCCGCCAGCGGCGCGTGGTTGGGATCGGCGCGATCGGGCTCGACCACGGTGACCACCGTGTCCTCGGCCACGAAGCGCGTGATGTCGTCGATGTGCCCGTCCGTGTCGTCGCCGACGATGCCGTCGCCGAGCCACAGCACCTGGCTTACGCCCAGCAGCAGGCCGAGGCGTTCCTCGATATCGGCGCGCGACAGTTCCGGGTTACGGTTCTCGTTGAGCAGGCACTGCTCCGTGGTCAGCACCGCGCCGGCGCCGTTGACGTCGATCGAGCCGCCCTCGAGGATCATGCCGCCGTCGAAGCATGGCACCCCCAGCGCCCCCGCCATCTGCGCCGGGATGGCGTCGTCCAGGTTCCAGGGCGGGTACTTGCCGCCCCAGGCATTGAAGCCGCAGTCGACCGCCGCGAGCTTGCCGGCCGCATCGCGCACGAAGGTCGCGCCGTGGTCACGGCACCAGGCGTCATTGGTCGGAAAGTGGTGGAACGCCACGGCCGGCGTGTCGGCGACGGCGCCCAGCAGGCCGCGCACGTGCGCCTCGTGCGCCGCGTCCAGCACATTGATGCGCACTGTCTCTCCGCCCGCCAGCGCCTGCACCGCCCGCGCCATGGAGGCCTCGGCCGCCGCCAGCACGCCCGGCCAGGTCTCCGGGTTGTGCGGCCAGGAGATCCAGGTCGCCTGGTGCGGCGCCCACTCGGCCGGCATGCGGAAGCCGAGCTCCGCCGGCGCCGGTCGGGTCATTGCGGTCATGTCGAGCCCTCGGTTGCGGGGCGCCAATTCTAGCGGAAATGGGGACATTCCCCATTTCAGAATGGGGAGTGTCCCGATTTCCGGTTAAGACCAAGGGCGGGTGGCAAATCGCCCGGGCTACGTCCATATTTGGAGGTCACGGCATCGGCCGGCCGGCTTCGGCCGCCGCTCGAACATAAGACCAAGAAGGGGGAGAGCAACAATGACAGGACGCGTGGCGATAGTGACCGGCGGTACCCGCGGCATCGGCGGAGCGATTTCCGAGGCCCTGGCGGCGGCTGGCTACAAGGTGGCCGCCAACTACGTGGGCAGCGTGGATCGTGCAAAGGAATTCCAGGACCGGACGGGCATCGCCACGTTCCGCTTCGACGTCGGCGACTTCGAGGACAGCCGCGAAGGCGTGAAGCGCATCGAGCAGGAGTTGGGCCCGGCCGAGGTGCTGGTGAACAACGCGGGCATCACGCGCGACGGCACCCTGCACAAGATGAGTTTCGAGCACTGGGACGAAGTCATCCGCACCAACCTGACGAGCTGCTTCAACATGTGCCGCCACGTGATCGAGGGCATGCGAGAGCGCAACTTCGGCCGCATCGTCAACATCGGCTCGGTCAACGGCCAGGCCGGCCAGTACGGCCAGGTCAACTACGCGGCCGCCAAGTCCGGCATCCACGGCTTCACCAAGGCGCTGGCGCAGGAAGGCGCCAAGCTCAACATCACCGTGAACGCAGTGGCCCCGGGCTACGTCAACACGGACATGGTGCGCGCCGTGCCCGACAACGTGCTGGAGAAAATCATCCAGCGCATCCCGGTCGGCCGGCTCGGCGAGACGGACGACATCGTGCGCGCGGTGCTGTTCCTCACGGCCGACGAGGCCAGCTTCATCACCGGCTCGACCGTCTCGGT
>CBDDRR010000131.1:0-2685 GCA_965233095.1 uncultured bacterium
GGCGGCGGGTGTGCTTCACCCAAGAACCGGAGCCACTGCCATGACCTTGCCTCCCGACTTCCATCCGGCATCCCGTACCCGTCTCCTGCAAGTCGCCGCAGCGACCTGGCTGCTGCTGGTCAGCGCGGCCGTCGTCGTCAATCACGTGTCCCTGTCCCGTCTGGCCGAGGATGTGCGAGCCAGCGCGCCGGCCATCGACGTTGCGCTGCTCGATAGCCGCCTCACCGAACTGGAACTGCTGACGGACAGCACCGGGCACGAGCCGGAACCGCTGACCCAGGCCAGCCTCGACACGGTTCGCCAGGCGCTGGAAGAACGGCTCGCCCGGCTCGAACAGGCGGACACCGAACCGCCTGCCACGACCGACATCGCACACCTGGAAAGCCGCCTGGATCAGCTCGAAGCACGCTTGAAGGAAGTCCGCCAGCCACCGCCACCCGCTGCCGCACCAGCGCGTCGCCCGTCCCCGGCCGAAGCCGCACGGCCCGCGATCGTCGAACCGCCATTCCGGCTGCTGGACATCGAACTGCGCGCCGGCGAGCGCTTCCTGTCCATCGCGCCCGCCGATTCCCGCTCGCTCGCGGCGGTTCGCGTGCTGCGTCTCGGCGAGACCGAGAGCGGTTGGCGGCTCGAATCCCTCGAAGGGCGGACCGCGACCTTTTTGTTCAACGGGCAGACGCGGCGTTTGAGCGTGCCGTAGGAGGTCTTCGTGAAACCGTGGTTCGTTCGTTTCGTTCTGGCGTTCGCCGTCACTTCGATGACTTCGGCGGTCGCCGTCGCGCAGAACGCGCCTGCCGCCGACTCCCGCATCGTCCAGAGCCAGGACAGGGCCGCCATCGACGCCGATCTCGACGAACGCCTGGCGCGGGATTGGGGGCTGCAAACCGAGGAGTGGGCACGCTACCACCAGTTGATGCAGGGACCGCTGGGTGTGTACTCGCCCGGTCTCGATCCCTTCACGGCCCTGGGCATCGAGGCGCGCACGGACGAGGAACGCCGCCGCTACGCGGAGCTTCAGGTCCAGGCCGAGGCCCGCCGCGTCGAGAAATTGTTGGCATACCAGCGTGCCTATGACGATGCCTGGAAGCGGCTCCATCCCACGCTTCAACCCGTCGTCCTGACCGATGCCGGCACCCCTCCCGCCACGTCCGGCGCCCTGGGCCGGCTGGCGGTCTTCGTCAAGGACGACTGCCCGCCCTGCAAACAGCGCGTGCGGCAATTGCAGACCGCAGGCACGGCCTTCGATCTCTACATGGTCGGCAGCCGCCAGGACGATGCGCGCATCCGGCAATGGGCGGCCAAGGCGGGCATCGAGCCGGCCAAGGTGCGCGCACGGACCATCACCCTGAATCACGACGCCGGCCGTTGGCTGTCGATCGGTGTACCGGGCGAACTGCCGGCCGTCGTGCGCGAGGTCAACGGGCAATGGCTGCGTCAGTGAGCCTTTGCCGGACAGGCGTCCTGTGCCTGCTCTGTCTCACCGCCTGGACCGCGCCCGCCCTGGCGCGGGAGATTCCGCCGCCGGCCTATCAACTGGCCGCGCACGACGCCGGCATTCCCTCGGCGGTGTTGTACGCCGTGGCCTTGCAGGAAAGCGGCATCGCGCTGCGCGGGCGGCGAACCCCGTGGCCCTGGACCTTGAATGTCGCCGGCCAGGCACGCCGGTTCCAGACCCGCGAGGCCGCCTGCGCGAATCTGAGGCGCGCGCTGCGGGAGGTGCCGGCCACGCGCATCGACGTTGGTCTGGGGCAGATCAACGTCGGCTACCAGGCGCACCGTTTCGATCACCCGTGCGAACTGCTGGACCCGTACCGGAATCTCGCGGTCGCCGCCGCGATCCTGCGCGAACACCACAGGCCCGGCGATGACTGGCTGCTCGCCATCGGCCGCTATCACCGCCCCGCCGGTGGCCCACCGGCAGCCCGCTACCGCCACAGCGTTCAAAAACATCTGGCGCGCGTGCAGGGCAACCCGGTTCCGTCCACCGCATCGAGGAGTCATCGACCATGAACATCCGCCTGCGCGTACTGCCGCTGCTGGCTCTGCTGGCCCTCACCGCCCATGCCGCCGACCAGACCCTTGTCGTCGTCGAGGATCGGGGCGGCGCGTCCGCCTTGCCCTACTACCAGGCGCTGAACCTCCAGCCCCGGAACCCTCGCCAGGCACTACCGCCACCACACATCGAGGTGCCGCCGCTGCCGGGGGAACGCCACGGCGAGGCCGACATGCTGCCAGTGCGCTCGACGCTGTTGACGCCGGGCACGGTGGAGCGTCGGGTGATCGAGGCGCAGGGGTTGCGCCCGCTGTTCCTCGTCGGTGATGACGAACGCTCACGCGCCTGGCTGCGTCAGCGCGTGGAAGTCTTGCACGAACTCGGCGCGGTCGGCCTCGTGGTCAACGTCGAGTCCCAGGTCGCGCTGGATGCCCTGCGACGCCTGGCGCCGGAACTGATCCTATCCCCGATCTCCGCCGACGACCTGGCCCGACGGCTTGGCATCCGCCACTACCCCGTGCTCATCACCGCCACGGGGATCGAGCAGTGACATGGCCCAGCCGCATTCGGTGGAAGTCCTGCTGCGTCCGGCGGTCGAGCTTTACACCGTCGCGGTCTGCCTCGGCGCCGCCGTTCTCTGCCTCGCCGCGCCCTGGTCGCTGGCACTGAGCCCGCTGGTGGGCCTGGCCGGT
>CBDDRR010000132.1:0-2590 GCA_965233095.1 uncultured bacterium
CCCCGACGCGTTGCGGGAGCGCGCATACGCGCCCTTCATCCGCCTGCTGCGGGCCAACATGGGACGTGACGGGGCGCTGCGCATCGATCACGTCATGATGCTGTTGCGGTTGTGGTGGGTGCCGCGCGGCGCGCCTTCGGCCGCGGGCGGATACGTTCATTACCACCTCGACGAGCTCATGGCGATCGTCGCGCTCGAGAGCCAGCGGCGACGATGCCTGGTGATCGGCGAGGACCTCGGCACGGTGCCGCCGGAAGTGCGCACGGCGATGGGCGCGCATGGCCTCTACAGCTATCGCGTGCTCCTGTTCGAGCGCGATTCCGACGGGCATTTCCGGCCGCCTGCGGAGTACCCGCGCGAGGCCCTGGTGACGCCGAGCACGCACGATCTGCCCACGCTGGCCAGTTTCTGGGCGGGAACGGACATCGACCTGCGGGAGCGGCTCGGACTCTATCCGGGGCCGGATGTGGCCAGCCAACAGCGTCGCGAGCGGCAGCGGACGCGCGGCGCGCTGCTTGCGGCGTTGCAGGAGGCAGGGATGGCGGCCCGGGATCCGGAGCGTCCGCCGTTGCGCGAGGTGCAGCAGTTCCTGGCCAGTGCGCCGTCGGCCGTGCTCATGCTCCAGCCCGAAGACTGGCTCCGAATGGAAACCCCGGTTAACGTGCCAGGCACGCACAGGGAATATCCGAACTGGGCGCGCAAGTTATCCGCCGACTGGTCCGAGTTCATGTGCCGCGAGGAGCTGCGCGAGTTCGCGGCCGAAATCAGCCGGATCCGACGGGCGGGCGCGGCACCTGGATCGTGAGTTCGCCACTGACATCAGGTTTGTCGTCTAATTGACTGTTCTGGATAAAAATATCGGGGATGTTGCCGCCGTGAAAACCGTGCCGGCGACAGCGCTTGCCGAGGCGATGGCGGGCGGCGCGGTCGTTGTGACCGCTACCCGGCGACTGGCCCGCCGCCTGCTGGCCGACCATGCGCTTGGTACAGCGGCGACAGGCTGGGACACCCCCGCGGTAGCGCCCTGGGCCGCCTGGCTGCAGTCGAGCCACGCCGAGCTGCGCGACTTCGGCCTGCTCGGCGACACTCGGCCATGCCTCGACGACTGGCAGGCGGCCGCCCTGTGGGAAGAGGTTTTCAACGCCGACCCGGTGGCCGGGACGCTGCTGATGCCGGGCGGCGCCGTGGACGGGTTTCGCGACGCCTGGCGACTGGTGCACGAGTGGCGTTTGCCATGGCAGGCGTTGCAGGTGCAAGCCGGCGAGGATTGCGGCGTGTTCCTGCGCCTCGCCGCCCGCTACCGGCGCCGACTGGAGGCACTGGGCGCTGTCGATCGCGCCGAGTTGCCGGCCCGCCTGGCGGAGGCGCTGCGGTCGCGGCCCGGGCCCGACGTGGTGTTTGCCGGCTTCGATTCCTTGCATCCCGCGCAAGCCTTGCTCATCGAGGCGCTTGGCTCGCGTGCCCGGCTGGCGGCGCCCCCGGGTCATGCCGGCGTACCGACCGTCGCGGGGTATCCCGACAGTCGGCACGAGCTCGCGGCAGCGGCCGGTTGGGCGCGCCGCCGGCTGGAAGAGAACCCCCGCGCCCGCCTGGGGATCGTGGTGCCCGACCTGGATGCCCAGGCGCCGTTGCTCGAGGACCTGCTCGACGAGGCGCTTGTTCCCGCACGGCTGTTGCCGGGGCGCAGCGACATGCCCCGGCCCTGGAACCTGTCGCTCGGCCGCCCCCTCGCGGATGCGCCGGTCGTGGCGGCCGCACTGCAGGCGCTCGGCGTGACCGCGCGCGAAAGCATCGAGCTGGCAGAGGCCAGCCGTCTGCTGCGTTCGCCGTTCTTTGGAGGCGTCGCCGAGGAAGCCGGCCGGCGGGCAGCTCTCGAGGCCTGGCTGCGCAGCAGCGCGAAGGATCACATCACCACGGCCGGGCTGCTCGCCTTTCTGGCAGGCCGGGACGGGGCACCGGATTGCCCGCGGCTGGCCGCTGGTCTGCTGGGCTGCAGGGAAGAGCTCCGGCAGGGGCCCCGCCGACGGCCGCCGTCGGGCTGGTCTGCAGCGCTGGCGCGTGCGCTGGGGCGTCTCGGCTGGCCGGGCGATGCGCCGCTCGACAGCGCGGACTGGCAGACCGTGCAGGCCTGGACCGAGCTGCTGGAAGACTTCTCCAGGCTCGACGCGGTCAGCGGGCCCCTGACGCTCGGCGATGCGCTTGCGCGGCTGCGCCGCATGGGTACGGAGCAGCGGTTCCAGCCGGAGACGCCGGATGTTCCAGTGCAGGTCCTCGGGCTGCTGGAGACAGCCGGGCTGGAATTCGACGGTCTGTGGGTGAGCGGCCTGCACGACGGCGCGCTGCCCGCGCCGCTGCGTCCGTGCGCCCTGCTGCCGGCGAGCCTGCAGCGCGAGCTGGGCATGCCGCGGGCCTGCCCGGAAACCGAGCTGGCACTGGCACGGCGCATGCTGACCCGGCTGTCGGGTGCGGCCGGGGAAGTGCGCTTCAGCTATCCGGAGAAACGGCAGGACGAGCCGCTCCGGCCGAGCCCGCTGCTCGCCGGACTGGCGCCGGCGGCGCACCTGGAGGAATTCACGCAGGCCAGCGCTGC
>CBDDRR010000133.1:0-6069 GCA_965233095.1 uncultured bacterium
CAACGCCGCCGTCAACGTCGTCTTGCCATGATCCACATGACCAATCGTCCCCACATTCACATGCGGCTTCGTACGCTCGAATTTCGCCTTGGACACAGTGGCTTCCCCTTATATCTCTGTTCTGATCCCTGCCCGGCCTAAACGGCTCAGGAGGCCTTCTTGATGACGGCGTCGGCGACGTTGTTCGGCGCCTCGTTGTAGTGACCGAACTCCATCGAGTAGGTCGCCCGACCCTGGCTCATGGAGCGCAAATCCGTCGCATAGCCAAACATCTCGGCCAGCGGCACCTCGGCGCGGATGATGCGTCCCGAAGGCGCCTCTTCCATGCCCTGCACCAGGCCGCGGCGCCGGTTCAGGTCGCCCATCACGTCGCCCATGTAATCCTCGGGCGTCACGACCTCGACCTTCATGATCGGCTCGAGCAGCACCGGCTTCGCCTTGTGGCAGGCTTCCTTGAAAGCCATCGAGCCGGCGATCTTGAACGCCATTTCGCTCGAGTCCACCTCGTGGTAGGAGCCGTCGAACAGCGTGACCTTGACGTCCACCACCGGGTAGCCGGCCAGCACGCCGCTGCCAAGCTGTTCCTGGATACCCTTGTCCACCGCCGGGATGTACTCCTTCGGGATGACGCCGCCGACGACCTTGTTCTCGAACACGTAGCCTTCACCCGGCTCCTGCGGCTCGAGCGTGATCCAGACGTGGCCGAACTGGCCGCGGCCGCCGCTCTGGCGGACGAAACGACCTTCCTGCTCGACCTTCTGGCGCACGGTTTCGCGGTAGGCCACCTGCGGCTTGCCGACGTTGGCCTCGACCTTGAACTCGCGCTTCATGCGATCGACGATGATCTCCAGGTGGAGCTCGCCCATGCCGGAGATGATCGTCTGGCCGGACTCCTCGTCGGTGTGGACGCGGAAGGACGGATCCTCCTGCGCCAGCTTCGACAGGGCCATGCCCATTTTCTCCTGGTCGGCCTTGGTCTTCGGCTCGACGGCGACCGAGATCACCGGCTCCGGAAACTCCATCCGCTCCAGCATCACGACCTGCTTCAGGTCACACAGCGTGTCGCCGGTGGTGACGTCCTTCAGGCCCACCGCGGCGGCGATGTCGCCGGCGCAGACAGTCTTGATTTCCTTGCGCTCGTTGGCATGCATCTGCAGGATGCGGCCGATGCGCTCCTTCTTGCCCTTGACGGCGTTATAGATCGTGTCGCCCGACTGCAGCACGCCCGAGTAGACGCGGAAGAAGGTCAGGTTGCCGACGAAGGGGTCGGTCGCGATCTTGAACGCCAGCGCAGAGAACGGCTCCGTGTCGTCGGCATGCCGCTCAGTAGTCGAGCCATCCTCGAGCAGGCCCTGAATGGGGGGCACGTCGAGCGGCGACGGCATGTACTCGACGATGGCGTCGAGCATGGCCTGCACGCCCTTGTTCTTGAAGGCCGACCCGCACAGCACCGGGACGACCTCGTTGCGCAGCGTGCGCATCCGCAGGCCCTGCTTGATTTCCTCGTCGGACAGCTCGAGCGTCTCGAGGTACTTGTGGGTCAGCTCCTCGCTGCCCTCGGCGGCGGCCTCGACGAGATGGTCGCGCCACTCCTGGCAAAGCTCGACCATGTCGGCCGGGATGTCGTGCAGCTCGAAGGTCATGCCCTGCATGGCGTCGTCCCAGATGACCGCCTTCATCCGCAGCAGGTCCACCACGCCGCGGAAGGTCTCCTCCGCGCCGATCGGCAGCTGGATGGGCACCGCGGTCGCCTGCAGGCGCTCCTTCATCTGCTTGACCACGCGCAGGAAATTCGCGCCCGGCCGGTCCATCTTGTTGACGAAGGCCATGCGCGGCACGCGGTACTTGTTGGCCTGGCGCCAGACCGTCTCGGACTGCGGCTCGACGCCGCCCACCGAGCAGAACACGGCCACGGCGCCGTCGAGCACGCGCAGCGAGCGCTCCACCTCGATGGTGAAGTCGTCGTGGCCCGGCGTGTCGATGATATTGATGCGGTGCTCGGCAAAGCTCTTGTCCATGCCTGACCAGAAGCAGGTCGTGGCCGCGGAGGTGATGGTGATGCCGCGCTCCTGCTCCTGCTCCATCCAGTCCATCACGGCCGCGCCGTCATGCACTTCGCCCAGCTTGTGCGAGACGCCGGTGTAGAACAGGACGCGCTCGGTCGTCGTCGTCTTGCCGGCATCGATGTGGGCCATGATGCCGATGTTGCGATAGCGCTCGATGGGAGTCGTGCGGGCCACGGTAAGTACCTCAAAATTCCTTGTTTCGGACGGCAGGCCGCTGGCTTACCAGCGGTAGTGCGAGAAGGCCTTGTTGGCCTCCGCCATCCGGTGCGTGTCCTCGCGCTTTTTCACTGCGGCACCGCGGCTTTCCGCGGCGTCCATCAGCTCGTTCGCGAGGCGCTGGGCCATGGACTTCTCGCCCCGGGCCCGGGCAGCGTCGATCAGCCAGCGCATCGCCAGGGTCTGGCGGCGCACCGCGCGGACCTCGACCGGCACCTGGTAGGTGGCGCCGCCGACGCGGCGCGACTTCACCTCGACCATTGGCTTGACGTTCTCGAGCGCCTGCTCGAGCACCTCGACGGCCTGGTCGGGCGGCATCTTGCGGCGGTCCGAGATCTGGTCGATCGCGCCGTAGAGGATCCGCTCGGCCACGGACTTCTTGCCGCTCTCCATGACCATGTTCATGAACTTCGACAGGGTCTCGCTGCCGTAGACCGGATCGGGGAGGATGAGGCGCTTGGGCGCTTGGGCTCGTCTGGACATGGGACTACCTGGCCGTGCAAATCATGGATGGGAGCGTCACGACTTGGGACGCTTGGCGCCGTACTTGGAACGGCCCTGGCGGCGGTCACCGACGCCGGCGCAATCGAGCGTGCCGCGCACCGTGTGATAGCGCACACCCGGCAGGTCCTTCACGCGACCCCCGCGGATCAGCACCACCGAGTGCTCCTGCAGGTTGTGGCCCTCGCCGCCGATGTAGCTGGTCACCTCGAACCCGTTGGTCAGCCGGACACGCGCGACCTTCCGCAACGCCGAGTTGGGCTTTTTGGGGGTCGTGGTGTAAACGCGCGTGCAAACGCCGCGGCGCTGCGGACTGGCCTGCAACGCGGGAACCGTCGTCTTTTCCTTCTTGGTGCGACGCGGCTTGCGGACTAGCTGGTTGATCGTAGCCATATAATTCTCTATTCCCGGTTTCGGCTGACACAGAAAAACGCGGCCGCCCAAGGCGGCCCGCTTCCCCGGTGGAAACTTGTGCAGGCCGATTTTCCGACGGCCTGTGCTGAGCCCGAGGATTTTAGGAACCGGGCCCCGTACTGTCAAGCACGGGGCCCGTAACCTTGCTCAGTCGGTATCGCTGGGCTCGGGCACCTCGACCTCGTCGGGGTTCACCCCGGCGGCGTCCATCGCCTCCGCCATGGTCATCTCGGCGGGGCTGATCTCGACCTTCCGGCGGCGCGCCATGTGGAAGGCGAAACCGGTGCCGGCCGGGATCAGGCGCCCGACAATGACGTTCTCCTTGAGGCCCCTGAGGTCATCCCGCAGGCCGCGCACTGCGGCCTCGGTCAGCACCCGGGTGGTCTCCTGGAAGGAGGCCGCCGAGATGAACGACTCGGTCGCCAGCGAGGCCTTGGTGATGCCGAGCAGCACGGGATCGTACTGCGCCAGCGCCCCATCCTTGTCGGCGACCCGCTCGTTCTCCTCCAGCACGCGCGCCCGGTCGAGCTGCTCGCCGCGCAGGAACTTGCTGTCCCCCGGCTCGGTGACCTCGGCCTTGCGCAACATCTGGCGGATGATGACCTCGATGTGCTTGTCGTTGATCCTGACGCCCTGCAGCCGGTAGA
The DNA here is from genome assembly GCA_965233095.1 of uncultured bacterium. Classification (GTDB taxonomy): domain Bacteria; phylum Pseudomonadota; class Gammaproteobacteria; order Steroidobacterales; family XN24; genus XN24. Next base: position 3,845 of record CBDDRR010000133.1, read on the forward strand.
CATCCTGGATTTCGCGCACCAGGTAGTCCGCGAGATGCTTGACGTCCTGCAGCCGCAGCAGGTCGTGCGGGTTCATCTCGCCGTCCGAGATGACCTCGCCACGCTGCACGACCTCGCCCTCGAACACCGACAGGTTGCGCCACTTCGGGATCAGCAGCTCGTGCTCACCCTCCTCGTTCTCGATGATGAGACGCCGCTTGCCCTTGGTTTCCTTACCGAATTTCACCTTGCCGCTGTGCTCGGCGAGGATCGCCGGCTCCTTCGGCTTGCGGGCCTCGAACATGTCCGCCACCCGCGGCAAGCCGCCGGTGATGTCGCGCGTCTTCGAGGACTCCTGCGGGATGCGGGCGATAATGTCGCCCACGCCGACCTTCTGGCCGTCCTCCATGACGACGATAGCGCCGACCGACAACGGGTAGGCGATCGGCTCCTTGCTGTCGGGGAACTGCAGGTCCTTGCCCTTGGCGTCGACCAGCTTGGCGATCGGGCGCAGGTCCTTGCCCGCCGCGCCGCGCTGCTTCGGATCGATCGCCACGATGCTGGACAGGCCGGTGTGCTCGTCGACGCGGGCCTCCACGGTCACGCCGTCGATGAAGTCCTGGAACTTCATGATGCCGGCCGCCTCGGAGACCACCGGGTGGGTATGCGGATCCCAGGTGGAGATGATGGCGCCGGCCTTCACCACGTCGCCGTCGTCCACCATGATCACCGCACCGTACGGGATCTTGTAGCGCTCCCGCTCGCGGCCGAATTCATCGATGATCCCCAGCTCGCCCGAGCGCGACACCGCCACCAGGTGGCCCTTGTCGTGCCGCACCGTCTTGATGTTGTGCAGCCGCACCGTGCCGCCGTTCTTGACCTGCACGTTGCTGCGTGCCGCGGCCCGCGAAGCGGCGCCACCGATGTGGAAGGTCCGCATCGTCAGCTGCGTGCCGGGCTCGCCGATGGACTGCGCCGCGATGACGCCGACCGCCTCGCCGATGTTGACCTGGTGGCCGCGCGCGAGATCGCGCCCGTAGCACTGGGCGCACAAGCCGTAGCGAGTCTCGCAGGTGATCGGCGAACGCACCCAGACCTGGTCGATCGACAGCTCCTCGAGCTCCTTCACCCAGCGCTCGTCAAGCAGCGTACCGGCGGGCACCACGACGTCGTTGCCGCCCGGCTGCAGCACATCCTCGGCCACCACGCGGCCTAGCACGCGCTCGCGCAACGGCTCCACCACGTCGCCGCCCTCGACCAGCGGGGCCATCAGCAGGCCGTCCGTCGTGCCGCAGTCGGTCTCGGTCACCACCAGGTCCTGCGCCACGTCCACCAGGCGGCGGGTCAGGTAACCCGAGTTGGCGGTCTTGAGCGCGGTGTCCGCGAGGCCCTTGCGGGCGCCGTGGGTGGAGATGAAGTACTGCAGGACGTCGAGGCCCTCGCGGAAGTTCGCCGTGATCGGCGTCTCGATGATGGAGCCGTCCGGCTTCGCCATCAGGCCGCGCATGCCGGCCAGCTGCCGGATCTGCGCGGCGGAACCGCGCGCACCGGAGTCCGCCATCATGTAGACGGAGTTGAACGACTTCTCGCGCACTATCTTGCCGGCGGCGTCAGGGACCTCCTGGACGCTGATCTTGTCCATCATCGCCTTGGCGACCCGGTCGTTGGTGTGCGACCAGATATCCACGACCTTGTTGTAGCGCTCGCCGTTGGTGATCAGGCCGGAGGCGTACTGGTCCTGGAAGTTCTTCACCTCGGCCTCGGCCTCGGCAAGGATCTCCGCCTTCTCCACCGGCACCACCATGTCGTCGGCGCCGAAGGACACGCCGGAGCGGGTCGCATAGCGGAAGCCCATGTACATGAGCTGGTCGGCGAACACCACGGTTTCCTTCAGCCCGAGGCGACGGTAGCACTCGTTGATCACGGCCGAAATGGCCTTCTTGTTCATGTCGCGATTGATCAGGTCGAAAGGCAGGCCCTCCGGCAGGATCTCGGACAGCAGGGCGCGGCCGACCGTGGTCTCGACCACCTTGACCACGGAAACTTTCTCGCCGTCGTCCTCCAGGCTCCAGTCGCGGATACGCACCTTGACGGCTGCATGTAGCCCGACCGCGCGGTTCTCGTAGGCGCGATGGACCTCGGCCACGTCCGTGAACAGGCTGCCCTCGCCCTTCTGGTTGGTCTGCATGCGGGTCAGGTAGTACAGGCCGAGCACCACGTCCTGCGAGGGCACGATGATCGGCTCG
>CBDDRR010000134.1:0-3954 GCA_965233095.1 uncultured bacterium
CTTGATCCGGCGGGTTGCCTCGACGCCGTCGACCTCCGGCATGCTGATGTCCATCAGCACGACGCTCGGCTGACGCTGGTGCATGAACTCCAGCCCCTGCTGCGCGGAGGCGGCGAACATCAGCTCGAGCTTGTCGTCCGCCAGCATCCGCTCGAGCAGCCGGTGCTGGAAGGGATCGTCGTCGATCAGCAGCACGAGTGGATTCGCCGGCGGGCCGGGCGTCTCGCCCGGTAGTTGCGCAGCCGGGGCGGCAGGCTCGTCGCCCTGCCTGCCGGTGTCATGTCCCGCCTGTTCCGGCAGGTGCTGCATCGCGTGTCTCACCGCAAGCAACAGGCGCGGCGTGTCGTGCGTCAGCGGCCAGAACAGCACATAGTCGTCGAACATGCCCAGCTTGCACAGGTCGTAGGCATTGCGTACCTCCTCCCGGGTGCAGAGCACCAGGGTACGATGCGCGCCGCGCCGGGCCAGCACCGACTGCGCCTTGAGCTGGCCGTTGTAGCGTTCCGCCTTGTCGAGGCTGTTGAACGCCAGCACCAGGACGCTCGGCGACGAAGTGTCGAAATCCTCAGTGATGCGCAAGGGGTCGGTCGAGATCCGCACGTTGCTGAATTCGAAGGACAGCAGGCGCTGCACCAGCTCGGCGTCGCCGACGATCTCGCTGGCCACGAGGATCGACAGGTCTTCGCGCGCCGTGGTCATGACGCTTCCTTCCCGAGTGCCGCCCGGACGGCATTTCGGACCGCATCCCACTCGCTGGCGAACTCGGCCCGGAGCTCGGCCAGCACCGCGATATCGCCCGACTTGCCGGCGGCCTCGACCCTGGCGCACAGCTCCCCGAACGGGATGGCGCCGACAGAGCGCGAGGAGGATTTCAGCTTGTGCGCCGCAAAGGCGACTGCCTGTACATCTTTCCCGGCGATTCCCGCTTCGATCTTCTCCAGCTCCGCTGCGGCCGAGGCCAGGTAGTCCCCGAGCAGCGCATGCACGGTATCTGTGTCGTTGCCGACCAACTGCCGCAGCACGTCCAGGACCAGCACGCCCTTGTCCACTTGCTGCCGCGGTTCCGGGAGCCAACGCGAAAGCACTTCCCGCAATTGCCCGAGCTGCGCGGGCTTCACCAGGTATTCGTCCAGCCCCGCCGCTCGCGCTCGCTCGGCCTCGCCGCGCAGGGCATTGGCGGTCAGCGCGACAATCGGCACCCTGGACGGCGAGCGCTCTCCAGCGGCGAGGGACTGCTCGTGGCGAATGCTCTCGGCAAGCATGTAGCCGTCCATTTCCGGCATATGCAGGTCGGTCAGCACCACGCAGTAGCGCCCCTTTCGCCACATGTCCAGTGCCTCCGCGCCGTTCGCCGCGATGTCGGCAGTGTAGCCCAGCAGCTCCAGCTGCTTGCGGATGACCTTGCGGTTGATCTCGTCGTCCTCGGCCACCAGGATGTCCGCTCCCTCGCCTGGCCGGGCGCTTCGCGGCGTCTCCGCCGGCCCGGCGGACGAGCGAGCCGATGCCGACTTCGTTGCTGGCAGGCGCCCGCCGGCAATCGCCACGGCACGCAGGAGCACCGTCATGCGCTGGGCGGTCTCGTCCAGGAACACCCGGACGCCATCGACCTCGGGACCGGTCGGCCGGCCGCTGGTGATGTGCACATATCCGGCTGGGGACCCATCGTCTGCCGGCAGCGGTTCACTGTCCCACGAGCCGACGTAGTCGACGATGACCGCGCGCTCACCTGCGGCCGCATGGGAACGCGCCGCGGCGAGCGACGACATGTGCTGCACCTCCGCGCCCGCATGGCGCAGGTATGCTGCCAGCCCTTCCATGTCGTAGGCATCGCTGTCGACCAGCAGGCAACGCACGCCGGCGACGGGCGGCAGTTCCCTGCGCGGCTGGTCCGCCGGCACTTCGAGGGGCAATGTGACGGTGAACGTGGAACCCGCGCCCAGTTCGCTCACCACATCGAACTCGCCGTCCATCAGGTCGACGATGCGCTTGCAGATGGTGAGGCCGAGGCCCGTCCCGCCAAAGCGGCGGGTGGTCGAGACTTCTGCCTGCGAGAAGGGGGTGAACAGCCGGGTGACGGTCTCCGGCGCCATGCCGATGCCGTTGTCCTTGACCGTGAGCACGAGCCTGGCCGGGTCCGTCCCCACGCACTCGACGCGCAGAGCTACCCGCCCCCGCCTCTCGGGACGGCCGCGCGAGAATTTTATGCCGTTGCCGACAATGTTGTAGAGCACCTGGCGCAGCCGCACCTCGTCTGAGAGCACCAGCTCCGGCACATCGGGCGACACGAACAGCGACAGCTGCACATCCTGCGACGCCGCCACCGGCACCAGCGAATCACACAATCCCTCCACCAGGTCGCGAAGCGACACACGCGAGTGCTCCACCTCGAGGCGCCCGGCCTCGATCTTGGAAAAATCCAGGATGTCATCGATGACGCCTGCGAGGGCCCGGCCGGACTCCCGAATGATCTCGATCATCTCCAGCTGCTGCAGGCTCAACGTCGTGCCCGCCAATACGTCGATCATGCCGAGCACGCCGTTCATCGGCGTGCGAATCTCATGACTCATGTTGGCCAGGAACGCACTCTTGGCCTCGTTGGCGGACTCCGCCTGGACGCGGGCATCCGCCAGTTCCGCCGTCCGATGCGCCACGAGTTCCTCGAGATGGTGGCGGTGGCGGTCCAGCTCCCGCCCGATTCTCTTCTTCTCGGTGATGTCCTGCTTGACGGAAACGTAGTGGGTGATGGATCCGTCCGGGCCACGCAGCGGCGCCACGTGGGCAAACTCGATGTATTCCGAACCATCCTTGCGGCGATTGTGGAACTCGCCCTTCCAGCTCCGACCCTGGGCGAGCGCCGCCCACATCGCATCGTAGGTCTCGCGCGGGGTCTTGCCGGACTGCAGCAGGCGCGGGTTCTGTCCCATCAGCTCGTCGCGCGAGTAACCCGCGATGGCACAGAAGGCCGTGTTAACGTACTCGATTCGCGCCTCGAGATCCGTGATCACTATGCTTTCCGGGCTCTGCTCAACCGCCTGCGAGAGTTGCCGGATGCGCAGCTCGCCGCGCCTGCTGCACAACAGGTCCCAGATCCGGTCTGCCAGCAGTTGCAGGGTCTCCACGTCGAGGTCCGCGTACGCGGCAGGCTTACCGGCCACGCCGGCCAGCATGACCACGCGCTGACCTTGCTTCACCGGCACGATCACGAAACGGCGCTGCGGCGAGGGACGTTCGCCGTCGTCCCCGGCAGCGATCGATTCCGGCCCGTTGTCGATCACGGTTGTACCGCCTTCCAGGGCGCCCGCAATTCGATCAGCATCGTCCAGCGGACAGGCATCACCGTCCCCGGCGGACCCGCCGGGCTGCGAACCCGCGGCCCGGACCATCGCGCCGTCCAGTTCATCGACGAGGTACAGGCACCCGGTGCGGCTGCCGGTAAGGCCCACAGCCAGGCCGAGACCCTTCTCGAGGAACGCGTCTTCCTCCAGCGTCTCGACCAGCCGGCGAAGCTCGAGCAGGGCCTCGGCCCGGCGGCCCTGCAGGGCACGCTCCTTCATCACGGCCGTGCGCTCGGTCATGTCGCGCGCAAAAACCAGTGCGCCATCCTTCCCGCCATAGCGAACCGGCACGCCCGAGATCTCGAGGTCCACGGGCTTGTCGTCAAGCCGCAGCCAGACCTCCTCGATCGCGGGCTGGGCCTCCCGCCGCTCGTTCACGGCCCGCATTCGGGCCTGGCCGCGATCCCGATAGTCGGGATGCATGCGCTCGATGACCGGCTGCCCGACGAGCTGTGCAGGAGACGCGGCGCCAAGCAGCCGACAACCCGCGCGATTGACGAACACGAAGCGCCCGTCCGCCTGCACGAAAATCATGTCGGGCGCTCCCTCCACCAGCGCGCGAAACTTCGCCTCGCTCTTGAGGAGCGCGTGCTCGGCACGACGGCGCTCAGTGACGTCC
>CBDDRR010000135.1:0-6060 GCA_965233095.1 uncultured bacterium
GACCACGCCGATCAGCATCAAGGGCGCGACCTCGCCGGCGCCGCGCGCCATGGCGAGAATCAGGCCGGTCATGATGCCGGGCATGGCGCGCGGCAGGACTACGCGCCGAATGGTCTGCCACTTGGATGCGCCGCAGGCCAGCGAGCCTTCGCGCATCGAGCGCGGCACCGCCGCAAGCGCTTCCTCGGCCGCCACGATCACCACGGGCACGGTCAGCAGCGCCAGCGTCAGCGAGGCCCAGAGGATGCCGCCCGTGCCGAACGTGGGACTCGGCAGCCGCTCCGGGTAAAACAACTGGTCAATGGTCACGCCCATCGTGTAGGCGAAGAATCCCAGCCCGAATACGCCGAACACGATGGATGGCACGCCCGCCAGGTTGTTCACCGAGACGCGCACGATGGACACGATCTTGCCCTGCTTGGCGTACTCGCGCAGGTAGAGGGCGGTGACGACGCCGAACGGCGCGACGATGACCACCATGATCAGGGTCATGGCCACAGTGCCGAAGATGGCCGGCAGCACGCCGCCTTCCATGTTGGCCTCGCGCGGCTCAGTGCTCAGGAATTCCCACCAGCGCGACAGGTAGATGCCCACTTTCTGGCCGAAGCTGAGGTCATTGGCTGGATAGAGCCGCACGATCTCGGACATCAGTTGTTCCTTGGTGCGCCCGCCGACCTCTTCCAGCAGAAAGCGGTCCTTGCGATCGCGCTCACGGATCTCGGCGATCCGCGCCTGGTATCCGGCAAACTCCGCCTCCAGCTCCGCGATCCGGGCATTGGTCCGGGCGGCCTCGGCGGCATACTCGGGCGAGTCCTCACCGTGTCGCAACTCGACCTTGCGCAGGCCAAGGCGCTGCTGCTCGATATAGTAGTTGACCGCGCCGATGTCCTTCTGCTCGATGTGCCGGATTTCGTGGAACCGATCGCGCGCCTGGTCCTGGTACCGCTGCAGCTGGCTGTAAGTCAGCTTGTCCGCCGCGATTTCCTCACCGTCGAAGTGCAGCTTGAGTATCCGGCCCACGAACGGACCCCACTCCTGGCGCTCCAACAGGAAGAAGTCCGCCGGCGTGTCGATTCGCTCGACTTCGTATTCGGAAACCCAACGGAAATCGTCGCCATACAGGTCGAAGTTGGCTGAGCGATACAGGACGCGCCGGGCGAAACCATCGCCCTCGTCGATCATCGCGTTTGCGGATTCGCTCAGCTGCTCCCGGATGGCTTCGCTGACCCGGTAAATGCTCGAGCGCGTGGGCTCGCCGGCCACCACGGATCCGTCGGTCAGGGTGACCACGTGAATGGGCTTCGGCCAGAACGTCGAGGCGCCATTCCAGAAAATCATCGTCAGGAATCCGGCCACCAGGATGATGCCGAGTGCCAGCGCCCCGCCGAGGCCCCAGAGCCAGGGTTCACCCACTGCGGAAATATCGGCGCTGTACTTGCGAACGCCAAGGCGCTTCGGCGCCTCGACATGAGTCGTATTTTCGGTGCTTTCGGCTGTGATCGCCATACGAATCTCTCTCCAGGATCAGAGCTGGAAGGCGCGCTTGCGGAAACGCTGGCGCACCAGCTCGGCGAGCGTGTTGATGACGAAGGTCAGCACGAAGAGCGTCAGCGCCGCGAGGAACAAGGTTCGATAGAGCGTCCCGTCCTTGACCGCCTCGGGCAGCTCCACCGCGATGTTGGCCGACAGGGTGCGCAGCCCGGAGAAGATGTTCCAGTCCAGCACCGGCGTGTTGCCCGCTGCCATCACCACGATCATGGTTTCACCCACTGCCCGGCCCATGCCGATCATCACCGCCGAGAACACGCCCGAGGCAGCCACGGGCAGAATCACCCACATCGCGGTCTGCCACGGCGTGGCGCCGGCCGCCAGCGATGCGGCCCGCAGGTGTGACGGCACCGAGTTCAGCGCATCTTCCGCGAGGGTGTAGATGTTCGGGATGACGGCGAAGCCCATCACGAAACCCACGACCAGCGCATTGCGCTGGGAATAGGTATCCACCACCCCCCCACGCGGATCGTAGCCGACCAGAGTCAGCAGGCCCGCGATGGCCCATGACAGGAGCGCTGCCGCCAGCACGAACACCCCCCAGCGGGCAAAATCCAGCCGGCCCGCGCGCTCCCGACTCGTATCGCGCAGCTTGTCCCGCCACGTGTGGCCCACCACGCGGCCAAAACTCCATGCCACCAGCATGAATGACAGCGGGAAACCGATCAGGAAAAGGAACGGCATGCCGGTGCCGACGTCGCCGTTCACCCATGCCTTGAAGTCACCGTAGAACAACGCCCGCTCAAAGGTCGGCCCAAACAAGAAGGCGACGTAGCCAAACAGCAGGATCGAGGCAACCATGAAAAAGAACTTGGGGACGCCGCCGAGCTTCAGCGAGAGCGTCACCGGCAAGGTCTGCCAGACGAACGCACCCAGCATCAGTCCCATCGGAATGGAGACGAACGACAGGATCACGGCGGCGATCCATTCCTCTATGATCGGCGCCAGTACGAGGGCCGCAATGAAGCCGAGCACCACGGTCGGCAGCGATTCCATCATCTCCATCACCGGCTTCACGGTGGCGCGCACCCGGCGATGCAGGAACTCCGACGTGTAGATGGCACCCATCAGCGCGATCGGCACGGCGAACATCAGCGCGTAGACAGTAGCCTTGAGGGTGCCGAAGATCAGCGGCACCAGCGAGTACTTCGGCTCGAACACGTCGGTACCCGAAGAGGACTGCCAGGTGTAGGTCGGCTCCGGATAACCCTCGTACCAGAGCTTGCCGAAAATCGCCCGCAGGGTCGTTTCGGGGTGCGGATAATAGAAATCCCACGCATCGACATTGCCGTTGTTATCCACCAGCAGCACGCCGTCCGTGCGGGGCATCATCATTACCGCCGCCTCGGTGTCCGCGGCGCTTTCGCGCTGCAGCTTGAACAATGTCTGCTCCGAAGTGGAATGCCGGATCCACAGGCTGCCGTCCGCACCGAGCGTGGCAAGGGATTTCTTCCGTTGAGACACCGACATGGCCACGATCGGCGTGCCCTGCGACTCGTGGCTCCGTGCCCGCACCATCTGGTAACCGTCCGTAGTGTTCGCATCGGCCCGCTCGAGTCGGAAAAACACGTCCACCGCGCCGTCGGAGCCACCGACCACCATCGCGAGCTCGGAATTTAGAAAAGCCAGCGAAGTGATCTCCACGTCGCCGGCGCCATCGAAGGCCCGGGTGGTCTCCGCCAGCACCGGGGCACCGAAGTCGCGCACGTCATATCGATACAGCGTGCCGTCGCGGGTCGCGATCATGACGCGGTCCGCCGTGCTCGCCATCAGCACGCTCGTCACCTCGGTACCCTCGGGAAGGGTCGGCAGGGTGCTCGAAGTAAGCCTCACCTTTTCTGCGCCGGTCATGAGATTGCGTTGGATCTCTGCGCGCGAAACGCGTGCCACGCCGGCGGCATCCACGGTCACGAACGAGCGCGTGGGCCGCTCGACCGTACCGCCGACCCGGTAATCGATGGCGATGATCGAGTGCTCCGAAACCTGCTGGGCATCGTCGATGGTCCAGGTGGGCGTGATGGCGCGGTAGTCACCGGTGGTCAGCTCGCGGTAGATCGTGTTGCCGGCCAGGCTGTCGATCTCGTTGAGCTGTTGCCGGCCCGTGGGCAGATTTTCCGCCGTGATCACGCCGGGCTCGAAATTGAATGTACCGAAACGCACCGTGCCGTCGGCGAAGCCGAAGGCCACCTGTTCTCGCGTCACGACCCCGGCCACGGCAGTCGCCGTCTCCGCAAATTCCAGGTCTGAAGCGGTCACGAAAGTGCCCGTCGGGATGTGGAATGCGCTCACCTGGCCGTCGGCCGTGATGCGCAATCCCAGGGTGGTGTACTCGTCCGCCGTGAGCCAGGCGACCTGCTTGGGTGTCCCGAGCGTGTAGACGCTGTGTTGGCGAACTTCGCCGCCGGTGGCCAAGGGCAGCGCCACCGACACCAGGAACAACATGATGGTGATCACCGCCACGATGACCAGCAGGCCCCCGAGCGTGATCGACCAGTTGGCGATCTTGTCGCCGATCAGGACGGACCGCTTGGTGGACTTTTCGCGCCGGTGGACGATGAACGCATGTGCGTCGCTGTCGTTGCCCGATCTTGGCTGATTCATGTCGTTGCTACTCGCGAGTTCCCGTTCCGGCAGGTGCAGCGTCAAGGCTCAGTAAGCAAGCATACTGCGCCGGCGGGCATGACCCCAAAAAGAACTTGCAGCGGTGCGGGAATTCCCGCACCGCTGCAAGCCTCAACCGTCCGCCTACTTCAGGCCGAACGCCGCGAGATCCTGGTCCGCAAGACTCTTCAGCACCGGGAAGTAACCGTCACGGACGACGGCCTGCTGGCCCTGCTTGGAGTACACGAAACGGATGAACTCGCCGCGCAGCGGGTCGAGCTTCTCGTTCGGGTTCTTGTTGACATAGATGTACAGGAACCGTGCGATCGGGTAGTCACCGGAGATCGCAGTCTCGGCCACGGCATCAAAGCATTCGCCGTCCGCCGACGTCTTCAGCGGCACCGAGCGCACGTCGGCCGTCTTGTAGCCGACGCCCGAATAGCCGATGCCGCCGATGTCGGAGGCCACGCCCTGCACGACCGTCGAGGAACCCGGCTGCTCCTTCACTTCGTCCTTGTAGTCGCCGTTGAATAGCGCGACTTCCTTGAAGTAGCCATACGTACCGGAGGCCGAGTTGCGGCCGTAAATCGAGATCGGCCGGCTGGCCCACTCGCCGGTCAGGCCGACGTCGCCCCAGGTGGTGATGTTCTTCGGGTGGCCGCCGTTGCGGGTCTTCGAGAAGATCGCATCGACCTGTTGCATCGCGAGGCACTTGATCGGGTTGTCCTTGTGCACGTACACGGCCAGGGCATCGATGGCGCTGCGCACCGGCGTCGGCGGGTAGCCGTAGCGCTTCTCGAACTCCTGGACCTCGGCCGACTTCATCGTCCGCGACATCGGCGCAAACTGCGCATTGCCGCCGATCAGCGCCGGCGGCGCGGTGCCCGAGCCCTTGCCCTCGATCTCGATCTGGACATTGGGGTAGGCTGAGCGGAAACCCTCGGCCCACAGCGCCATCAGGTTGTTCAGCGTATCCGAGCCGATGGACTTCAGGCTGCCGGATACACCGGGGGCGGGCTTGTAGTCTGGCAGGGCCGGATCCACCTGGACTGCCTGGCCGAAAGCCGAGGCAGAAAGGATCAGGCCGGCGCCAAGCGCGAGAAACTTGCGGGTCATTCGTAGACTCCTTGAGTAGCGTTTGGAAATGTCGTCAGTAAACCGGCCATGCCGGGAACGGGGCATACCCTAAGCCCCACCTGTTACACCAAGATGACAAGCCGGTGCCGATGTCACATTGCACCGCCACCGGCCATAATCGGGGCCGCCGCCCGCCGTGGCGGACTGCTGTGACGCCGACGCCCCATTGCTGTGGCGCGTTGTTTTTCAAGGGCTTGCGGCATTTTCGTACAGACCTCTAAAAAGGATTAAGTTTTTGTCACAAGTGCTTGAACTCACGAAGGCCCTGGTCGCTCGCCCGTCCATCACGCCGGACGACGCCGATTGCCAGGAACTGATGATCCGGCGGCTGGAACCGCTCGGCTTTCGTATCGAGCGCATGCGCGTCGGTGAGGTGGACAACTTCTGGGCACGGCTGGGGAGCGAGGGTCCCCTGCTGTGCTTCGCGGGCCACACCGACGTGGTCCCGACCGGTCCGGTCGAGACCTGGCGCTCGCAGCCATTCGTGCCCACCGAACGCGACGGCCAGCTGTGGGGCCGCGGCACCGCCGACATGAAGGCCGGCCTGGCGGCCATGGTGGTGGCCTGCGAGGAGTACCTGGCCGGGAATCCCGCGCCGGCCGGCTCGATCGCTTTCCTGATCACCAGCGACGAAGAGGGGCCGGCAAAGGACGGTACGAAGGCAGTCATCGAGCGGCTCGAGGCGCGCGGCGAGAAGATCGACTGGTGCCTGGTCGGGGAACCCTCCAGCCGCGAGCGGCTCGGCGACATGCTGCGCATCGGGCGGCGCGGCTC
>CBDDRR010000136.1:0-5737 GCA_965233095.1 uncultured bacterium
GAAATTGAGCCCGGGGCCGCATTCCGGCACCTGGTCGGCAGGCAGGCCCTGCAGCCAGAGCTGGCGCCCGGCGAAGGCGATGCCGCCGCCGGCCGCAATCACGGCGAGGGCGCCGTAGACCTTCGCACCGCCCCGCGCGGGGTTGTGGGCGTAGGCGGCGAGAAACACGAAGCCGAGCACCAGCACCGCAACACGCTGGAATACGCACAGCGGGCAGGGCTCGAGCCCCAGGCCGTGCTGCGCGTACAGCGCATAGCCGAGCAGGCCGCCGCAGGCCAGCGCACAGAAGCCGTTCACCATGCGGCGGTCGAGCCAGCCGCGTATCTGAGTGTCATTCATTCCTGATCTGCCGCTCCGCGTCATCGAGGGCCACGTGGCGGATGTCCTTGCCACGGACCATGTAGACGACGTATTCACAAATGTTCTTGGCGTGGTCACCGATGCGCTCCAGCGCGCGCGCCACCCACAAGGTGTCCAGCACCCGCCGGATGCTGCGCGGGTTCTCCATCATGAGCGTGATGCCCTGGCGCGAAATGGCGTCGTACTCGCGATCCACCACCTCGTCCTGGCGCACCACCCGCATCGCCTCCTCGGGGTCCATGCGCGCGAAGGCGTCCAGCGCCCGGTGCAGCATGCCGCCGACCTGGTCCGCCAGGTGCTGGATGCCCTGGTAGCTGTCGGCCGGCCGCTCCTGCCCGGCGAGGCGCGAGGCAAGATAGCCGATTTTCTCGGCCTCGTCGCCGATGCGCTCGAGATCCGTGATGGTCTTGACCACGGCCATCAGCAGCCGCAGGTCGCCCGCCGTGGGCTGGCGGCGCGCAATGATGCGGCTGCAGTCCTCGTCGATCGAGACTTCGAATCGATTGACCTTGTAGTCGTCCCGCGCCACCAGTTCGCCGAGCGCGCTGTCGCCGCGTACCAGTGCTTCCACGGCACGCCGCAGCTGTTCCTCGACCAGTCCACCCATCGCCATGACGCTGTTGCGCACGGCCTCGAGCTCGGCGTTGAACTGGCGTGACCAGTGGTGGCTCAGGTCCTGGTGTTCCATCGATTCACTCGGACAGCGGGGGGCGGCGACGGTTCCATATTCGCACCCCGGCGGCGTGTCGAACAAGGCGCGCCGATCGCATTGCACGCTTAGCGAGGGGCCGATTCAGCAAAAAGAAAAGGCCCGGCAGATGCCGGGCCCTTCCAGTGGCCTTCAAGGGGAGGGCCGGAGCTTAGAAGCTGTAGATGAACGCCGTACCGATGGTGTCGGTCTTGGGATCGGTGATCCCGTCAACCACGCGGCCGTCGTCCTCGTACGTCACGTAGTACAGCTGCCAGGTGGCGGCCTTGCTGATCTTGTAATCAGCGCCGACGCCGAGCTGGGTGCGCTTCACGTCGGTCTGGTCGCCGTCGGTCTGGCCGTACTGGGCCTTCAGCTTCCAGGAGTTGAGCGAGTAGGCGCCGGACAGCAGCCAGCTGGTCTCCTCGGCGTCACCGCCAAGCACGCCGCCGGTCTGGTCGATGCCCTCGGCGAGCTGGTAGAGAGCGCCGATCTCGAAGGCGTCGAGCTTGATCTTGCCGGTGGCGCGCATGATGTCGGTGCCGACCGTGCCGCCGTCGAACTTCACGCCGCTGCGCTGGTTGCTGCCGTAGGCCAGGCCGCCGCTGAACATGCCGGCCTCGTACACCGCCGCGGCATACCAGGTATCGGCAATGCTGTCCTCGACATCGGCGATGTTATCGGCCGCGACCCGGCCCTCGCCCGGCTGCAGGGTGAGCACGAACTTCAGCGAGTCCGCCAGGGTCGGAGTCGTGTAGGTGATCAGGTTGCTGGTGCGGGTCTCGCCGGCCATCAGGTTGGTGATGTCGCCGATGGTGTCGTTGAACTGGTCGACCGAGCCGCCGATGTCCTTGATGATGGTGTCGTAGAAGCCGGCCTTCAGCTGGCCGAAGCCGCCCTCGAGACCGACGAACAGGTTGCGCTTGGAGAACGGGTTGGACTCGCTGCCGTCCGGGTCGATGCCGTACTCGAGCTGGTAGATAACGCTGAGGTCACCGACGCCGAGCTCTTCCTTGCCCTTCACGCCGAGACGCGAGGAGTTGTTGTTGTCGCGCAACTTGATGGTCGAGTCTGGGGTCTCGAAGTCGAGGCCGATCTCGTCCTTCTGGCTGTCGAGCGCCACGTTGAAGCGGCCGTAAACGGTGGGCGCGGCGGACGCGGCAGCCGACGCGAAGCAGGTCGCGCCGATCGCAATCGCAAGCATGGTCTTCTTCACAGGAATCTCCTTGGGTTGTCACAATGCAGAAGTCACGCCTTCCGCAATCGGCGCGAAGTATGGAGATCGACTGTGACGATTTCGTGACGAGATCCGTCTGAAGTTAGGGCCGGCGGGCGCGGGCCGGGAACGCGGCAAGGAGATGCCGGGTGCAGCATGCACCCGGCAGTGAGTGTCAGCGGCGTTCGCCGACCCAGCGGAGGAACTCGCGACGCTCCTCGGCACTCGCCTCGCTCCACCAGCTCTTCATGAGGGCCAGCCAGTCCTCCTCGCCCGGCGGTGCCGTCGCCGGCGCCGCATCTTCGCGAGGGGCGCCGACCGGCGCCGCGGAGGCCGGCGCTGGCTGTTGCGCCGATGCCACGACAGCCGGAGCCTGGGCCGTCGATTCCTCGTCCGGCACGGGCAACGGAGCGACTTCCTGGCGCGCGCCGCTGGTGGGCGCGACTGCCACCAGCGTGTCGTCGAAGGTGGCGGCGGCCACCAGGCCGCGGCGGAACTGCAGGCCGCTGTTGGTGGACGGCGTCCGGTCGCCGCTCGCGACGTCTTCCACCCAGCCCGAGAAATCCTCGGCCAGCGTGCGTGCCTCGGCCATGGTCCCCGGCCGCGTGTAGTCGAGCCGGTAGCGCCGGCCGGGGCCCGCGTCCACGACGAACAGCACCGGGTCGGATCGCAGCACCTCGTGCTGGTCGCCGCGTTCCCAGAGCTCGCGATAAAAAACGAGCACCTCGTAGCGCCCCGGGCTGACCTCGAGAACCGTATCGCCCTTGCCGAACATGCCGCGTGTGCCTTCGATGGCCAGCCCGTTCACGCTCACGACCTCGAGTTGCTCGGGCAGCACGATGCTGGCCGGGGGGCTCGCGTCACCGGCTGCGTCGTGCAACGGGATGGTCGGCGCCGCGCATGCAGCCAGCACCAGCGAGAGAACCAGCAGCAATGTCGTGTCACGAAGCTTGGACATGGAAGTCACCTGTTGTGGAGTCGAAGTCGCGCCCGGCGGCCCGTCGGGTTTGACAGGCTTTCCGGGCGAGTGATGAGATGCGCCGATGGGCACCGAGATCGAGCGCAAGTTCCTCGTGTCGGGCGACGGCTGGAAGGCCAGCGCACCTGGCCGCCGCATCCGCCAGGGCTACCTGTCGGTCGATCCGGCCCGCGCCGTGCGCGTGCGCACCGCGGGCGAGAAGGCCTGGCTGACGGTCAAGGGCGCGCTGACCGGGCTGAGCCGCCCGGAGTTCGATTATGCGATCCCACTGGCCGACGCCCGCCAGATGCTGGACACCCTCTGCCACCAGCCGTTGATCGACAAGACGCGCTACAAGATCCGGCACGGCGATCATCTTTGGGAAGTGGACGAATTTCATGGCGCGAACGACGGCCTCGTGATTGCGGAAGTCGAGCTCGAAAGCGAGACGGAGAGCTTCGCGCGGCCGCCCTGGCTGGGTCTCGAGGTCTCGGACGACCCGCGCTACTTCAATATCAACTTGTTCAGGCACCCTTACCGGGACTGGTGATCGCTGGTTCGGGCGGCGGCGCCTCGCGCGTCACCCGGTCCGCCGGGAAGCGGCAGGTGAACATGCTGCCCTCGCCCAGCTTGCTCTGCACTTCCAGGCGAGCGCCGTGGCGTTGCAGGACGTGCTTGACGATGGCGAGGCCGAGCCCGGTGCCGCCGGTGGCGCGGTCGCGGCTCTTGTCCACGCGGTAGAAGCGCTCGGTGAGGCGCGGGATGGCGTCCGCCGGGATGCCGACGCCGGTGTCGGTCACCGCCAGGCACGCGTTGCCGCCCTCCAGGTACCAGCGGATGATCACGCGGCCGTCAGCGGGCGTGTACTTCAGCGCGTTGCCGATGACGTTGGCAAACGCAGAATAGATCTCCGACTCGACGCCGAGCAGCCGCGCGTCGGTCTCCAGCTTGAGCTCCACTGTGGCCGGCCGCTCCGGCCGCGCCAGGGCCTCCTTGCGCAGCACGGAGAGCATGCCGGCGACATCCACGCGCTCGCGCTCGGCCTCCGGGGCGGAAGCCTCGAGCCGCGAGAGCGTCAGCAGGTCGTCGATGATGCGCCGCATGCGCTCCGACTGGCGCGCCATCTCGCCCACGGGCTCACGCCAGTGCTCGGCCAGGTCGGCATCGTCGGCGAGTGAGTCCAGGTAGCCGCTGATCACCGTCAGCGGCGAGCGCAGCTCGTGCGATGCGTTCGCCACGAAAGTGCGCCGCACGGTCTCGAGCCGCATCTCGTGGGTGATGTCCTTCGCAAGCAGCAGCCGCTGCGTCTCGCCGTATGGCACGAGCTGCAGCGACAGCTTGACGTTCTCATCCACCGGCGACGCCAGCCGCAGGACCTGGTCCGCTCCCGCCGTGCGCAGGAACTCGGCGAACTCGGGCGCGCGCAGCAGGTTGTCGATGCGCTGTCCGCGGTCCTCCGGCTGCAGCCCGAGCAATCGCTCCGCGGCGACATTCAGCCAGGCGATGGCGTGGTCCTTGTTGAGCACCACGCCGGCATCGGGCAGCGCCTGCGTCGACTTGCGGAATTCCTTCAGCACCCTCGCCAGGCGCTTCTTGCGTGCGCGGCTCTGCAAGCGCAGGCGATGCAGCTGCGCGAACACGCCGCCCCACAGCCCGGGTGCGTCGCGCGGCGGCTCGCCGAGCTTGCGGCGCAGCCACGACTCGAGCTGCCACAGGTGCCAAAGGTGCCAGCCGAGGTAGGCGAGCAGCACCGCCGACAGCCAGGCAAAGGGATTGCCGAACAGGTAGCCGAGCAGCACCGCGGCGCCGAGCAGCGCGCCGAAGCGGGCCGCAACGTACAACCACGGCCCCTGGTTCACACGTCGACCTGCTCGGAGAAGCGGTAGCCGGCGCCGCGCACCGTCTGGATGAGCCGGTCGCAGCGGGAAGGCTCGAGCGCCTTGCGCAGCCGCCGGATGTGCACGTCCACGGTGCGCTCCTCGACGTACACGTTGCCGCCCCAGACACGATCCAGCAGCTGGCCGCGGCTGTAGACGCGATCCGGATGGCTCATGAAGAACTTCAGCAGGCGGTACTCGGTCGGGCCGAGCCCGACTGTTTCGTCGCCCGCGGTGACGCGGTGGCTGGCGCTGTTCAGCTTCAGGCCGCCGGCGCTGAGCACTTCCTCGTCTTCCTCCGGCCCGCCCCGGCGCAGCACCGCCTTGATGCGCGCCAGCAGCTCGCGCGGCGAGAAGGGCTTGGTGATGTAGTCGTCGGCGCCGCCCTCGAGGCCGCGGATCTTGTCCTCTTCCTCGGCGCGGGCGGTGAGCATGATGACCGGCACCTCGCGGGTGGCGGGGTCCTTCTTCAGCAGGCGGGTCAGCTCTAGGCCGCTCATGTCCGGCAGCATCCAGTCCACCAGCACGAGGTCCGGCAGCCGGTTGGTGACCTCGACGCGGGCCCCCTGGCAGTCCTCGGCCTCGCGCACCTCGAAGCCGGCGCGCCGCAATCCGAAGGCGATCATGTCCCGGATCGG
>CBDDRR010000137.1:0-6716 GCA_965233095.1 uncultured bacterium
CTGCTGAGCTTCCAGGAAGTGCTGTCGCGCGCCGACATGTTCGCCCACCATCACGTGCAGCGCGAGACTCTCTCCGTGCGCCAGCGCATGTCAGATGTCCTCGAGCGGATCCAGGGCGGTCACTTCGTCGAGTTCACTGCGTTGTTTACGGCGGAGGAAGGCCGCATGGGCGTGGTCGTCACCTTCCTGGCGATTCTCGAACTGATTCGGGAGACGCTGCTGGACATCGTCCAGGCCGAGCCTTTCGCACCGATACACGTCAAGGCGCGCACTGCCGAGCATGCGCCTTCCACCGAGAACCCGCAGCCGGTCGCCGGCGCCTGAAGCGGAACCCGTCATGGACCCTGAAAAGCTGAAAAACATCGTCGAGGCTGCGCTGCTTGCCGCCGGCCGACCCCTCAGTATCGAACAGCTCCAGGCGCTGTTCACTGAACACGAGCGGCCGGACCGAGCCGCCTTCAAGGCTGCCATCGATGCGCTGCAGGGAGACTACCAGTCGCGCCCGATCCGCCTCGTCGAGGTGGCCAGCGGCTGGCGCATCCAGGTGCGCGAGGAAATGGCGCCGTGGCTCTCCCGGCTTTGGCAGGATCGACCGGCGCGCTATTCACGCGCCTTGCTCGAAACCCTGGCGTTGATCGCGTACCGCCAGCCGATCACCCGCGGCGAGATCGAGGACATTCGCGGCGTGGCCGTGAGCTCCAATATCATGCGTACGCTCATGGAGCGCGGCTGGGTGCGGATAGTAGGCTACCGCGACGTGCCCGGGCGGCCGGGCATGTACGCCACCACGCGTGAGTTTCTCGACTATTTCGGTTTGAAAAAGCTCGACGAGCTGCCCCCGCTCGCGGAAATCCGCGACCTTGACAGTATCAGTGTCGAGCTCGACCTCGGGCTCACGGAACTGCCTTCCGTGCCAACAACGGAGGAGGCCGACGAGCATGAAGAAGCGACCGACGCTGACGCGCCGCAAGACGAAACCGGCCGCTGAGGCGGAGCCGGTCAGGATCCACAAGTTGCTGGCTGATGCCGGCATCGGCTCTCGGCGCGAGATCGAGCGCTGGATCGGCGAGGGGCGAATCTCCGTCAATGGGCGCCCGGCGGAGGTCGGCGAGCGCCTGACCGGCGCCGAGAAGATCGCGATTGACGGCCGGCCGGTGCGCATCAACGAGCCGTCCCGCCATCGCTATCTCGCTTATCACAAGCCGGCCGACGAGGTGTGCACCCGGCGTGACCCAGAGGGTCGCCGCACCGTGTTCGACTCCCTGCCGAAGCTGCGGGGCCAGCGCTGGATCGTCGTGGGTCGGCTCGACGTGAGCACTACCGGCCTGCTGCTGTTCACCACCGACGGCGCGCTGGCCAACGCGCTCATGCACCCCTCTGGCGAAGTGCTGCGCGAGTACGCGGTGCGGGTGCTCGGCGAGCCCGATGAGGCGACCCTGGCCCGCCTGCTTGCCGGCGTCGAGTTGGAGGACGGCGTGGCGTCCTTCGAGTCGGTGGTGCCGGCGGGCGGCGAGGGCCGCAACCGCTGGTTTCACGTCACGTTGCGCGAGGGCCGCAACCGCGAGGTCCGACGGCTCTGGGAGGCGGTGGGGCTGACGGTCAGCCGACTTTCACGGGTTGCATACGGCCCGGTCACGCTCGACCGACAGCTAAGCCGTGGACGGTTCCGCGACCTGGACGCGCCGGAAGTGCAGGCGCTCTACGAGTGCGTCGGATTGCCTGCGCCGAAACTCGCCGTGGTGGATGCTCGCGCCCTGAAGCCGCGTCGCCGGCGCGCCGCGCCGACCTGACCGGTTATTGCGCGTCGAAGCTGCGGCCCGTGACGCCGCGGCTCTCGGGGCCGAGCAGGTAAAGGTAGACGCCGAGAATTTCCTCGGGCGTTTTCAGCTTTTGCGGATCTTCCGCCGGGTAGGCCGCGGCCCGCATCGAGGTCCGGGTCGCGCCGGGGTTCACCGCGTTGACCCGGATGGCGGGCTTGTTGGCCAGTTCGTCGGCCAGTACCTGGCTGAGGCCCTCGACACCGAACTTGGAGACCGCGTAGGCACCCCAGTACGCTTTCCCCCGGCGGCCGACGCCGCTGGAGGTGAAGATCACCGAGGCGTCATCGGACTTGAGCAGCAGCGGCAGCAGGCAGCGGCAGAGGATGAACGGCGCGGTCAGGTTGACGTGCAGCACGCGCTGCCAGTCGCCGACATCGTGGTGCTCGATCGGCGTGCGACCGCCGAGAATGCCGGCGTTCTGCACCAGCCCGTCGAGCCGCCCCCATTGCTCTTCAATGGCCCCGCTGAGCCGGTCGTAGTCCTCGCCGGCAGCCCGCTCGAGGTTGAGCGGGAAGATCGCCGGCGTGGGTCCGCCGGCGGCGCAGATCTCGTCGTAGACCGACTCCAGCCGACGCACCGTCCGTCCCAGCAGGATGACCGTCGCGCCCAGTCCGGCGGCGGCCCTGGCCAGTGCGCGTCCGATGCCGGCACCGGCGCCGGTGACGAGGATCACGCGGTCGGCCAGCAGGCCGGGGTCCGGCTCGTAGCGGGTCATCTTGTCCACTTCCATGCGCTCTTCTCCTATCAGCTGCGCGTGTGTCCGGCCCGCCGCGCGGCGCGCCACGCGGTCCACATGTTGTCGAGGTTGCCGGGCAAAGCCCCCGGGTCGAAGCCCTTGGCATGCAGCTTGGTGAGGCGGCGCCGCTGGAGCGCTGCGAGCACCAGCCCGGCGCGTTGGCGCGGCCGCTCGGCCTGCGGCAGCAACGACTCAGACTCGTCGAGCGCGAGGCGTGCTTCGCCCGCCATCCGGTCCAGGCATGTCGCGAGGGCGATATCCATGCGGTCGTCGGCCGCCAGCTGCTCGCTTGCGCCGGTCTCCTCGATCCAGTCGCGCGGCAGCATCCGGCGTCCCGCGATGAGATCGGCGCGCAGGCTCGCAATGATTTCCACCAGCCGGATACCGGCGCCGAGCCGCTGGGCGTGTCGCCGTACAGCGCGCTCGTTGGCCGGATCGGCCAGGCCGGGCAGCCCGGCCAGCATTTCGTGCAGCACGCCACCGCTGCGATAGCAGTACAGCGACAGCTCGGCATAGTTGCGGCAGGGCGCTTCGGCCAGCTCACTCTCGGCGGCGTCGACCAGTTCGAGCAGGTACTCGGCCTGCACGACGCCTTCCGGCGATGCCCGGCTCAACAACCGCGTCGCCGGATGCTGCTCACGGCCGCCGCCAAAGCCCGCGAGTTCGGCCCGCCACCAGTCCAGCCGCGCGCGCGCCACGGCAGGCTCGGACGGGCGCCGCGCGGCGTCGAAAATATCGGCGCGCAGTTCCAGCAGCGCGGCGACGGCTTCGCGCGATGGCTCCGGCGTGTACAGCAGCGCGTACCAGTACGGCGAGCCCGGTGGCGCTGACTTGGCGGCCGGCTCAGGCATCGTCGCCGTTGTCCGGCGCGGCCCGGTCGGGCCCGGCGACGGTACGCGCCACAGCGTCCACCTCCGGCAGCGGTTCCATCGGCTTGCGGGCCTGCACGCCAAGCTCGGTGAAGCGGCGCGCGCCGGGCAGTACCTGCCGCTCGAGCGACCCGACGGCGCTGTTGTAGGCGTCTACGCTGCCGGCGAGCGAGCGGCCCACCCGGGACAGGTGCCCGGTGAAAGTCGCCAGGCGTCGGTACAAATCGCTGGCCAGGTCGCGGATCTGCCGCGCGTTTTCCGCCAGCGCCACCTGCCGCCAGCCGTAAGCCACGGCCTTCAGCAGCGCGACGAAGCTGGTCGGCGTGGCGAGGATCACGTGCTGGTTGAGTGCTTCGTCGAGCAGGCCGGGGTCGCGCGCCAGCGCCGCGCTGAGGAACTGGTCGCCGGGAATGAACAGGATGACGAACTCCGGACTGCGCTCGAACTGCGACCAGTAGGCCTTGGCCGCCAGCTCCCGGACGCGCTCGCGGACCTTGCGGGCATGGCGCTGCAGGGCCGCCTCGCGGGTCGCGTCGTCCGGCGCCTCCACGGCGGCCAGGTAGGCGTCCAGCGGCGTCTTCACGTCCACCACCAGCTGTCGACCCTCGGCAAGGTGCACGATCATGTCGGGACGCAAGGCGCCGCCGTCCTCGGTGACCGTGTGCGCCTGCTCGGTGAAATCGCAGTGCTCGACCATGCCCGCGAGTTCGACGAGCCTACGCAGGGTCATCTCGCCCCACTGGCCGCGGACCTCTGGGCGCCGCAGCGCCGTCACCAGGTTGCGGGTCTCCGAGCTCAGTGTCTGCTGGCTGAGGCTGATGGATTCCAGCAACCCGCGGATGTTGCCGAAGGCGTCGTGCCGTTCCTTCTCGATGGCGGCGATCTGTCGCTCGGTGCGTAGCAGGGCCTCGCGAATCGGGGCCACCAGCGCTTCGACGGCCTGCTGGCGGGCTTGCAGGTCGCCCTGGGCATGGCTGCGGTGCACCTCGAGGTTCTGCCGCGCCAACTCCAGGAAGCTGCGGCTGTTGTCCTGCAACGAGCGCCGAGCGAGATCGTCGAAGACATGCGCGAGCCGCTGCTCGGCAAGCGCCAGCGCCGAGTCGCGCTCCTCGTCGACATGCGCGCGCGCCTCGAGCCGGCTTTCTGCCACGGCGAGCTTTGCTCGCAGGCGACTCGCGCGGGGCTGCAGCACCAGCAGCGTCACGAGGATGCCGAGCAATGCACCGCCGGCCGCCCACATGTGCGGCATCCAGTCCGCCAGCTCCAGCCCGTTCACGCCACCCCCAGCAGGGCGCCCAGCTCTCCGGCCAGCGGCAGCAGGCCGGCGGGCGAGTGCAACAGGCGATCGGCCTGCCAGGCGGCTGGATCGTCGTCGGCCGGGATGTAGCCCCAGGCCGCGGCGATGGTGTACATGCCGGCGGCACGGCCCGCCTCGATGTCGCGCACGTTGTCGCCGACGTACACGCAGCGCGCCGCGGGCAGCCCAAGCTCGCGCGCGGCATGCAGCAACGGCATCGGGTGGGGCTTGGCAAACGGCAAGGTATCACCACTGATGACCGTGCCGGCGCGCTCACCCAGCCCCAGCGCGCCGAGCAGGGGCTCGGTGAGCCAGCCGGGCTTGTTCGTCACGATGCCCCACGGCACGGATGCTGCCTCGAGTGCGGCGAGCGCTTCCGGGATGCCGGGGAACAGGCGCGACTCACGGCACAAGCAGGCTTCGTAGCACGCCAGGAAGCGCCCCCGCAGTTCGGCGGTGCGCCCTGCATCCAGTGCATCCCCGTAGCCGAGCCGAATCAGCCGCAGCGCGCCCCAGGAAACCCAGGGCCGGATCTGCTCGTAGGGCAAGGCCGCGCGGCCGTCGGCCAGCAGCATGGTATTGAGCGCGCCGGCCAGGTCCGGCCCGGTGTCGGCGAGCGTGCCGTCGAGATCGAACAGTACTGCTGCGCGGACCGTCACCCGGCCTCCGGCTTGCGCGCGTGGGCGAGGTAGTTCACGTGCACGTTGCCGCCCAGGGTGCATTCGCGCGTAAAGGGGTTGTAGTGCATGCCGGTGAAGCCGGTGAGGTCCAGGCCGGCCGCGCGGATCCACCCGGCGAGCTCGGCGGGGCGGATCAGCTTGGCGTACTCGTGGGTACCCCGCGGCAGCAGCCTGAGGACATATTCCGCGCCAAATATGGCCATCACCCAGGCTTTCGGGTTGCGGTTGATGGTCGAGAAGAACACCTGCCCGCCAGGTTTCACGAGGCGACAGCAAGCGGTGACCACCTGGCCGGGATCCGGCACATGCTCGAGCATCTCGAGACAGGTCACGGCGTCGTAAACACCGGGGTGCGCCTCGGCGTGATCCTCGGCGGTGGACTTCAGGTACTCCACCTCGAGGCCGGACTCGCGCACGTGGATCTGCGCCACGGCGAGCGGTGCCGCCGCCATGTCGATCGCCGTGACGCGCGCGCCGCGCGCGGCCATCGACTCGGCGAGGATGCCGCCGCCGCAGCCGATGTCCAGCACGCGCTTGCCCTGCAGCGAGACGCGCTCGTCGATGAACGCCAGCCGCGCCGGGTTGATGTCGTGCAGCGGCTTGAAGTCGCCCTCGGTGTCCCACCAGCGGTCGGCGAGCGCCTCGAAGCGCGCGATCTCGGCCGTATCGACGTTCGCGGTCCTGCCGTCAGTCATGTTGGTCAGCTCCTGCAATCCTGTCGCGCCACTCCGCAGCCCGCGACATGATGGCGGTCTCGTCCATGCGCGCGAGGCGCCCGTCCGCCACCATTCTGCGTCCCGCCACCCAGACGTCCGCGACCTGGTTGCGGCTGGCGGCGTAGACCAGCTGCGCGACCGGGTCGTACACCGGCCAGGTCGCAGGGCGCTGGAGATCCACGCAGCACAGGTCGGCCCACTTGCCGGGCTGCACGGAGCCGATCTCGTCCGCGAGGCCGAGTGCGCGCGCCCCGTTGATCGTCGCCATGGCGAGCACCTGCTCGGCAGACACCGCGTCGGCCCGGCCGGCGACGCCCTTGGCCAGCAGCGCCGCGGTACGCATCTCGCCGAGCATGTCCAGGTCATTGTTGCTGGCCGCGCCGTCGGTACCCAGGCAAACATTGACGCCGGCGGCGAGCAGCTTCTCCACGGGACAGAATCCGCTGGCGAGCTTGAGATTGGATTCAGGGCAATGCACAACACTGGCGCCGGCAGCCGCGACCCGGCCGATCTCGGCGTCTTCCAGCTGGGTCATGTGCACCGCCATCAGCATTGGCGATACGAGCCCGAGCCGGTCGAGCCGCGCCAGCGGGCGCTC
>CBDDRR010000138.1:0-5652 GCA_965233095.1 uncultured bacterium
CAGGGCAAGGACAACGTGCGCCAGTTCCTGGTCGAGCATCCCGACATCTCCGCCGAGATCGAGGGCCAGCTGCGCGAGCTGCTGCTGCCGAAGAAGGCCGGCGCCGCGCAGGAGGCCGATGCGACCGAAACGGCCGGCTGACGGCGAGCCTGACGACTGGACCGCCGCCTCCGTCGAGGCCATGGCGGTCCGGCTGTTGGCGCGCCGCGAGCACAGCCGCGCCGAGCTGGTACGCAAGCTGGGCGAGCGCGGGGCGCCGGGCGAGCTCATCGACCAGGTGCTGGAATCGCTTGCCGCGAGGCGCCTGCAGTCCGACGAGCGCTACGCTGAGGCGCTGGTGTCCAGCCGCGCAGGTCGCGGCCAGGGGCCGGTGCGCATCCGCCGCGAGCTGGCCGAGCGCGGCGTGGCGGCCGCTGCCATCGACGAGGCCCTCGAAGGCGCCGGCCAGGACTGGTTCGCGCTGGCTCGGGACACCCGCCGGCGGCGCTTCGGTGGCGACCCGCCCACCGAGTGGAACGAGCGCGTCCGCCAATCGCGCTTCCTCGAATACCGTGGCTTCAGCAGCGAGCAGATCCGCTTCGCGCTCGGGGGCGACGACGAGTGAGCCACTTGGCCGCAGCCCTGCTGTAACGCACAATGACGAGCTGAAACCCGTCTCTGACCCCGGTTTTGCCAAACACGTACCTGACACCGAACCCTATGAAAAGCGCCGAGATACGCAAGAGTTTCCTCGATTTCTTCGCCGCCCGCGGCCACGAGGTCGTGCCGTCGAGCCCGTTGATTCCGGGCAACGACCCGACCCTGCTGTTTACCAACGCGGGGATGGTGCAGTTCAAGGACGTGTTCCTCGGCCAGGACAAGCGCCCCTACAGCCGCGCGGCGTCCTCGCAGCGCTGCGTGCGCGCCGGCGGCAAGCACAACGACCTCGAGAACGTCGGCTACACCGCCCGGCACCACACCTTCTTCGAGATGCTGGGCAACTTCAGCTTCGGCGACTACTTCAAGGAAGACGCCATCCGCTACGCATGGGATTACATCACCGGCACGCTCGGCCTGCCGGCGGAGCGGCTCTGGGTGACGGTCTACGAGCAGGACGACGAGGCTGCCGCCATCTGGCTGGAGCAGATCGGCGTGGACCCGGCGCGCTTCAGCCGGCTCGGGGCGGACTCGAACTTCTGGGCGATGGGCGACACCGGCCCCTGCGGTCCGTGCTCGGAAATCTTCTACGATCACGGTCCCGAAATCGATGGCGGCCCGCCGGGCACGCCCGAGGAGGACGGCGACCGCTACGTCGAGATCTGGAACCTGGTGTTCATGCAGTTCAACCGCTCTGCGGACGGCTCCATGACGCCGCTGCCGAAGCCCTCGGTGGACACCGGCATGGGCCTTGAGCGGCTCGCTGCGGTGCTGCAGGGCGTGCATTCCAACTACGACATCGACCTGTTCCACGCGCTGGTCGGCCGTGCCGCCGAACTGGCCGGCACTGACGATCTCGACAACGCCTCGCTCAGGGTGATCGCGGACCACATCCGTGCCTGCGCCTTCCTGGTGGTGGACGGCGTGCTGCCCGCCAACGAGGGGCGCGGCTACGTGCTCCGGCGCATCATCCGCCGCGCCATTCGCCACGGCTACCAGCTCGGTATCGAGGATCCCTTCTTCTGGCGGCTGGTCGAGACCCTTGAAGAGCAGATGGGGGACGCCTATCCGGAGCTGGTCAAGTCGCGCAAGCACGTCGAAAAGGTGTTGCACCAGGAGGAGCAGCGATTCGCCGAGACCCTCGACCAGGGCATGCGGCTGCTCGACTCCGCCATTGCCGGGCTCGATGGCGGCGTGATTCCGGGCGAAACCGCCTTCAAGCTCTACGACACCTACGGCTTCCCGCTGGATCTCACCGCCGACATCGCGCGCGAACGCGGACTGGCTGTCGACAATGCCGGCTTCGAGCGCGCCATGGACGCGCAGCGCGAGCGTGCCCGCGCCGCCAGCCGCTTCGAGGCGGATTACGGCGCGAAGCAGGACACCGACCTCGAGTCGAAGTTCGTCGGCTACGAGGGGCTCGGCGCCTCGGGCGTGATCCTGGCGCTGTACAAGGACGGCGGCCGCCAGGTGGATGCGCTCGGCGAGGGCGACGAGGGCGTCATCATTCTCGACGAGACGCCGTTCTACGCCGAGTCCGGCGGCCAGGTCGGCGACGTCGGCCGAATCCGCGCCGCGGCCGGTGAATTCCAGGTCACCGACACCCGTAAGTGGGGCAAGGCGCACGCCCACCATGGCCGGATGCTGCGCGGCCGCCTCGAGGGCGGCGAACAGGTCCGCGCCGAGGTGGATACCAGGGCCCGCCAGGCCACGGTGCTGAATCATTCCGCGACCCACCTGTTGCACGCTGCGCTGCGAAAAGTGCTCGGCGAGCATGTGCAACAGAAGGGCTCGCTGGTGGCGCCGGACCGTCTGCGGTTCGACTTTTCGCACTACGAGCCGCTCAGCCGCGCCCAGATTGCCGAGATCGAGGCGCTGGTGAACGCGCAGGTGCGCGCCAACGCCGCGGCCGAGACCAAGGTGGTGCCTTACGAGGAGGCCGTCGCCGGCGGCGCGCTGGCGCTGTTCGGCGAGAAGTACGAGGACCGCGTGCGCGTGCTCAAGCTCGGTGACTTTTCGATGGAGCTGTGCGGCGGCACGCACGTGCGTCGCGCCGGCGACATCGGGCTGTTCAAGATCGTCGCCGAGAGCGGCATCGCGTCCGGCGTGCGCCGCATCGAAGCGGTTACCGGCGAGGGCGCGCTGGCGTGGACGGCGCGCCACGAGGAGAGCCTGCAGCAGATCGCTGCCATGCTGAAGGGTGGCTGGGACGAGGCAGGCCAGAAGGTTCAGCAGCTCATCGAGCGCTCGCGGCACCTCGAGAAGGAGGTCCAGCAGCTGCAGACGAAACTGGCCACCGGCGGGGGCGGCGAGGATCCGGCGGAGCGCGCCGAGGCAGTCGGCGATGCGCGCATCTACATCGCGCGGCTCGCCGGCAGCGACCCCAAGGTGCTGCGCGACGCCGTGGACCGCTTCAAGCAGAAGCTCGGCAGCGGCGCGGTGCTGCTCGGCGCCGCCGACGGCGACAAGGTGCGGCTGGTGGCCGGCGTGACCAAGGACTGCACGGACCGCGTCAATGCAGTGGACCTCGTCAACGTGGCGGCCGAGCTGGTCGGCGGCAAGGGCGGCGGACGGCCCGACCTCGCGCAGGCCGGCGGCGCAGACGCGTCGCGGCTCGACGAGGCGCTGGACGCGGCCCGCGCCTTCGCGCGATCTCGCCTGGCAGGCTAGCGGCAGGGGCGCGAACGATGGCCCGCTACATCATGAAGTTCGGCGGCAGCTCCGTCGCCACCGTGGATCACATTCGCGCCGCTGCAGCGGTGATCGCAAAAAAGCGGCGCGAAGGGCACCAGGTGGCCGTGGTGCTGTCGGCAATGGGCGACACCACCGACGAGTTGCTGGCCAGGGCACACGCGATCTCGACGCGACCCAATCCCCGCGAGCTGGATATGCTGTTGTCCTCCGGCGAGCAGGTGTCCATCGCGCTAATGGCCATGGCGCTAAGGGAGCTGGGTTACCCGGCGCGCTCCTGGCTCGGTCACCAGGTGCCGATCCGGACCGACCGTGTGCACGCCAAGGCGCGCATCGAGGAGGTCGAAACCGGACGGCTCGAGGCGGAGCTTGCGGCGGGTGTTATTCCTGTCGTGGCGGGCTTCCAGGGGATCGATCCGGACGGCGAAGTCACGACGCTCGGCCGCGGCGGCTCCGACACCACCGGCGTGGCGCTGGCGGCGGCGCTCAAGGCCGACGAGTGCCAGATTCTCACCGACGTCGACGGCGTCTACACCACCGACCCGCGCATGGTGCCGCAGGCGCGCCGCCTGTCGCGCGTCACCTTCGAGGAAATGCTCGAACTCGCCAGCCTCGGCTCGCGCGTGCTGCAGATTCGCTCGGTGCAGTTTGCCGGCAAATACAATGTTCCCGTGCGCGTGCTGCACAACAGCGGCGAGGGCGAGGGGACCCTGATCAGCTACGAGGAACCCGACATGGAAGCACCCGTCGTCTCCGGCATCGCCTTCTCGAGGGACGAGGCCCAGGTGACCATCACCGGCGTGCCCGACAAGCCAGGCAACGGCTACGCGATCCTCAACGGCGTATCCGAGGCGCACATCGTCGTGGACATGATCGTCATGAACGCGCCGCGATCCGGCGTGGTGGACTTCAGCTTCAGCGTACCGCGCGATGAGTACGAGCAGGCCATGGAGCTGACCCGCGCCGCGGCCGCCGAGATCGGCGCCGGCGATGTGCTCGGCAGCCCCAACGTGGCGAAGATTTCCGCGGTCGGGGTGGGCATGCGCAGCCATGCCGGCGTCGCCACCACCATGTTCGAGGTGCTGGCGCGCGAAGGCATCAACGTGCGCATGGTTTCCACCTCCGAGATCAAGATCTCGGTGCTCATCGACGAGAAGTACCTGGAACTCGGCGTGCGCAGTCTGCACGAGGCCTTCGGGCTGGACAGGGAACCGAACCCCGCCAAATAGGTCAGAATACCCTGCAGAAAGCGCCACGAACACCGTATGTGGGAAAATCGTCCGTTTTTCATATGGTTGACTTGCATCTTGGTGTGCGATCGCTGCGAAATGTCTAACATTGGTCCACACTCGGATTTCGGCAGCAGGCAGGGAAGTAATAATGCTGATCCTTACCAGGCGCGTTGGCGAGACGGTCGTCATCGGCGATGAAGTGCAGGTGACGGTGCTCGGCGTGAAGGGCAACCAGGTTCGCCTGGGCGTCACGGCACCACGCGACGTATCCGTCCATCGCCAGGAAATCTACGAAAGGATCCGCAAGGAGCAGGGCGGCGACGCCGGCTCCGGGTCCGCCGCCGCGCCCGACGAGGGCGACGCGGGCGACTGAGCCCTTTACCTCCCCACCACCCCCCGCTATCATTCCACGCCTTTCGGCGGGAGCGCTGCTCCCGTCGGATCGACGGAGAGGTGGCTGAGTGGTCGAAAGCGCTCCCCTGCTAAGGGAGTAAGGGGTCATAAAGCCCCTTCGAGGGTTCGAATCCCTCCCTCTCCGCCACAGTTAGAGTTGAATTTTGGGGGATTCGAACCCTCGAAGACAAAAGACCGGGTTCGACCCGGAGCCGGCGGAGCCGGCGCAGGGAACGAGCCGCCGCAGGCGGCCGGTAATCCCTCCCTCTCCGCCACAGTTTGCAGTTTTCAGAAATACGCGCCCGTAGCTCAGTTGGATAGAGTGTCTGGCTACGAACCAGAAGGTCGGGAGTTCGAATCTCTCCGGGCGCGCCACTCAAATGAAAAAGGGTCCCAACGGGGCCCTTTTTCGTTTGACCGATGTCCCGGGAGAGAGTCGAACTCCCGACAAGCAAGAGCGAGTTCGAGCCGAGGCCGACACAGTCGGCCGAGACAACGGTGCCGCGGAGCGGCGCCGGTCATCTCTCCGGGCGCGCCACTCAAATGAAAAAGGGTCCCGACGGGGCCCCTTTTCGTTTGACCGATGTCCCGGGAGAGAGTCGAACTCCCGACAAGCAAGAGCGAGCTCGAGCCGAGGCCGATGGGCTCGAAGTGCTCCGGACCTTGATTTTCTCCTCCACGTGGTGCCGTCTTGTTCCTG
>CBDDRR010000139.1:0-11339 GCA_965233095.1 uncultured bacterium
CGACCCCCCCGCTGCCGGCGTGAAGCTCGAGCTCTATCCGATCATGGGCGGCGCCACGGCGCCCGACGTGATCCTGGACGGTGTCGAAGTGCCCGCGAGCGCGCTGATCGGCAAGGCAGACGCCGGCTTCGCGGCGCTGGACGCAGCGCTGGACCACGCCACCGTTGCGGCCTGCCGGCAGGCGCTAGGCGCGATGGGCGCGCTGTTCGAGCGCACCGCGGCCTACCTGAAGGTGCGCAAGCAGTTCGGCGTGCCCATCGGCAGCTTCCAATCGCTACAGCACCGCCTGGCTGACATGTTCGTGGAGATTGAGCAGTCGCGCTCGATGGTGTTGATGGCGGGCGTGCGCGTGGACAGCGCCGATGCCAACGAGCGCCGACGCGCGGCCTCGGCCACCAAGGCGTACCTGTGCAAGGCGAGCAAGTTCGTCGCCCAGCAGGCGGTGCAGCTGCATGGTGGCATCGGCGTGACCGAGGAACTCGATGTGGGCCACCTGTTCCGCCAGCTCACCACGTTCGGCACGCTCTACGGCAACCGTGAGCGCCACCTCGACCGTGTCACGCGCCTGCCGCGTGCAGCCTGATCAGGAGCGTCCACGATGACCACCGCCGCGCCCCACCCGTTTCTGACCGAAGAGCACGAGATCTACCGCGGCCAGGTACGGCGCTTCGTTCAGAAGGAATGTGATCCCCACATCGAGGCCTGGGAACAGGCCGGCGAGCTGCCGCGCGAACTGCAGGTCAAGGCCGCCGAGGCCGGTGTTCTCGGAATCGGATTTCCCGAAGAATACGGCGGCACGGGCGACGAGGATCCGTTCTACCAGTCGATCATGGCCGAAGAGCTGGCGCGCTCCGGATCAGGCGGACTCATCGCAAGCCTGGTCAGTCATCGCATCGGCAGCCCGCCGATCGCGGCGCACGGCACGGCGGCGCAGAAGGAGCGTTTCCTGCGGCCAGTCATGGACGGCAGCAAGATCGCCGCACTGGCCATCACCGAGCCCGGCGGCGGCTCGGACGTGGCCAACCTGCGCACCACCGCGCGCCGTGACGGCGATCACTACCTCGTCAACGGTTCCAAGACCTTCATCACATCGGGCGTGCGCGCCGACTTCATCACCGTGGCGGTGCGCACCGGTGGTGCGGGAATGGGCGGCGTCTCGCTGCTGGTGGTGGAGGCCGGCACGCCGGGCTTCACGCGGACGCCACTGCAGAAGATGGGCTGGTGGTGTTCCGACACCGCCACGCTCTACTTCGAGGATTGCCGCGTGCCGGCCGCCAACCTGCTCGGCGAGGAAAACCGCGGCTTCAAGCTGGTGATGGAGAACTTCAACAACGAGCGCCTGATGCTCGCGGCGCAGGCCTGGGGCTTCGGCCAGGTCTGCTACGAAGAGGCGCTGGCCTATGCGCGCGAGCGCCAGACCTTCGGCCAGCCGCTGATCGCGCGCCAGGTGATCCGCCACAAGCTGGTGGACATGAAGATGAAGCTGGAAGCGATCAAGGCCCAGCTCGACCTGCTGTGCTGGCAGGTCACGCAGGGTCACATGCCAGTGTCCGAGATCTGCCTGCTGAAGAACCTGTCGACCACCGCGCTGGAAGAGATCGCGGGCGAAGCGGTACAGATCTTCGGCGGCGCGGGCTACCTGCGCGGCTCGAAGGTGGAGCGCATCTTCCGCGAGACCAAGGTGCTGTCGATCGGCGGTGGCGCCACCGAGATCATGAAGGACCTCGCTTCGCGCCAGCTGGGATACTGACGCCGGCGCTGAGACGACGAGGGCCGGTTTCCCGGCCCTCGTTTCACATCGTCGCGTTGCTCAGACCTTGCTGGTCAGTTCCGGCACCAGCGTGAACAGATCGCCCACGATGCCGAAGTCCGCGATCTCGAAGATTGGCGCCTCGGCATCCTTGTTGATCGCCACGATGGTGCGCGCGTCCTTGATGCCCGCGAGATGCTGGATCGCGCCAGAGATGCCGATGGCGATGTACAGCTCCGGCGCGATGATCTTCCCGGTCTGGCCGACCTGCATGTCGTTCGGCACATAGCCCGAATCCACCGCAGCGCGCGAGGCACCAACGCCGGCCTTCAGCTTGTCGGCGAGCTCGTAGATGATCTTGAAGTTGTCGCTGCTCGCCAGCGCACGACCCCCGGAGACGACGCGGTTCGCGGACTGCAGTTCCGGTCGCTCGGATTTCTGTGCGGCCAGCGACACAAAGCGCGTGTGCGTCGGCAGCGTGGCGGAGACCGCAGCTGCTTCGACCGGCGCGCTGTTGCCACCCGCGGCGGCCTGGAACGAGGCCAGACGCACGGTGCCGAGCACCAGCGGCGCGGCCGGGGCTTCGACGGTGCAGATCGCGTTGCCGGCATAGATCGGGCGGTCGAACGATGTGGCGCTGTGCACGGCCATGATGTCGCTGACCTGCTGCACGTCGTGCTTGGCGGCCACGCGCGGCGCAAGGTCCTTGCCGAACGTCGTGCCCGGGAACAGCACGTGGCTGTAACCCTTGGCGAGTTCCACGATCTGCGGCGCCAGCGTCGCGGCCAGCGCGTGATCGTTTGCGGCGTTGTTGACCGTGAGCACCTTGCTGACACCGGCGATCTGCGCGGCCTGATCTGCGACGGCGGCGCCGTCGACGGCAAACACCGCGACGTGGACTTCACCGCCGATCTTCGATGCAGCGGAAACGGTCTTGGAGACGGCGGCGGACAGCTTGCCGTCGGCGTGTTCTGCGATGACGAGAATCTTGGATGTCATGTCATTACTTTCCAGCGGGGTCTAACGACCCCGTAAATGAATGGATTAAACCAGCCCCTTCGACTTCAGGGCGGCAACGAGTTCATCGACGGTCTTGACCACGATGCCCTTCGAGCGCTTCGGCGGCGCGGAGGTCTTGGTGGTCTTGAGGCCCGCGCCGGCGGAGACGCCGAGGTCGGCGAGCGTCTTGACGTCGATGGGCTTCTTCTTCGCCTTCATGATGTCCGGCAGCTTGAGATAGCGCGGCTCGTTCAAGCGCAGGTCGGCGGTGATGACGGCGGGAAGATCGACTTCCAGCGTCTCCAGACCGGCGTCGACTTCACGCGTCACGACGGCCTTGTTGCCATCAAGCTCCACCTTGGATGCGAACGTCGCCTGCGGCAGGTCCAGCAGCGCGGCGATCATCTGGCCGGTCTGGTTGGCGTCGTCATCGATCGCCTGCTTGCCGGCGATGAACAGCTGCGCGCCCTCGGCCTTGAACGCGGCGGCGAGCGCCTTGGCGGCGGTCAGCGGCTGGATCTCGCCCTCTTCCTTGATGTGGATGGCGCGGTCCGCACCGAACGCGAGCGCCGAACGCAGCGTCTCTTCGTTCTTCGCGCCGCCAACCGTGATCGCGACAATCTCGGTGAGCTTGCCCTTTTCCTTCAGGCGCACCGCCTCTTCCATCGCGATCTCGTCGAAAGGGTTCATCGAGTGCTTCACGCCCTCGGTGACCACGCCCGAGCCGTCCGGCTTGACCTGGATGCGGACGTTGTAGTCGACCGCGCGCTTGACGCTGACCAATACTTTCATCGTTAACCTGTTGAACCTTTGTTAGGGTGTTGAATAAAACCACACTGTGTTTGAATGCCAGCGTTGAAAAAGACCGCGTCGACAGCGACTACGCTTTCTTGCCAACTTGAGCACCGAACGTCCCACCGGAAATGAGGAACGCAATCTCCTTGGCAACGGCCTCCACCGACCCTCGTTTCGCGTCATACCACTCGACGGTCCAGTTCACGGCGCCCAGGATGACCAGGCGGGCGATGTGGAGGTCCACGCCCTTCCGGAGTTCTCCGCGTTCCCCTGCCTCCGCAAGGAGGCCGTCCCAAAACTGGCTATAACTGGCCCGGCGCGCCTGATTCGATCGCTTCAGCTCAGCCGGGAGTTGTCCGTAGACGCGAATGCTGGCCGACGTGAAATCCCCATGCTGCAGCAACCCCATGAGATGACCCTCGATCGCCGCTGCGATCTTTTGCCGTGCGCTGGCGTTCGCAGGCAACCGTGACAATCGCTCTACTACCGCCTTTTGCACCTCGTCGATCCCGACATCCAGAATCTCGGCAAGGATCTCGTCTTTGGAACGGAAGTGGTAATAGATGCTACCGGCTTGAATCCCCGATGCGTCTGCGATCTGTCGCAAAGTCGTCGCGACGTACCCCTGATCACGAAACAGCTTGGCAGCGGCCTTGAGAATGTACTTTCGCGTCAAATCGGATGGAGCCTCGGTCTGCGCCCGGCGCTTGGTGCGCGCTACTTGTTGCCTCGTTGACGCCATGTTGTTGTCTTCCTGTGGGCCTTCGGTCGAAGAATCAATCATTTACGCAGCGCAGCGTGCGGGCAAGGCTCCGAGCGAACCACACTATACCAAGTTTATTTTCTAACTATCATTCGATAGATTGATGCGATACTCTTCGGCGCTCGGACTCGTACCCGACAACGGGACTTCAAGGAGGTTGAAAAGTGGACCTAGGACTGGGCGGCAAATCCGTGGTCGTTACCGGCGGCGGCTCCAATATCGGTCGCGCCATCGTGCTCGGCTTCGCTGCCGAAGGCGCACGCATCACCATCGGCGACATCGATGAGGGTCAGGCTGGCAAGGTTGCCGAGCTGGCGCGCACGGCCGGCGCTGCCGACGTGCAGGTGGTGCGCACGGACGTCACGCAACTCGACCAGGCCCAGGCACTGATGGAGGCGGCCGTAACCCGCTACGGCGCCATCGACGCGCTGGTGAATAACGTCGGCTGGGACCAGTTGATGTTCTTCATGCAGACCACACCCGAGTTCTGGGAAAAGATCATCCGCATCAATTTCCATGGTGTGCTCAACTGCACGCGCGCGGCGCTCGAGAAAATGATTCCGGCACAGGCCGGCGGCAGCATCGTCTCGATCAGCTCGGACGCCAGCCGCCAGGGTGAGCCCAAGGAGGCCGTTTATGGCGGCATGAAGGCCGCCGTCAACAGCTTCATGAAGACCATCGCCAAGGAAAACGGCCGCTACGGCATCCGCTGCAACTGCGTCTGTCCCGGCGTGACGATTCCGGAAACGGAGGATGAAGTCGGCGGTGGCAGCATGTGGGCCAAGCCGCTGTTCACGCCCGATCAGCTCGAAAAAGTCGCGGCCTCGCTGCCGCTGAAAAAAGTCGGGCGACCGCGCGACATCGCGAGCGCCGTCGTGTTCCTCTCCTCGCCGCTCGCGGCCGGGCATGTCACCGGTCAGGTGCTGTCGGTGTCCGGCGGCTACAGCATGATCGGCTGAAGCCGGCCATGACGCGGGCACCTCAGCGCAGTGACGTCGGGACGGCGCAGGGCAGCTACGAGCAGGCGCGCGCGTGGATCGGCCGACGCGGCCCAACGCGCCTGACTGACGTGGCGGTGGACGAGTCGCGCTGCAAAACCTTCGCCGCACTGTCCGAGGATGGCAACCCGGCTTACTGGGACCGGCAATGGGCCACCGAGCAGTTCGGTGCTCCGCTGGCGCCGAGCGGCCTGACGATGAGCCTGATCATGTCGCTGCCGTGGAAGCCCGGCGGCGTGCCGGCTTCAGCGCCCTCGCTGGCGGTGGATGTGCCGCTGCCGGGACAGACGTTCATCAACGTGGAGACCGACTGCGAGTTTTTCAGGCCGATCCGCTGGGGCGATCACCTGAGCGTGTACGAAGAGATCATCGACATCGGCCCGGAAAAGACCACGCGCCTGGGCCGCGGCCACTTCGTCACCACCTGCATGAACCTGCTCGACGCACAGGGCCGGAGGGTCGCGCGCCTGACCAATGTGCTGTATCGCTACGAGGCAGCCTCGGCATGAGCAGCCCGAGCGTCTACCCGCAGCGACTCTGGTCGGAGGTAAAACCCGGCGAAGTGTTGCCGCCCATCGAGCTGGCGGTCGAGTACGCACGCATCATCCTGAATGCGGCATCGACCTGGGATTATTTTCCCGGCCATCACAATCCCGAGTACGCACGCGCGCAGGGCCAGCCGGACATCTACGTCAGCACGATCTTCTTCCACGGCTTCATCGATCGCCTTGTCACCGACTGGGGAGGGCCCTCGACGTTTATCCGGCGTCGCCGGATGCGCATGGTCGCCAGCGTGCACCCGGGCGACACCATGCGAGCCGAGGGCCATGTGCTGCGTCATTACCTCGACGAGGACGGCTGCGGAATGGTCGATCTCGACATTCGCATCAACACGGCACGCGGTCTCTGTGTCCCCGCCTCGGCCAGCGTCCGGCTACCCCTGGAACCCGGCGAACGCCTGTTCCCTCCCGCATGATTTTTCCATAGGCAATCCCATGAACGACCTCAACTCCACCCCCGTCGAGCCGCTGAGCGTCCGCATCCGTCAGGTGCAGGAGGCCACGCGCGGCATCTCGGAACAATACCCGCGCTCCTACATTCTCGACTGCATCAAGCAGGACCGCTTCCCCGGGGAAATGTGGAAGGCGCTCGGCGAGTACGGCCTGCTGGGACTTTCCGTACCCGAGAAATTCGGCGGCTCGGGCGGCGGCGTGGTCGAAATCGTCGCGTTGGCCGAGGCGCTCGCCCTGGGCGGCGTGCCGACGCTGTTTCTGGTCGTGACCGGCCTGGGTCGAGTGCCGATCGTGCGTCACGGCACGCCGGAACAGATCGCCAAGTTCGTGACGCCCACCTGCGACGGCTCGGTAAAGCTCTGCTTCGCCATCACCGAACCCAACGCCGGCACCAACAGTTTCAACATGACCAGCTTCGCCACCCGCGACGGCGACGAGTGGGTGCTCAACGGCCAGAAGGTCTTCATCTCCGGCGCCCGCGACGCCGACATCATGCTGGTGATCGCGCGCACCCAGAAGCCTAGCGAGGTCAAGCACCGCACCGAGGGCATGTCGCTGTTCGTGCTCGATATGAAGACGCCGGGCATTACCCTGCAAACGCTCAACATCCAGGTCGAGACCGCGGAGCGCCAGTACATGGTGTTCTTCGACAACGTGCGGATGCCGGCCGACGCACTGATCGGCGAAGCCGGCAAAGGCGCCAAGCTGATGTTCGAGGGACTCAACTCGGAACGCCTGCTCGCTGCCGCGGCTGCGCTGGGCATCGGCGACTACGCGCTCAAGAAGGCGGTGGCCTATTCGCTGGATCGCAAGCCCTTCGGCAAGCCCATCGGCAGCTATCAGGCCCTGCAGCACCGCATGGCGCTGGCCAAGGCGGAACTGGAAGCCGCGCGCCTGATGACCTACAGCGCGGCCGAGCGCTTCGATGCCGGTGAAGATGCCGGTGCGCACGCCAACATGGCCAAGCTGCTCGCCTCGCGCGCGGCGGTGTCGGCGGTAGAAGCGGCGATCCAGACCCACGGTGGCTACGCCTTCGATCGCGACTACGACATCGTGACCCTGTGGCCGATGGTGCGCCTGATGGAGATCGCCCCCATCAACAACGAGATGCTGCTCAACTACATCGGCGAGCACGTGCTCGGCCTGCCCAAGAGTTACTGAACATCGCGAGCGAGCGACACGGGCGGTGCGATTCGCCCGTGTCGTTCTTTCTGCCTTGCGGACGGGAGCCGCAGCATGATTGGCATTCACGGTATCGCCTATGAACTGCCCGAGCGTCGGTCCGAGAATGCGAAGCGATCAGACGCGCTCGGCGTCCCTCGCTCCACCCTGCTGCGCCGCATCGGCGTGCAGCGTATTGCGCTGAAGTCTGCGCACGACGACACCTCCGACATGGCCGCTAGGGCGGCCGAGAAGTTGTTCGCTCGCGGCGATGTCCGGCGCGACGAGATCGATTGCCTGGCCGTCGTGACCCAGAATCCCGACGCCTGCGGCCTGCCGCAGACTTCCGCGCTCGTGCACGCCAAGCTGGGACTGCCTGCGCATTGCGCCGCCTTCGATGTCGGCCTGGGCTGCTCGGGTTATGTATACGGGCTGTCGATCCTGCGCGGCTTCATGGAGTCCAATGGCCTGTGTCGCGGGCTGCTGCTCACCGCCGACCCCTATTCCAAGATCGTGGATCCGCAGGACAAGCGCACCGCGCTGCTGTTCGGCGACGCCGCCACGGCCACGCTGCTGGGCGACGACCCGGTCTGGCGCATCGGTCGCTTCGACTTCGGCACCGACGGCGCACGGGCCGACTCGCTGTGCGTGAACCCCTCCACGGGCCGGCTGTTCATGGACGGCCGCGCGGTCCTGCAGTTTGCGATGAACGTCGTGCCGGACAGCCTGCGCCGGATGGCGGCAGCGAACAGTCTGGTTCTGCGCGAACTGGACCGCGTCGTGCTGCACCAAGGCAGCCGCGTGGTCGTCGAGAACATCGGCGAGGCGCTGGGTTTGGCCGACCGCACCGGATTCTTCATCGAGGACTACGGCAACACGGTGAGTTCCTCGATCCCCATCGCCCTCGCCGACCACCTGCAGCCGGGTGACCGCCACGTGGCCCTGTCCGGCTTCGGCGTTGGACTGTCGTGGGCCTCCACCGTTCTGATCCGGGCGCGCGCCGCGTGATCGCGACCCGGCGCACCACCCGGCCATCGGCCGCGACCTCAGCCCGGGGCGTCTGCGGTATCCCGAGACGTGCTGCGGCGGTCCAGGAAATCGACCACGGCCGGCGCATCGGCGGCCCAGCGCCAATGGCTGCGCGGGGTTTCGCAGTACACGGTGACGGCCGCGCAGCCACGGTAGCGCACGCAGCCCTGAGCGTCGGGCGCGGGAGCCGCATCCTCGCAGGCATTGCACGACACCCACCAGCGCGCGCTATCGCGCCCGAAGCCGGGAAAGTGCCTGTCCTCGGCCCCATGCAGGATCATCACGGGCAGCGGCGCCGGGCATTTCATACCGATGAAATCAGAGCCCTGCCAGCCGGCCCCGCTGACCACGAGGGCATCCACCGTGCCCCGGAACTCCTCCAGGACTCCGAGGGCGAGCGAGACGGTTCCGCCGTCGGAGTGCCCGGTGGCGTAGACGCGATCCGGGTCGATGCACCAGCGCGCGCGCACTTCGGCCGGAATCCTGGCCAGCGGACGCAGGGTCTCTTCGCGCAGCTTCGGACCGCTGCTGACGTAAGCCAACACAAAGCCGCGCGCCGTGGCCTCTTGGGTGAGGCCGGCGAAGCGTTCCGACAGCCCGGCGGAGAAGGTGGCCGGGGCGTACACCACCAGCAGGGGGTGCGCGCGCGCGGCGTCGTAGTTGCGCGGTGTGACCACGATGTAGGGCACGCCCTGTTCCGAGCGCAACCGGTGCCGACCCGCCCCGCGCGCGGCGCCGGACACCGTGCAGTGACCGGCACGCGGAAGTTCGGCGTAACGCGCATCGGCTGCCTCGATGGCCTCCCCCCAGTGCATCAGGCTCGTGATGGCCACACCGGCGGCGAGCGTCAGCACGCCGGCCGCGATCCAGTAAGCGCGCAGCAGGACGGACGATTTCTTCGCGGTTCCATTCATTGCCCAGCACCAGAATCCAGGAGGGGAAACAGCATGTCGGATCAGGACGAGCTTCTTTACAAGGTCGAGGACGGCATCGCCACCGTGACCCTCAACCGGCCCGAACGGCGCAACGCGCTGAGCCCCAAGCTGACACACCTGCTGGCGGACGCCTGGACGCGCATCGACACCGACCCGGCGGTGCGTGTGGCCATCGTCACCGGCACCTACTGCGGCACCTTCTGCGCCGGCATGGACCTGCGCGAGGGCGCGCGCCTGAAGGCCGAGACCGGCAAGGACATCCTGGAATTCTTCACCGACCTGCGCAACGACGGCCTGCGCAAGGTGCGCAAGCCGCTGATCGCGGCGATCAACGGGCACTTCCCGGCAGGCGGCATGATGCTCTCGCTCAACTGCGACCTGCGCGTGGGCCTGGCCGGCACGCGCGGCGGCATCACCGAGGTAAAGGTCGGCCGCGGCTCGCCCTGGGCGGTGCCGCTGCTGTGGATGATGCCGCAGGCGCAGTTGATGGAGACCGTGCTCACCGGCGACATGATCCCGGCAGAGCGTCTCTACGAGGTCGGCTTCCTCAACTATCTGGAGCAGACCAACGAGGCGGTGCAGGCGCGCGCGCTGGAACTGGCGCGCAAGATCGCCGACGCCGCGCCGCTGTCGGTGATGGCGGGCAAGAAGGTGCTCAAGGACGCCACCACGCTCGGTTGCGACCCCGGCCTCAAGGCGGCCTGGGACCACTACGACCACGTCTACGCCAGCGAGGACGCCATCGAGGGCCCCAAGGCCTTTGCCGAAAAGCGCAAGCCGATCTGGAAAGGCCGCTGAGGAACCCGGAATGAGCGCACCGAATTCCGCAGCGGAGGCGGCCGACCAGCCGCGCTTCGGCTTCAACGACGCCGACCTCGCGGCGCTGCCCACCGTGTACGCGCCGGGCCTGTTCGCCGGTCAGCGCGTGCTGGTCTCCGGTGCCGGCAGCGGCATCGGCAAGGCCATCGCGTTCCTGTATGCGCGCCTCGGCGCAAAGCTGGCGATCTGCGGCCGCAAGCCCGAGGCGCTGGAACACTCCGCCGAGTGGCTGCGAGGGCTGGGTAGCCCGGACGTGCTGACGCACACGCTCAGCATCCGCGACCCCGATGCGGTCAGCGGCCTGATGGACGCGGTTTGGGCCCGCTTCGGCGGCCTGGACGTGCTGGTGAACAACGCCGGCGGCCAGTTCCCGCAGGACGCGCTGGATTACAGCGTCAAGGGCTGGAACGCGGTGATCGACACCAACCTCAACGGCAGCTGGCACATGATCCAGAACGCCGCGCGCCGCTGGGTGCGCGACGCCGCGCCGGGCTGCATCGTCAACATCGTGGTGGTCACCGATCGCGGCCAGCCCGGCATCTCGCACAGCGCGGCGGCGCGCGGCGGCGTGATCGCGCTCAGCCGCTCGCTGGCGCTGGAATGGGCGCCGCACCGCATCCGCATCAACTGCGTGGCGCCCGGCACCATCGAGAGCAACGGCTTCAACAATTACCGGCCCGAGAACGCGGCGCGCTTCTGCAATTCCAACCCGATGAAGCGCAACGGCGACGTGCAGGACATCGCCGAGGCCGTCGTGTACTTCAGCGCCTCCAGCGGCAAGTTCCTGACCGGCGAGACACTGCGCGTGGACGGTGGCGGCACGCTCTGGGGCGGCGCCTGGACCAACGGCCGGCCCGACTACTTCAAGGGGGAGGACTAAAACCATGAAACTGCATCCCGATCACGATTCGCCCGTCATCAGCTTCAAGAGCCACCGGCGCACGATCACCGAGACGGACATCGTCAACTTCGTCAATCTGCTCGGCCTGCACGAGCCGTTCTTCATCCACATGGAATACATCCGCGACCACCTCGCGGATGCCCACCGCAGCCGCTTCGCACCTGGCCCCATGGTCA
>CBDDRR010000140.1:0-3375 GCA_965233095.1 uncultured bacterium
GTGAAGCGATCATCAGGCTGGCCTCGTGGGTCTCCGGCACAACCTCGGTGGCACCGGCTGCCCGCAACATCTCAAGTGGCGCCTCATCGCGCGTCCGCACCATGATCGGCAAGTCTTCGCGGAGCTCCCTGACGAGCTTCAGGATCCGCTCGGACGCCGGAATGTCGCCATGGCTGATGACCAGCAGGCGGGCCCGGTCGATGCCAAGCGAATCGAGGACATCGCGATTGGTGGCGTCGCCGTAGAACACGGGTTCGCCCGCAAGGCGCGCCTCGGACACGCGTAAGGGATCGAGGTCCACCGCGATAAAGGGGATGATTTCCTCCTCGAGGCAGTGGCCCAGCGACTGGCCGATACGCCCGTAGCCGCAGATGATCACGTGATTGCTTGACCTGGTCGTCGGCGGCATGCGGAGATCATCGTTATTCCCGGTGGGCCCGGTGCGGTCGCCGGTAGAAGGCGCCAGGCGCGAGGCGATGCCGCGATTGAAGCGGATCAGGAATGCGCCGGCGATCATGGAAAACAGCACAGCCACCAGGCTGACCTGCGAGAGTTCCGGCGAGATCACGGCAGCATCCAGCCCCAGCGCGAGCAGGGCAAAGCCGAATTCCCCGCCCACCGCCACGATGAGGCCCGTCTGCCATGCGGTCAGCCAGTCGACGCCCGCGATCCGGGCCAGCACGGCGACCAGTACCGCCTTGACCGCGAGCAGCCCCGCGGCGCCCGCCACGGCGTACAGCCAGATGTCCGGCAACACCCGCGGATCGAACAGCATCCCGATGGTGACGAAGAATAAGCCCAGCAGCACGTCGCGAAACGGCCGGATGGTGGCCTCGACCTGGTGCCGGAACTTGGTCTCGCCCAGCATCATGCCGGCGAGAAAGGCACCGAAGGCCATGGAAAGGCCAAGGCTCTTGGTCGTCCACGCCGCGGCCAGGGAGACCAGCAGGACCGTCATGGTGAACAGTTCCGCCGAGCGCCGCGCGGCCACCGCCATGAACAGGGGGTGAAGCAGCCAGCGGCCCACCAAGAACACCAGCACGAAGGCGAGAACCGCCTTGGCGACGGCCAGGCCCAGTGATCCCACGATCGCCCCGCCGGCTGCTACGCCGAGCACGGGTATGATGACGATGAACGGCACCGCGGTGACGTCCTGGAAGACTGACATCGCCGTGCCAAGCCGGCCGTGCCTGCTTTCGTCTTCCTGTTGCTCGCTGAGTTGCCGGGAGATGATGGTCGTCGAGGATTGCGCGAACACCGCGCCGACTACGAAGGCGGCCGCGGGCGGCAGGCCCAGGCCCCATGCGATGGCGGCCACGACGAGCGTCGTCAGCACCACCTGTCCCGTACCCAGCGTCAATAGCAGCCCGCGCAGCGCGTTGATCTGCGGGATGGAGTAGTTCAGGCCGATGGTGAACAGCAGGAACACGATGCCCAGCTCGGCGAGGAGTTGTATCTGCCTTGCGTCAATGATCGGGCCGACGGTGTTCGGCCCCAGCAGTACGCCGACGAGCAGGTAGCCGAGCACCGGCGGCAGCCGCAATCGCTGGAAGGTGAGCACCACGACCACGGCCAGGCCGAGGGCAAGCAGGATCTGCAGTAGCGGCTCTTGCACAGGACCTCGATGCGCGCGGAAAACCTCGTGCAGGGATTATCAACGATCGCAAGGAGCGCCGCATCCAGCGCGGCAATGTCTCGTCAGCGCTTCAGGTCCTGCGTCAGGTGCGGCTCGATGAGCTTGAGCAGCGCCTCGTGGATCTTGGGGTTGCCGGCGACCACGTTGCCGCTCTGCTGCCAGCCGTCGCGCCCGGCAAGGTCCGTGACGATGCCGCCGCACTCCTGGATCATCAAGGCGCCGGCGGCGATGTCCCAGATGTTCAGGCCGATCTCCCAGAACCCGTCCAGCCGGCCGGCTGCGACGTAGGCGAGGTCAAGTGCCGCGGCGCCCGGCCGACGCACGCCCGAGGTCTCGCGGATGGCCGACTTCAGCATGTCCATGTAGGCGTCGAGCCAGTCGGACTCCGGCTTGTAGGGGTAGCCGGTGCCGATCAGCGACTTCTCCATCAGGCGCGTGTCACTGACACGCATCTTACGTCCGTCGACTGATGCGCCCGTGCCGCGGCTGGCCGTGAAAAGCTCGTTTCGCAGCGGATCAAAAATGACGCCGTGCTCCAGGCGGCCGCGGTGCATGACCGCGATGGAGACGCAGAACACCGGGAAGCCGTGCAGGAAGTTGGTGGTGCCGTCGAGCGGATCGATGATCCAGACGTATTCGGCGTCGCCGCTGGCACCACTCTCCTCGGCGAGGAAGGCGTGGTCCGGATAGCTCCGCCGCACCGTCTGGATGATGTCCTGCTCGGCCATGCGGTCGACCTCGCTGACGAAGTCGTTGCGGCCCTTGGAATCGACCTTGATGGCGTCCAGCTGGTTGATGTGGCGGACGATGAGGTCGCCAGCGCGCCGCGCCGCGCGGACGCCGATGTTCACGATGGGATGCATTGAATATTCTCCTCCGGCGGGGCGGGCGGCATGCCCTGTCGCGCGCGCCAGAGCCGGTCACAGCCGGTTAGAATAGCAACTCGCCCC
The DNA here is from genome assembly GCA_965233095.1 of uncultured bacterium. Classification (GTDB taxonomy): domain Bacteria; phylum Pseudomonadota; class Gammaproteobacteria; order Steroidobacterales; family XN24; genus XN24. The sequence goes on from CBDDRR010000140.1 coordinate 2,587, forward strand.
GTTTCCTGCAGGCCTTTCGACTCCCATGAGCCTTCCCGTCCGCATCGTGCTGGTCGGCACCACCCACCCGGGCAACATTGGCGCCGCGGCGCGCGCCATGCGCACGATGGGCCTGGACCGGCTGACGCTGGTAGCACCCCGCGAGTTTCCCAGCGAGGAGGCCACGGCGCGGGCCGCCGGCGCCGACGGCGTGCTGGCCAATGCCCGGCTGTGTGCGACGCTGGACGAGGCGCTGGCGGAGTGCCGCTTCGTGGTGGGCGCCAGCGCGCGGCTGCGCGGGTTGTCCTGGTCTACTGTCAGCCCGCGCGAGGTGGCGCCGCGGCTGCTCGCCGAATCCCGCGACGGCGAGGTGGCGGTGGTGTTCGGGCGCGAGAGCAGCGGCCTGAGCAACGACGAGCTGGCCGCCTGCCATGCCCTGCTGCACATCCCGACCGACCCGGGGTTCAGTTCGCTGAACCTTGGCATGGCGGTGCAGGTGGTGGCCTACGAGTTGCGCCAGGCCTTGCTTGCCGCCGAGGCCCAGGCCGTCCCCGAGCGAGCCGACCCGCTCGCCTCGGTGGAGGACCTGGAGCGCTTCTAAGAACACCTCGAGCGCACGCTGGTGGACGCCGGCTTCCTGAATCCCGCCAACCCGCGCCACCTGATGCTGCGGCTGCGGCGACTGTTCAGCCGGGCACTTCTCGAGGAACGCGAGGTCAGAATCCTGCGCGGCATCCTCACTGCGCTGGAGCCGCGCCGGCCTGGCGACCCGCCGGATGCGGTAAGGTGATGTCATTGTCCCCGCCCGGG
>CBDDRR010000141.1:0-2856 GCA_965233095.1 uncultured bacterium
CAGCCGACGAGCAAACACCGCCAGCGGTGGACTGACTCCGCTTCCCCCCGGCAGCGCCGCAGCGAGGTGGGGACGGCATGGGTCCACGGAGCGAATAAAGACTTCCTGAGCGACGGGGACCCATGCCGTTCCCGCCTCGCGGTCAACCCGCGAGCCTGAGCCGCCGCCGCTGCCACCAATGTGGCCGCTCCGGCATACTTGGCCCGTGTTGCAAGGTCTGACCCTCATCTTCCTCTGCCAGCTGGCCGGCGAGACGCTGGTGCGGCTGCTCGGCGTGCCGTTTCCCGGGCCGGTCGCCGGCATGGTCCTGCTGCTGCTCCTGCTGGTCGCGGCCGGCGGCCCCGCCGAGGGCGTGCGCCGCGCCGGCACCGGGCTGCTCAACTACCTGCCGCTGTTCTTCGTGCCGGCCGGTGTCGGCCTCATTACCCATGGCGCCCGGTTGCGCACCGATTGGTTCCCGATCCTGCTCGCCATCGTCGGCAGCACGCTGCTGACCATGCTGGTGGTCGGCTGGCTGATCGCCCGTTACGCCGGGCGAGGAGAAGACGCAAGTGACTGAGCTTGGCGAGATCTGGGTTTATCTTGCCGCGGAGCCCTTGCTCTGGCTCACGGTGACGCTCGCCGTTTTCGTCGCCGCCACGTGGCTGAACGGGCGCCTGCGCGGCCACGCCCTGGCGCACCCGGTGCTCATTGCGATGCTGGTGCTGATCGGCCTGCTGCTGCTCACCGGCACCTCCTACGACACCTATTTCGAGGGCGCGCAGTTCATTCACTTCCTGCTTGGCCCCGCGACCGTGGCGCTCGCCATCCCGCTGTACGACAACCTGCGCCAGATCCGCCGCCTGCTATGGCCCTTGCTGTTCGCCTGCCTGCTGGGCGTGACGGTGGCGGTTTCCAGCGCCGTGGGGCTCGCCTGGCTCGCCGGGGGGCGCGACCAGACCCTGCTGTCCATCGCGCCGAAGTCCGTAACCACGCCGATCGCGATGGGCATCGCCGAGCAGATCGGCGGCCTGCCGTCGCTGGCGGCCGGCGTCGTGCTGGTCACCGGCGCGGTCGGCGCGATGGCTGCCGGGCCGCTGTTCAGGCTGGCCGGCATTCACGACCAGCGCGCACAGGGCTTCGCCCTCGGCATCGCCGCGCACGGGTTCGGCACCGCCCACGCGCTGACCATCGGCCTGCGCGCCGGCGCATTCGCCGGCCTGGGCCTCGGAATGGCGGGGCTGCTGACGGCTTTTCTGCTACCTTTGGTGGTCCGTTTGCTGGCGGGCTGAGGACGCAGCATGAGCGATCGGCAGGAGGATGCGGCTGGCGGCAGCCGGAGCGCGGGGCTTCGCCCGGCGCTTCGCCGTCCGGAGTTCATCTACTCTCTCGTGTTGTTCCTCGCGGCGTGCGCGGCCCTGTCGGTGGCAATCGACCGCCACGGCGTCCTGCCGCCGGATGCCGGCGCGGGGCTGGTGACGTTCTTTCTCGGCTACGCGCTGTTCACGATTTTCATGGGCTACACCCACCCGCGCGTGGGCTACGTCTCCTTTGACCGAATCGCGCAAGTGGCGGCCATCCTGGTGCTCGGGCCGGTGGCGGCTGCCTGGATCAACGGCACGGCGTCACTGCTGTACCCGTGGCAACGCCTGCGGCAGGGCCGTTCTTTCGTCGACGTGCTGACAGCGGCGCTGCACAACGCCGGCCTGATGTCGCTGATGATCCTGGTCTGCGGCCTGCTGTACCAGAAGCTCGGCGGGCCGGTGCCGTTGCTGGCCCTGGGGTGGCGGGACGCCGCCGTGCTGCTGATCCTGCTGCTGAGCATGCAGGCGCTGAACGACCTGGGGATGCGCGTGCTCATGACGCTCGAGGAGCGCCGCGTGCCGACCGACTTCAGTCCCTTCGCCTTCGTGGTCGAGTCCGGCGCGGGGCTGGGCGGCATCCTGGTGGCACTGATCATCAACCGCATGGAGCTGTCTGCGGTGATGCTGCTGCTGCTGGTGATGACGCTCGGCATGTTCTCGCTGATGCAGTTGGCGCATATTCGCACGCGGCTGGAGGCGCTCGTCGCGGAGCGCACGCGGAAGCTGCAGCAGAAGAGCCTCGAGCTGGAGCGGATGGCCAGCCATGATCCGCTCACGGGACTGCACAATCGGCGGCACGCTGACCAGTACCTGGAGGACCGGATCAACGAGTTCGATCGCTACCGTCGTGACTTCGCCATTGCGCTGGTCGACCTGGACGACTTCAAGCGCGTCAACGACGACCATTCACATGACACCGGTGACGAGGTGCTGCGGTTGGTAGCGCAGCTGCTGCGCGAGCGCTGCCGCGACACCGACCTGGTGTCGCGTTATGGCGGCGAGGAATTCCTGCTGTGCTTTCCGCAGGCAGGTATGGTGGCGGCGCGCGAGGCCTGCGAGAAGATCCGTGAAGCGGTGGAGAGCACCGAGTGGGAACTGCTGGTGCCGGGCGTGCGCGTCACGCTGAGCGCCGGCGTGGCTACCATGCGCGACGGCCTGAGCCGCCGTGAGCTGCTCGGCCTCGCGGACCGGGCGTTGTACGAGGCGAAGTCAGGCGGGCGCAACCAGGTCCGCGTGGCGGCCGAGCGCATGCGCGCCCTGTGATTCGCCGGGCGGGCCGCTAGCGATAGCCGCGGGCCTGCAGCGAGAACAGCCGCGCGTACAGCCCGTCCAGCGCCATGAGCTCGTCGTGGCTGCCGCGCTCGATGATCCGCCCGCCCTCGATGACCACGATCTGGTCGGCCATGCGCACGGTCGAAAAGCGGTGCGAGATGAGAATCGCAATGCGGTCGCGCGTCAGTCCGCGGAAGTGCTCGAAAATGGTGGCCTCCGCCGCGGCATCCATCGCCGCGGT
>CBDDRR010000142.1:0-6627 GCA_965233095.1 uncultured bacterium
GACGCAACGCGCCGTCGCCGACCGGCTGGTCGACGAGCTGGTCCCGGTAAACGGCGCCGACGCGCTGTCCACCGCGCGCCTGCTGGCAGAGCGCGAGGGAATCCTGGCAGGCATTTCCGGCGGCGCTACGCTGGCCGGTGCGCTGGCGCTGTGTCGGCGCATCCCGGCAGGGTCGCGCGTGCTTTGCATGCTGCCTGATACCGGAGAGCGCTACCTGAGCACACCGCTGTTCGCTGACGTAGCCGCGGAAATGAACGAGGCGGAGAAGTCGATCTCAATGTCGACCCCCGGTTTCCGTTTCGACCGGCCTGCGGCGCCGGCGGCGGCGTCAGCCGCGGAGCCGCCCAGCACCGATCCGGAGATGGAAGGCTACGTCGCGGCCCTGATCGCCGATGCGCAGGCGCCGGTGGTGATGTTCGCCCTTGAATGGTGCGAATTCTGCTGGTCCGTGCGCCGCCTGTTCGAGCGGCTGGAGATTCCCTGCAGAGTCGTGTCCGTCGACTCCGTCGAGTACCAGGCGGATGACCGCGGCGGCCGCATTCGCGCAGTGCTGCGCCGTCGCACCGGCTCGCCGACGATTCCGCAGGTGTTCATCGGTGGCCGCCTGGTGGGCGGATGCACCGAAGTTTTCGATGCGCACAAGAGCGGCGAACTGCAGGCGCAGCTCGCGTCGGTCGGCGTGCAGCCATGCGATGCGGGCAACCTGGACCCCTACGCCCTGCTGCCGACCTGGCTGCATCCGCGATGAAGAGCTCGCCGGGCCCGGCTTGCTGATGCGCCTCGTTAACAAAGCGACAACACAAAGACACGAACGGCACATACGCGGGTTACCCGGCACCACGACACTGTTGCCCCAGGCACAGGCGAAACCCGACCAATCACGGCCGGTGCCACTGACGCAAGCGATGGTCGCTCGCGACAGGCCTCAGACAACAGGAGTGAGGGTGATGAAAACCACAACTTGGAAGCGCACTGTTACGAGCTTCGACGCACTGGAAATGTTGCTGCCGGGGCCGGCCCAGTTCTTGATGGTCTTCGCGGCCGTGACCCTGGCGCCGCTGGCCGCGACGGCGGGTGGCGTGCTGGCGGCGGTGCTGATCGGCCTGTCCGGTTCCACGGCGGAAACGCTGGTGCCGGTCATCGGCGGCACCACGGCGCTGGTCTACCTGGGCACTGCCATGGTCGCCGCACGCCGCGGCGCGTCATCCTTCGACCTGGGAACTGCCGCAGTTACCGCGGCTGCAGCGATCGCGATGCCGGGGTTCGCTGTCGGCACGTTGCTGGTTCACACGGCCTGGGGCGTGTTGCGTGGTGTCGCCACGACGGCGCCCCCGGGGCGATGCTTCGCAGCGGCCTGGGCCGCGTTCCACGGCACGGCGGCGCTGTTGCTGTCCTTCAGTATTTGAAACGCCAAGACTACGGGAGTGATGAGTCATGCAAGCCAATACCAGCACCAACACCCATGCCGATATCGACAGCAGCCGCTACGCGCGCTGCGTGGAGATCTCCAAGCGCATTCGCTGGGATATCGATCGCGACGTGATCTGCGGGCGGGAGTTCGATTTCAGCAAGAAGTTTCTTCCGGAGGGCCTGTCACAGGTCGGAACGATGGATTTCCTGTCGGCAGACGAGCAGCGCCTGCTCAGCCAGGTGCAGGGACGTACCTATGCCAACATCTTCGGGCTGGTGGAGCGTTTTATCAACGCGAAGGTGCTCGAAGTCAGCCGGGATCACTGGCTCGGAGACCAGACGGCGCTGGAGGCGCTGGTCCGCTTCAGCGATGAGGAACTGAAGCACCAGGAGCTGTTCCGCCGCATCGAGGAGATGATCGGCGCCCACATGCCGGCGGGCTACATGCTGGCGGCGGAGCCGAACGAGGTAGCCGCCGCCGTGTTGTCGAAATCCACCTGGGCGGTGCTCGGCCTGACCTGCCACATAGAGCTGTTCACGCAGGCGCATTACCGCCAGAGCATCGAGCCGGAGTCCGACCTGTCCGACCTGTACAAGGATGTGTTCCTGTTTCACTGGCGCGAGGAATCGCAGCATGCCGTGCTCGACGAGCTGGAGTGGCGACGCGAACATGCGCGGCTCGACGCAGCTGGGCGCGACCAGGCGGTCGATGACCTGATCGCGCTGGTCGGTGCAGTCGACGGCATCCTCCAGGCCCAGTCGCAGGCGGACGCCGGCTACTTCATGCGGATCTGCGGGCGGCCGGTCGGCGCCGATGAGGCAGAACAACTCGAGGCCGGGCTGCTGCGCGCTTACCGGTGGCAGTACATCGTTTCCGGCGTGCAGGGCGAGCGCTTCCAGGAGATTCTCGGCAGCCTGGTGACGCCGGCCCAGGGCGAGCGGATCGCCGCGGCGTTGGCGCCGATCGTCAACTGATGGACGGCGGGGCCTGGCTGTCGCGCAGCGCCTCGCGGACGACCAGTTCCAGCGCCTGCAGGAATCGCGAGCGGTCCCTTTGCTCGAAGGGCGGGGGACCGCCGCCCACGCCGTAGGCGCGCAGGTCCGCCATCAGCTCGCGCGTGGCCAGGGCATTGCCGATGTTGTCATCCGTGAAGGGCTTCCCGCCGGGGCCGAGCACGCGGGCGAGCTTCTTGAGTGCCGCTGACGCCAGCGGAATGTCTGCGGTGATGACGATGTCGTTCTCGTGGAGCTGGGCGACGATCCAGTCGTCAGCCGCGTCGAAGGCCCCGGAGACGATCTCCAGCCGAACGCGCGGTCCGCGGGGCAGTACCATTCCCGAGTTGGCGACAAACGTCACCGGCAGCCCATGGCGCACCGCCACCCGGACCGTCTCCGCCTTGACCGGGCAGGCGTCGGCGTCGACATAGACGTGCGGCGCCGCGCTGACCGGGGAATTGGCCAAGGTGCTCAGTATCGCCCGCCGGTCTTCATCATGTAATTGCGCAGCTCGGCGGTCTCGAGGTTCATGCGCATCAGGTTGGCGTGGGTGACGCGGAACAGGCCGCGCATCACCTTGTAGACCAGCCTGGGGTGGCTGTCGATGAGCTTCTCGAAGTCCTCCGGCTCCAGCATCAACAGCGCGCCGTCGCTGTCGGCGCGCAGCTTCGCCTTGCGCTCGGAGCCGTCGAGAAAGGCCCGCGTCCCGGCGCACTCGCCGATGCGGAGCTGGTAAAGGCAGGATTCATTCTCGCCCTCGCCCTTGCAGACGCTCAGCCGGCCCTCCGCGAGCACGAACAGGGTGCGGCGCGACTCGCCTTCCCGAACGACGATGTCACCTTTCTTCATCGGTTGCAGGCCCATGACATCCGCAAGCGCGGCGCGCTCGGCGGCGTCCAGCTCGGCGCCCAGGATGGAACGCCCGACGGCCTCGGTCTTGTCCAGCTGTGTCATTGCAGGCTTCCTGCGCCAGGTCGCGCTGATTGGGAATGGAAAGTCATGGTGCCCGCACGGGCAGCCTAGTGTATCGCGACCCGCCTCTGCGAGTCAGGCACAACAGGCTCATCGCCAGGAGCGTGAACACGCCGGCCGCGCCGCCGCCCCCGCCTGGCGCGGCCGTGGGCGGGGGTGGAGGCGGGGGTCCCGGGCTTGCAGCGATGGTGATTACGGCGCTGGCCCGCGAGACATCGGCGCCTGCCGGATTGCTGAAGTCCACAAAGAACTGTTCGGCGTCCTCCGCAACCTGGTCCGTGACGATGGCGATCTCGATGACTTTCGCGGTGCCGTCGCCGTCGGCCCAGGCCAGCGTGCCGGCGGCCGACAGGTAGTCGGCGCCGTCCGTCGCGGAGCCCGCACGGGTGGCAAAGTCCACGCTGGCCTGTCCGGCCGTGCTGCCGCGCCGCTCAACCACCAGCAGCGCCCGGCCACTCCGCTCCTGCAGGGTGGGCGGATCCTGGAAATCCAGGCGCCCGGGGGCGCCGGGGTGATCGACGAACACACTGGCCAGCGCCGAACCGCCCAGCGTGGCGCCGCCGCGCGGATCGAACAGCCTCAGGAACAGCCGTCCGATCTCTGGACCGCCCGCCGCCAACGCCGCGACCGGAAGCTCGATTTCCCGTGCCAGCGCATCTCCATCAGGCCAGTCGATGCGGCCGCTGGTGACGGCTTCCTCGGCTGGAGCGTGGTTTCCGGGCAGCACCTCCCAGCCCACGGAGACGGCCCCGCTGACCCCGCCGCTGCGCCGCAGTGCGACCCGCGCGGTCTCGCCGCTGCGCACGCCCACACGGGACTGGACGAAGCCAACGGCGCCGGCCTCGCTGGCGAGCGTGCCGTCGCGCAGCACGAACAGGCCGCTCTCGATGTCGCTCACCAGGAGCACCCGGCTGGGCAGGTAGGGATAGACTCCCCAGGCGCCGCTGAACACCGGATTATCCGACAGCGGGAAAGTGTCGAAATGTCCCACGGTGGTCGGCGCCGCGGGATCCGTCAGGTCCAGCACGGTCAGTCCGCGGGTGTAATTGCTGATGTAATAGCGGTTGCCGCGCGGATAGCCGTTGTGGTCGATGGCCCGGTTTGGACCGGTCCACGTGCCCGCGATGATCGGCCCGCCGAGATCTGCGGCGTCCACCACGTACAGGTGCGTGTCGAGGCCGCGGTCACGCTCGTCCATTTCATCGTGCATGAACAAGTAGCGGCCGTCCTCCGACCAGGCACCCGAATGGACATAGGTGGCGGTCGCATGGTTGAGGACGGACAGGAGCATGGGCGCATCGGGCGCGGTGACGTCCCAGAGTTGCAGCCGGTCCTCGTTGAAATCGGCCAGCACTTCGCAGCGCGGGCCGCCACCCGGGCAGCCGGCCATCTGCGCAGGGTCGCGCAGCACCGCGGCGGTGCCGTCATGCATGTAGCCGTTCAGCGAGCGACCGACCAGGGCTGGCGCGAGTGGGTCGCCGAGGTCGAAAGCCCGGAAGGCGCCGGCGTCGACGTTGGAGCCTGCCAGGTAAAGCGTCGGTCGACGGCCTGGCAGCGCAATGTTCAGGGTCGGATCGACGCCCGCGATGTTGAGGTTGTGGGCGCTCCGGTCGGGCGTCGCGCGTGCGGCCAGCCGGACTTCATGGGGCAGCCCGGTGAGGTCGATGATGGCCAGGAAATCACTGGCCGCGTCCGCGGTAACGTAGGCATAGGCCTGCCATCGCCCGGCCTCGTCGTCGTAGAACTGCAGCACCTTGATGTCGCGCCAGCCGGTCTGTTGGCCGGGGACGCTGCCGACCTCGAAGGGCGCGGTGGGGTCGCTGACGTCCACCACTGCGATGCCGTTGCGCAGACCGATCAGCGCGTACTCCCGCTCGGTGTTCAGATCGACGAATCCCCAGATGTCATTCGCGCCGCTGGGCCGGGTGCCGAAATCCGCCAGCGCGAGGTGCGACAGCAGGTCGATGCGCTCACAGTCATGGATGCCCGCGCTGCCGCCGGTGCAATCGACCGGGCCCGAGCTCTCGAGCATGGGCGCGAGCGCCTGGGCCACGCTGATTCCGGCGTCGCTTTCGGACCACTTGCTGTCGACGAGCACCTGGAAACCGCGTGCCTCGAGCGCGGCACGACGCTCAGGGGGCACGCCGATCAGCAACGTCGGATACTCCGCGGGCTCATGGGCGTGGAAGTCTGCGCTGTAGCCCCCGGAGAGCTCGGCCGTTTCGCTCCAGACGTAGAAGAGGTCCTCCCGCCCGGCCAAGGTGTACTGCCCGGCGGACACCTTGACCTCGCCGCCTTTGCCCGCCTGGCCGGCTGTGTAGCCGACGCTGCGGCACGCCGTCGAGGGTGTCTGGCAGCCGCCGGCATCAGTGCCGGACGGGCTCAGGTAACGGACATGCTCTTCCTCGTGGGCCGCGCACCAGGACGAGGCCAGCAGCAGCGCCAGCATGGAGCCATACCGCCAGGCGGAGTTACGATTCACCATGCGCGGGATGCTACATCAAGTACTCCCCATCGGCAGCACGGGCACCGGACGGAAACGGGTGCGCGACGGCGATATACTCGTGTTGCTTTTCTGCAGTCTTCCCGGGAAATCTCATGCTTCATGGCACGATTGCCGTTGCACCGGCGCAGGGGGATTGCCCGGTATGCGAGGGTCGCAACACGCGTTTCTTTGTTCATGTGGACGGCCGGGACTACTGGCGCTGCCGATCGTGCCTCGCGACCTATCTGGATCCTCGCCAGCGACCGACCGCGGCCGAAGAGCTGGCGCAGTATCGCCTCCACCGGAACGACCCGCGCGACCCCGGCTACCGGGGTTTTCTCAACCGGCTGGCCGAGCCCCTGCTGCGGCGGCTGCCGGCTGCGCAGCGCGGACTCGACTACGGAGCCGGGCCCGGCCCGGCGCTGGCTGCGATGCTGCAGGAAGCCGGCCATGACGTGACCGTTTACGATCCCTTCTTCGCGCCGCAGCGCGCCGCGCTGGAGCGACGCTATGAATTCATCACCTGCACGGAGGTGGCCGAGCATTTCCACGACCCGGCGGCCGAGTTCCGGCTGCTCGACAAGCTGCTCGAGCCCGGCGCGGGTGTGGCTCTCATGCAAAAACCGGCGACCTGATCGATGGCCAGTCCCATCCACGAGGAACGCCTCGATACCATCGCGCGCCACCTGGCGGCCTGCGGTGCCCGCAGCGTGCTCGACCTCGGCTGTGGCGACGGCGAGCTGTTGCAGCGACTGGCGGGCAAT
>CBDDRR010000143.1:0-8889 GCA_965233095.1 uncultured bacterium
CACCGTGAGCACCAGGAAGCTGTGGTCGATGGTCGCCGTCGAATACAGCCGCATGACCGTCTGGTCGGCGCGCGAGGCGGCGACCAGCGCCGCAGGCCCGTCGAACAGCCCGTAGAGCACCCACAGGCCGACGGCGATGAATGCGACCAGCTTGACCGCCGACTCGAAGGCGACCGCCAGCACCATGCCGCGATGGCTCTCGGTCGAATCGACCTGGCGGGTGCCGAACAGGATGGTGAATACCGCCAGCAAGCCGGCGGCGAGCAGCCCGGTGTCGTCGCGCACCGACGGCACCACGTCCATCCCCTGGCCGCCGGTGATCAGGCTGTAGCTGCCGGCCACCGCTTTTAGTTGCAGCGCAATATAAGGAAGTACTGTAACAAGCGCCATGACGGAAGCGAGCGCCGCGATGCCCTGGGCCTTGCCATAGCGCGAGGCGATGAAATCGGCAACCGAGGTGATGCTCTGCTGCTTGCTGACCGCGACGATGCGGGCCGGCAAGTGGGTCATCATCAGGAACACGATGATCGGCCCGATGTAGATGGCCAGGTAGTCCCAGCCGCTGGAAGCCGCCCGGCCGACCGCGCCGAAAAAGGTCCAGGACGTGCAGTAGATGCCCAGCGCCAGGCTGTAGACCACGGGTGTCGGCACGTACCTGCCGCGCTTGTGCATCCGGTCACCGATATAGGCCACCAGGAACAAGAGCACGACATAGGCCAGCGCCACGACCGGGGGAACCCAGGTCTCGAGCATCCGATCTCCTCCCTGCCCGCCCGGCAATCTGGTTATGAGGGCGCCGGTCCGGACACGCCGATGCTACCCACAACCGCCGCGGCGCGGAAGCGCGCCCGTGGCCCGGGCGGCGGCGACTCCGACTAAGGTCGCAGGGACAAGCCCCTGACGTACTGCTAGTTTCTCGGGACTCGTCGCGGGGCGCGTGCCCCGTCGAGGTGACAAGACAGATAAGGCCGGCCGGCCAATTCCCACTTTGAGGGAGGAAACGCAGTGTCTGAATTTACCGCCGAAAATCGCGTCGCGCATTGGCGCTCGACGCGGAACCTCATGATCGTGCACTTGGCGATCTGGTTCTTTTTCTCAATCGTCGTCCACTGGTTCGCGGGGTCGCTCTATCACGTCCGCTTCCTGGACTTCCCGCTCAATTACTACATGGCTGCGCAGGGCTCCCTGGCCGTTTTCGTCATCCAGCTGTTCGTTTTCGTGAAGCAGCAGGATGCGATCGACCGGAAGTACGGCGTCTCGGAAGACTAAGGGAGAGGACGACACCATGAGCAAGTTCTCATTTGAAGGTAAGTCGTTCATCGACAACCTTCCGAAAATATACGGCGTCTACACGGGCGGCTTCCTCGCGTTCTTCGCCCTGATGGCGTTTTTCGAAACGCTGGGCATGAGCGCCGACATCATCGGCATCCTGTTCGTCGCCTTCACCATCGCCATTTACGCCTTCATCGGCATTCTCTCGCGCACCATGCAGGTCGAGGCGTACTACGTCGCGGGACGGCAGGTGCCGCCGGTGTTCAACGGCATGGCCACGGCCGCCGACTGGATGTCCGGCGCCTCGTTCGTCGCCATGGCGGGCGGCATCTTCATGAGCGGCTACGGCTACCTCGCCTTCGTCGTCGGCTGGACCGGCGGCTACGTGCTGGTGGCGACGCTGATGGCGCCGTACCTGCGCAAGTTCGGCTGCTACACCGTGCCCGATTTCATCGGCACGCGTTACGGCGGCAAGCTCGCGCGACTCTCGGCGGTGCTGGTGCTGTTCGTGGCCTCGTTCACCTACGTGACCGCGCAGATCAACGCCACCGGCACGATTGCCGCGCGCGCCCTGCAGATCCCGTTCGAGGTGGGCGTCTGGTTCGGCCTGGCCGGCATCCTGGTCTGCTCGATGCTCGGCGGCATGCGCGCCGTGACCTGGACGCAGGTGGCGCAGTACATCGTGCTGATCATCGCCTACCTGATCCCGGTGTTCTGGATGTCCAACGTGCAGGGCTTCGGCCTCATCCCGCAGTTCTCCTACGGCGATGCGCTGCTGCGCATCCGGGAGCTGGAGCCGCTGATCGGTGTCGGCACGGCGGCCACCGAGTCGGTGGCGGGACTGGCGGTGCTCACGGTGAGACACGCCACCCCGGGCGAGGGCGCCATGGCGGCCTGGAAGTTCATCACCCTGGCGATCTGCATGATGGTCGGCACGGCCTCGCTGCCGCACATCCTGATGCGGTATTTCACGACGCCGTCAGTGCGCGCCGCGCGCTCGTCGGTGGCCTGGTCGCTGTTCTTCATCTTCCTGCTGTACTTCACGGCCCCCGCGCTGGCGACCTACAGCAAGCTGCAGCTGCTGGACCCGAACCTGGCGACGTCCATTATCGGCAAGCCGATCGCGGACGTGAACGCGCTGGAATGGGTGCAGAAGTGGGGTGCGATCGGCATGGTCGCGATCCGCGACAGCAACGCCGACGGGATACTGCAGATCAACGAGTTCTTCCTGCGCGCCGATATTATCGTGCTGGCTACGCCGGAGTTCGCCGGCCTGCCCTACGTGATCTCGGGCCTGGTCGCCGCCGGCGGAATGGCAGCCGCCATGTCCACGGCCGACGGCCTGCTGCTGGCCATCGCCAACGCGCTGTCGCATGACCTGTACTTCAAGATCATCGACCCGAAGGCGGAAACCAAGACCCGGCTGCTGGTGGCTCGCATCCTGCTGCTGGTTATCGGTGCCGCCGGTGCATTGGTCGCCAGCATGCAGCTCACAGGTATCCTCGGGGCGGTGGCCTGGGCCTTCTGCTTCGCGATGTCCGGGCTGTTCTTCCCGCTGGTGCTCGGTGTGTGGTGGAAACGGGCCAACCGGCCTGGTGCCATTGCCGGCATGCTGATCGGCCTGGCGTCCGGCTGGGCCTACCTGATCGCGGTGCGCTCTGGCATGCCCGAGTGGATCGGCCTGGATCACCTGCGCTTCGGCATCGTCGGCGCGGCCGCCAGCCTGGTCGCCATGGTGGTGGTCTCGCTGCTGACCGAGGCGCCGGACGAGGAGACCCAGCGCATGGTCGACGAGGTTCGCATTCCGAAGGGCGATACGATCCTGGGTGCGTCCCACTAAGAGCTGAGAAAAGGCTCAAACCGGGCCGGGGCGAGTGCTGCTCGCCCCGGCCCTTTTCATTGTGAGAGGATACTGCGCGGCCGCCACATGGTCGGCCGCCGCTGAGGAAGTCGCCCGTGCGCCCGGAGTCAATCGATGAATGAGGCCGTTCCCATTGCCGAGACGATCCCCGTGTGGGTGCTGGCGCTGGACTATGTGCTCGGCATGATCATGTGGACGCTGATCGGCCGCTTCGGCATGCGGCTGTTCCTGCCGGAGGAGAGCAAGTTTTTCTTCAGCCGCTTCTTCATCCGGGTCACCGACCCGCTGATCAAGCTGTTCAAGCCGATCACGCCCGGTTTCCTGATCCCGCTGATGGTGCCGCTTTACGTGGCCTGGTTCTTCTACATGTTCCGCTTCTACGTGATGCCCTGGCTGCTCGGCTACTCGGTGATGGGCATGCTGTCCTTCCCACTGGAGAGCGAACTCGCCGCAGGCGTCAGCTACATCATCGGGCTGTTCATGAGGTAGCGGGCGGCTCGGCGGCGGGTGGCTCGACAGCGATGCCGAGCACGGCGTGGGCGTCGAGGTCCGCGCAGAAGTCGCGGCGCACCTCCTGCCAGCGGAAGCGCACCGAGTTGCGGACGATGTCCTCGTCCAGCTGCTTGAGCTCGTCGATGATCGGCGCCCAGTGCACCAGTGCGCCGGGACTCTCTGTGAACGCCGCCTCCTGGTCGCCGACCGCCAGCCAGTCGGTGCGCGCGATCCGTTCGCGCACGCGCTCGGCATGCGCCGGATACGCCGCATCGGCCTCGACCGGCGTGCCGGCCTTGTCCAGTATCTCGCCGAGCGCCGCCTGCATCAGTTCCCCGACGCGCTCGGCCTCCCGCGGCGCGGCCTGCGCCAGGCGGCTGCCCGCGTACACGGTGATGTCCGACAGGCAGGCCAGCCAGATGTGCCACTTGGCGATGTTGATCGAGACGACGAAGGGATCGTCGTCGAACAGCTCCGGGTAACGCTGGCCCGCCCGCGTGCGGAGGTAGCCGTACAGCGAGCTCTGCGCCATGTAGCTGGCGCGCGTATCGAGGAAATGCACCAGCCCGGGACGGTCGGTAATCGGCTCGCGCTTGCTGCGGCCGTCCAGCCCGACGTACGACTTGAGCAGGCGCCAGGCCTCCTTCGGGCCCACGCTCCACAGCGACGGCTGGCCGCGGCGGCCGTCGGCCGGCTGGTGGCGCTTCACGAGGCGCGGGAAATAGGGCTTGCGCGGCTTGGTCATGGTCGTGCGGAATGCGTGGCTTTGTTACCGGCATTATACGTGCGCACCCGCGCGGGATGCGGCTGGCGCGCAAGTTTGCCGCTATGATTGCTGCTCATGAACAACCCGCTGGCCGACGTCGAAAACTTTCTCGCCGAGACCCCGCCCTTTGACCTGCTGAGCCAGGCCCTGCGGCACCGGGCCGCTGCGTCCATCGAAGCGGTGTACCGGCGCAAGGGCACGGTGCTGCTGGAGATCGGCGACCACAACGAAACGCTGTATCTGCTGCGGCGCGGCGCCGTGGAGGCGCACGACGCGAAGGGCAATCTCGTCGGCCGTTACGGCGAGGGCGAGAGCTTCGGGTTGCAGTCGCTGCTCACCGGCAAGGCGGTGCGCTTCCGCATCACCCTGATCGAGGACGGGCTGGTGTGGATGATGCCCCAGGCCGCCTTCGACGAGCTGCGCACCCAGTCGACGGCCTTCGACACTTTTTATATCCGCAGCCTCGAGGAGCGCCTGATCGCCGCCTTGCAGCCCGAGGGCGGCAGCGGCCGCAGCCAGACGCTGTTCATGACGCCGATGGGCGAGCTGGCCAAGCGCGAGCCGATCACGGTGACGCCAGACACGTCGATTTCCGCGGCGGCGAAGAAGATGTCCGAGCACGGCATTTCCTCGCTGCTGGTCAACGAGGGCGACGCGCTGCGCGGCATCGTCACTGACCGGGACCTGCGCAACCGTGTGCTCGCCGTCGGCCGCGACCCGGCCGAGCCGGTCACCGCCATCATGACCGCCGAGCCGCTGACGCTGGAGGATTCCAGCCCCGTTCTGGCGGGCATCCTGGCCATGGCCGGCCGCGGCATCCATCACCTGCCGCTGACCCGCGGCGACCGCGTGGTCGGCATGGTGACTACCCGCGACCTGATGAGCCTGCAGACTCACCATCCGCTGTACCTGGCCGCCCAGCTGCAGAAACAGGATTCCGCGGCGGAGCTGGCAGACACCTGCAAGCGCGTGCCGAAGCTGTTCGAGCTGATGCTCGCCTCGGGCATGCGTGCGGAGGAGGTGCCGAGAGTCCTCACCATGATCACCGACACCGTCACGCGGCGGCTGATCAAGCTGGCACAGGACAAGCTCGGTCCCGCGCCAGCGCGCTTCGCATGGCTGGCCTTCGGCTCGCAGGCGCGCGAGGAACAGAGCCTCAAGACCGACCAGGACAACGGCCTGGTGTATGCCGACGACGCTCCGCCGGAAGCAGACGCGTACTTCAAGGCACTGGCGGAGTTCGTCTGCGACGGGCTCGACGCCTGCGGCTACGTGTATTGCCCGGGCAAGATCATGGCCACCACCGACAAGTGGCGCCAGCCGCTGCGCGGCTGGTTGAAGCACTTTTCCGACTGGGCCAGCCTGCCTGATCCCGAGGCCGTGCTGCAGGTCAGCATATTCTTCGACTTTCGACCGGTGGCCGGCGACCGGGAGTTGGCCGCACGCATCGGCCGGGCACTGGCCGAATGCGGCAGCGGCAGCGGCAAGGCGGTGTTCCTGTCGGCACTCGCTCGCCAGGCGGCCGGCTACGACGTGCCGCTGGGCTTTTTCCGGCGCTTCGTGCTGGAGAGCAAGGGTGAGCACCGCGAAACGCTGGAGATCAAACGAGCCGGCCTGATGCCGCTGACCGACCTGGTGCGGGTACGCGCCCTGCAGGGCGGCGTCACCGTACCGGGCACGCAGGACCGCCTCGCACGGCTGGTCGAGACCGAGAAGATGGGCCGCAAGGAAGCCGATCGCCTGGCCGGCGCGCATCGCCTGCTGGCGGGGCTGCGGGTGCGCCTGCACGCCCAGCAGGCACGCAAGGGCGAGGAACCGCACAACCACCTCGACGTGCGGGCGATTTCGCACGCGGAGCGCGCGGCGCTGAAGGACGCGTTCCTGGTCATTCGGGAGGCACAGAAAGGGTTGGCGCTGGATTTCCCGTCGTGAGCCTGCTGCAGCGCTTCCGCCTCGCGCGCGCCCGGCGGAAATGCCGCCTGCCCTTGCAGGAACGGCTGCTGCACCAACCGCTGCCCGCTCCCGGCGCGCGCGTGTCCGAGCTGGAGATCATCGCGCTGGACTTCGAAACCACCGGCCTGGACATGCAGCGCGATAACGTCATCGCCGCCGGCTGGGTGCTGGTGCGCGGCGACCGCATCGTCATGGCCAGCGCTCGCGAGGTGCGGGTCTGCAACGGCGGCGTGGACGGCGTCGGCCAGAGCGCGGTCATCCATGGCATCACCGACAGCGACCTGGACGACGCCGACAGCCTCGAGGCCATGCTCGAGCACCTGCTGCCGGACCTGGCCGGGCGCGCCATCGTGGCGCACGCGGTATCGATCGAGCGCGGCTTCCTGGCCGCGCTGCTGCGCCCCATGGGCGGCGTGCCACTGCCGAATCCCTTCATCGATACGATGTCACTGGAGCGGCGCCTGCTGGAAGGCAGCGGCGGCAGCGTCCGCGAAATGCACGGCGATCTCACGCTGGACGCCTGCCGGGCACGGCGCCAGTTGCCGGACCACCAGCGTCATTCCGCCGGCGCCGATGCGGTCGCCTGCGCGGAGCTGCTGCTGGCGCAGATCGACCAGCTTGGCGGCGCGGCCAAGGTGAAGCTCCGCGACCTGACCTGAAAAAACCGGGGTCAGAGACAGGTTTCGAAAACTGGGGTCAGAGACGCGTTTCTGAGGAAACGCGTCTCTGACCCCGGTTTTCTTCCTAAAACAGGTCGTAGCGGAAGGCCAGCAGGAAGGTCAGCGACCACCACATGATCTGCTGCAGCGGCAGGCCGACGCGGAAAAAATCGGCGAACCGGTAGCCGCCGGCGGAGAGCACCATCAGGTTGGTCTGGTAGCCGATTGGCGTGAGGTAGCTCATGTTGGCGCCGAACAGCACCGCCAGCACGAAGGGCTCGACCGGCACGCCGAGGCGCTCGGCAATGAAGATCGCCACCGGTGTGCCCAGCACGGCCGCCGCGTTGTTGGTCACGACTTCGGTCACCAGTGCGATGACGATCAGCAGCGCGCCCAGCGCCACGACCGTGGGCCACGGCTCGGCCACCACGACAAACAGCCCGGCGATGTACTCCATGCCGCCCGTCACGGTCAGTGCGCGGCCCAGCGCCAGGCTGGTCACGATGACGATGATCAACCGGCGATCCATGGCACCGAGGGCGGCGCGCCAGTTCATGCAGTTGGTGGTGATCATTGCCAGCACGCCGCACAGCGCCGCCACGGTGATCGACAGAAGTCCGGTGGCGGCCGCCAGCACCACCGCGACCATGATGGCACCGGCGAGCGGCGCCTTGCTGGTGTGGGGCAGGTCCAGCGAGCCGTCCACCACCAGCACGTTGCCAAGGCGCTTGATGGTGTCCAGCGAGGTGGCCGAGCCCTGCACCAGCACAATGTCGCCGGCGCGCAGGAACACCTCGCCAATGTCGGCCACTTCGGCGCCCGGGGAGCGCGGGCGGTGCACCGCCACCGGCAACAAGCCGTGGTGGGCGAAGAAGGGCACGCTCTTGAGTGTCCGCCGGTGCAACGGCGAGCCGCGCGTCACCACGATCTCCGCCATGCGCTGGTCGCCGGCCTTGGGCGCCTCGTCCGCCGACAGTGCATGCGTCGGGTCCAATGCGTCGTACAGCGTCACGCCGAGCTGTCCTTCGAATCGCTTCAGGCGGTCCGGCGTATCGCGGACATGCAGCCGGTCACCCGGGCGAATCGTGACGGAGGGCAACCGCGCAACGAACAGGCCGGCGCCGCGCTCGATGGCGCCGAGCCGCATGGCGCCCTCGGTGCGCGCGATCAACTCGGGTATCGTGCACCCGGCCGCAGCGCTCTCCTCGCCGACATGCAGGATGGCCTCGAACACGCGCGGCGAGGTGTCAGGCATCGGCGGCGTGCGGTCCGGCACCAGTCGCGGCGCGACCAGCCAGAGATACAGGATCGCCAGCACGGCGGCGCTCGCCGCAATGCCGGTGAAATGGAACATGCCCATCGGCGCCATGCCCATCTCGGAGGAAATCTGCACCACCAGCAGGTTGGTGGACGTGCCGATGGTCGTGCACACGCCGCCCACGATGGTGGCGTAGCCGACCGGCATGAGCATGGATGACGCCGGCGTACCGGTCCTGATGCCGACGCTGATCAGGATGGGCAGCAGCATCGCGACCACCGGCGTGTTGTTGAGGAACATGCTCAGGGTGGCGGCCAGCACCAGCGCCGCCAGCAGCGCAACCTTCCTGTTCCACAGCCACAGGCGCGCCAGCCGGTCGGCCACCGGCTGCAGCGCACCGGTCACTTCCAGGCCGCGCGTGCAGAT
This sequence comes from uncultured bacterium, assembly GCA_965233095.1. GTDB lineage: Bacteria > Pseudomonadota > Gammaproteobacteria > Steroidobacterales > XN24 > XN24. Next base: position 8,688 of record CBDDRR010000143.1, read on the forward strand.
CAGCAGCGCCATGATGGTGATCAGCGCGCTGTTGCCGAAGCCGGCGAGGAAATCGCCCGTGTCCAGCGTTCGGCCGGCCGGCGACACGTAGGGAAACACCTGGAAGCCGACGATGAGGATACCCAGCACCACCAGCGCCGAGGTCTCCATCGGGATCCGGTCGCGGCTGAACAGGAACAGCGCGACGACGGCCAGCAGCATG
>CBDDRR010000144.1:0-4969 GCA_965233095.1 uncultured bacterium
CGCACCCTCCCCGCCGCTGCTGATCAAGGCGCGTTTCTGTGGCCCGCCGGAGTCCGGCAACGGCGGGTACACCTGCGGCCTGCTCGCGGCCAGGCTGCCGCCGCCGATCGAGGTCACGCTCAGGCGCCCGCCGCCGCTGGATCGCGAGCTCGCGGTGCGGCGCACGCCGGACGGACTCGCGCTGATGGACGGCGACGCCACTGTCGCAGAGGCCCACCGCACGGCATTCTCGCTGGAAGTCCCCCACTGCCCAGGCCTGGGCGCGGCCACCGAAGCGGCGGCGCGTTACCACGGGCTGGTCGAGCACGCCTTCCCCACCTGCTTCGTCTGCGGACCCGGCCGAGAGCCCGGCGATGGACTGCGCGTCTTCCCCGGCAAGGTCGCGAACGAGTCGCTGGTCGCATCGCCGTGGAAGCCGGAACAGGGCCTCGCCGACGCGCAAGGCGCCGTGCGCACGGAATTCGTCTGGGCGGCGCTGGATTGCCCGGGCGCCTGGGCCTGGCTCGCTGAGCTCGAGCGACCACTGGTACTCGGCCGGCTGGCTGCCCTCATTGAGGCACCCGTGCTGGCGGGGCGACCGCATATCGTCGGCGGCTGGCGCCTGGGGCGCGACGGCCGCAAGCATTTTTCCGGGAGTGCAATCTGGGCTGCCGACGGCACGCTCTGCGCACGCGCCCGGGCGACCTGGATCGAGGTGGATCCCGAGCGGTTCGGGACCAGTGGCTGACACGGCGGATCCAAGAAAAGAACGCAGGGGGACGGGAATATGAATGCTGTGACGATGTTGTTGTTCGGGCTCGCCATGCTGGCGCTCGGCTACCTGTTCTATTCGAAATTCATCGCCGAGAAGATCTATCGGCTGGACCTGGACTTTCGTACCCCGGCGCACGAGTTCCGCGACGGCGTGGACTTTGTCCCGACCAACAAGTACATCCTCTGGGGCCACCACTTCACCTCGGTGGCCGGCGCCGCGCCGATTGTCGGGCCCGCCATCGCCGTCATCTGGGGCTGGGGACCCGCTTTTGCCTGGGTGATCTTCGGCACCATTTTCTTTGCCGGGGTGCACGACTTCGGGGCGCTGTGGGCCAGCGTTCGCAACAAGGGCAAGTCGATCGGCACGCTCACCGGCAGCGTCATCGGCGCGCGTGCGCGAAACCTGTTCCTGGTAGTGATTTTCCTGCTGCTGCTGATGGTCAACGCCGCCTTCGCGGTGGTGATCGCCAACCTGCTCGTTTCCACGCCCACAGCGGTCATCCCGACCTGGGGCGCCATCCTTGTCGCGCTGGTCATCGGCCAGATGATCTACCGTTACAAGATGAGCCTGCTGTGGGTCTCGATCATCGGCGTGGTCGCGCTGTACGCGCTGATCTTCATCGGCAATAGCATGCCGATCGTGCTGCCCGAAAGCGTTCTTGGGCTCGGGCCGCGCTCGCAATGGATCGTGCTGCTGTTCGCCTATGCGGGCGTCGCCTCGATCCTGCCGGTCTGGGTGCTGCTGCAGCCGCGCGACTACATCAACGGCCTGCAGCTGTTCCTCGGCCTCGGGCTGCTGTACGTGGCCGTGCTGATCGCGTCGCCCGACATCGTCGCGCCCGCCTTCAACAACAACGTCCCGGCCGGCACGCCCAGCCTGGTGCCGCTGCTGTTCGTGACGATCGCCTGCGGCGCCATCAGCGGTTTCCACGGCCTGGTATCGTCGGGCACCACCTCGAAGCAGTTGGACAAGGAGACCGACGCGCGCTTCGTCGGCTACTTCGGTTCCGTCGGCGAGGGCATGCTGGCGCTGGCCGCCATCATATGCACCACCGCCGGCTTCGCCACTTTGGCCGACTGGGAAGCGGTCTACTCCCGCTTCGGCGGCGGCGGCGTGGTGGCCTTCGTCAACGGCGGCGACGCCATCCTGATGGCCGGCCTCGGCGTCCCGGAGCAGCTCGGCGCGACCATGCTCGCCGTGATGGCGATCCTGTTCGCCGCCACGACCATGGACACCGGGCTTCGGCTGCAGCGCTATGTCATCCAGGAGGCCGCCGAGCTCGGCGGCATCAAGGTCAACGTCGTGGTCAGCACGCTGGTCGCGCTCGGCTTCTGCCTGGCGCTCGCCTTTGGGGCCGGCGCGGACGGGGCCGGCGGCATGATCATCTGGCCGCTGTTCGGCACCACCAACCAGCTGCTCGCCGGCCTGACGCTGTCGATCATCTCGGTGATGCTGATTCGCCTTGGGCGGCCGGCCTGGTTCACCGCAGTGCCGCTGGCGTTCCTGCTCACCATGTCGGTGTACGCGTTGCTGGTGCAGCTGGGGCAGTTCTACCGCCAGGAAAACTGGCTGTTGCTGGGCATGGACATTGTCATCCTGCTGGCGGCGCTGTGGGTCGCACTGGAGGCGGCAATCGCCATGGGCCGCGGCGCCAAGGGCGCCGCGACGCTACAGCAGCGCAGCTGACGCGGGTGGGCGAAGACCGCCGGGACGGCCTGTTCAGGCAGCTCTCGCAGGGGCTGCACGAATACTACGTATCGCCGTACCGGCGGGGCTTCGCGCGCCTCAAGCGGGACGAGGAAGACCTGTTCATGCTGCTGGTGTTCGCCGAGACGCTGGGCGTGCCGAACCCGGCGTCCTGGTACACCCTGGAACTGATGCCGGTGCTGTACGAGCAGTTTCATGACTGGCACCGGCGCATGGGCATGGAGCACTCCCCGCTGGATCACTTGCGGTGCTGCTGAGCCTCGCCCGGCAGCGGCGCATCCTGTTCTTCGGCGGCAAGGGCGGCGTCGGCAAGACCACGGTGGCGTCCAGCGTCGCGCTGGCCGAGGCCGACGCCGGACGCCGCGTGCTGGTGATTTCCACCGATCCGGCGCACAACCTCGGGCACCTCTGGAACCGGGCAGTCGGACCTCAGGCAGTACGGCTCGCCGCCAACCTTGACGGCGTGGAGCTGGACCCCGACCGGGTGGTGGAGGAACACCTCGCGGAGGTCGGCGCCGCGTTGCGCCGGCTGATGCCCGAGCATCTCGCCGGCGAGGTCGACCGCCACATGGCACTGTCGCGAGAGGCGCCGGGAATGCAGGAGGCGGCCTTGCTCGAACGCATTGCAGAGTCGGTCGAGCAAGGCCTGCGGGACTACGACCTGCTGGTGTTCGACACCGCGCCCTCGGGCCATACGGCGCGCCTGATGGCGCTGCCCGAGATGATGGCCGCGTGGACCGAGGGCCTGCTCACGCGGCGCGAGCGCGCCGGGCGCTTCGACAAGGCGCTCGCCAACCTGGAGTCCGACCAGGACATCGGCGATCGCGTGCTGGGCGGCGGCGCCGGTGAAAGCGGTGCGCGGGACGATCGCATCCGCCACCTCCTGAATCGCCGGCGGGAACGCTTCGCGCTGCTCAGGGACACGCTGGCCGACGCCGGCGTCACGGCGTTCGTCATCGTGCTGGCAGCGGAGCGACTGCCCGTGCTGGAGACGATTGAACTGGAACGGAAGCTTCGCGCCGCGGGGATCACGGTTGGTGGGCTGGTGGTCAACAAGCGTGCCCCGCCCGATGCCGGCGAGTTCCTCGCGGAGCGGCGTGCGCAGGAAGAGCTTCACCTGGCGACGCTGAGCGAAGCGCTGCCATCGCTGCCGCGGCTCGACCTGCCGCTGGTGGCGCGCGACATCGTCGGCACCGCGGCACTGGAGGCCTTTGCGGCCGAGCTCAGGGCGCGAGACGCTCGATGACCCAGGTGTCGTCGACCAGCCGGTAACGAAAGCGATCATGCAGGCGCGACGCGCGTCCCTGCCAGAACTCGACCTCCTCCGGCCGCACCCTGAAACCGCCCCAGAAGGACGGCAGCGGCACCTCGCCGGCGGCGAACTTCCGCTTGAACTCCTCCATCTTCATCTCCAGCACTGACCGGGTGCTGATGACGGCGCTCTGCTCCGACACCCAGGCACCGAGCTGGCTGTTGCGTGGTCGACGCGCGAAATACTTCATCGCCTCGGTAGCGCTGACGCGCTCGACCTTGCCGCGAATGCAGACCTGCCGCTCGAGCGTTTGCCAGAAAAACAGCATTGCGACAGCCGGGTTCTCCGCCATTTCGCGTGCCTTGCGGCTCTGCAGGTTGGTGAAGAATACGAAGCCGTCCGCATCGAAGTACTTCAGCAGCACGGTGCGCGCATTCGGTTGGCCGTCCAGCCCGGACGTGGCGATGGTGCAGGCATTGACCTCGGGCTGCTGCACCTCGCGGGCCTGCCCGAACCATTTACCGAACTGCTGGACCGGGTTCGGGTCCAGGTCGGCGCGGCGAAACGGTTCGCCGCTGTACTCGTTTCTCAGGTCACCGATGTCCATTCCCGTTCTCCCTGTGGTCGGCGGCGCCAGTTGTTATTCTAGTTCGCAAATGACGCCAAAGGAGATCCGGATGAACCGCTGCCTGGCTGCCGCACTGCTGTGCCTCGCCCTGCCCGTGCAGGCCCTGGCCGCAGGTGGCATCCTGCGCGTGGCCAATCCGGGGCATCCAGCCTCGCTCGACCCGCACCGCATCACCGGCGTCTGGGAGAACCGGGTCGTCGGCGACATGCTGATGGGACTCACGACCGAAGGACCGGGCGGCGAGGTTGTCGCGGGCGCGGCGACATCGTGGGACGTGTCAGCAGACGGGCTGCGTTTCGAATTCCGGCTCCGCGAGCATCGCTGGTCGGACGGCCCCCCGGTCACGGCGGAGGATTTCGTCTACTCCTTCCGCCGCATGATGTCCGGCGACACCACCTCGCCCTACGCGCAGTTTTTCTGGGTCATCGAGAACGGCCGCGAGGTCACGGCCGGCAAGCTGCCGCCGACGGCGCTCGGCGTCGAGGCTCTGGCCCCCGACCGGCTGGAGATCCGGCTGGTGCGCCGGACACCTTATTTCGCCGGCCTGCTGATGCACTTCGCTGCATTCCCGGTGCCGCGCCACGCCATCGAGGCGCACGGCCGCGCCTGGACCGAGCCAGGCCGGATG
>CBDDRR010000145.1:0-3989 GCA_965233095.1 uncultured bacterium
TCCTTGTCGAAGCTTTCGCCCAGCTCGCGCCGCGCGCGCTCCAGTGGTTCTCGATCCAGCGCACCGGCTGCGGCGTCGCCGCCGGCGGGCGCCTCCCAGACGGCGGCGAAGGCTTCGCGCACGCCCTCGGCGTGCTGGCGGATTTCCTCCTGGTGGTCGCGCCAGTAGCCGTTGACCCGATCGAGCAGCTCCGGGAAGCCCGGCAGGCCGTGACGCGGCGTCGGCGGGAAATAGGTGCCGCCGAAGAACGGCGCCTGGTCGTCCGGCGACAGGAACATCGTCAGCGGCCAGCCGCCGTTGCGCTGTGTGATCATCTGGTGGGCGAGCTGGTAGATCCGGTCCAGGTCGGGGCGCTCCTCCCGGTCCACCTTGATGTTCACGAACAGCCGGTCCATCTGCGCGGGGATGGCCTCGTCCTCGTAGCACTCGTGCGCCATGACGTGGCACCAGTGGCAGGCCGAGTAACCGATGGACAGCAGAATCGGCTTGCCTTCGCGGCGCGCGAGCTCGAGTGCCTGCTGGTCCCAGGGACGCCAGTCGACGGGGTTGTCGGCGTGCTGCAGCAGGTAGGGGCTGGTCTCGTCGGCAAGACGGTTGCGTCGATCTGGCATGGGTAATCCCGGCTGGTGAATCGGGTAGACTGGCGCGCAATTGTACCGGACCTTCTCCGGTGCTTCTTCGGACCCTGCCTCCAGTGAACATGCCCGCAGCCGATTTTCCGGAACTCAAGCTCAAGCCGCGGGAGGATCGCCGCCTGCGCGCGGGCCACCTGTGGGTCTACAGCAACGAGGTGGATACCGCCGCCACGCCGCTCGCTGGCATGGCCCCGGGCACCGTGGTCCGCCTCAGCAGCGCCGAGGGGCGTTTCCTCGGTTATGCCGGCGTGAACCCGCACAGCCTGATCGCGGCGCGCATCCTGTCGCGCGACGCCGCGCATCCGCCCGACCGGTCCCTGCTGGTGCATCGGCTGAAAGTCGCGCTGGCACTGCGCGAGCGGCTCTATGGGCAGGGTTGCTACCGCCTGTTGTTCGCCGATGGCGACGGCGTCCCGGGGCTGGTCGCCGATCGCTTCGGCGAGATCGTGGTGCTGCAGTCAGGCACCGCCGCGATCGAGGCCATGAAAGGCGAGGTCGTGGACGCAGTGCGCAAGGTCCTGTCACCGGCCGGCATCCTGTGGCGCAACGACGCCTCGGTGCGCGAACTCGAGGGGCTCGAGCGCTACGTGGAGGTGGCCGACGGCTTGGTGCCGGACGAGGTCGTGGTCAACGAGGCCGGCGTCGAGCTGACCGCGCCGATCCGCGCCGGCCAGAAGACCGGCTGGTTTTACGACCAGCGCGACAATCGCGCGCGGCTTGCCCGTTACCAGCCGGCCAGCGTGCTCGACGTGTTTTGCTATACCGGCGCATGGGGACTGTCGGCGGCCGCGCACGGCGCGCGCGCGACGCTGGTGGATTCCTCGGCCGCGGCGCTGGATATCGGTGTACGGGATGCGCTGCGGCTGGGTCTCGAAGTCGAAGCCCTGCAGGGACAGGCCTTCGACGTCATGAAGGCGCTGGCGGACGAGGGCCGCAACTTCGAGGCCGTGATCGTCGACCCGCCGGCGTTCATCAAGCGCCGCAAGGACCACAAGGCGGGACTGGCCGCCTACCAGCGGGCCAACCAACTCGCCATGCGCCTGCTCGGACGCAACGGCCTGCTGGTGTCCTGCAGCTGTTCCTTCCACCTGTCGCAGGACGAGTTGCTGCTCGCCGTCCAGCGCGCCGCGCGGCACCTTGGCCGCACGGTGCAGGTGCTCGAAATTGGCGGCCAGTCGGCCGACCATCCGTCGCATCCGCTGATCCCGGAGACGCGCTACCTGAAGGCGGTATTCTGCCGGGTGCTTGCCGGCTGACAGGGCGGCCCGGCACGCGCCGGGCCGGTTTCCAGCATCCGGCGCAACGCGCCGAAGCGCCGGCGGTATTGCGCCGGGGTCATGCCGACCTTGCGCCGGAACAGGCGCCCGAAAAAGCTGGCGTCGGCATAGCCGACCTCGTTGGCGACCGCCTCCACGGGTGCGTCGGTGGTTTCCAGCAGGTGTTTCGATTCCTCGACACGCAGGGTGTGAACGTACTCCAGCGGAGGCATCCCCGTGGCGCGCTGGAATCGCCGCTTGAAGGAGCGCTCGGAGAGGCCGGACATCTGTGCCATCGCGCTCACCGGGGCGTCCTCCTCGTAGTGCCGTGCCACCCATTCCTGGCAGCGGCTGATGACGGCGTCATCGGCCTGGCGATTGCAGGACAGGGCGGCGAAAGGCTGTTGGCCGAGGTGATGCCAGTCGATGAGATGCAGCCGCGCGACGTGCATCGCTTCCTCGGCGCCCAGGTGCCGCGCCACCAGGTAGAGCGCCAGGTCATGCCAGGCCGTGCCGCCCCCCGCCATGATGATGCGTTGCTCGTTGCCGGTGATGACCAGCGCCCGGTTCGGGTGCACGCGCACACGCGGGAAGCGGCGCGCCATCGCGTCGCAGTAGGCCCAGTGCACGGTGGCGTCGTGACCGTCGAGCAGCCCGGCCTCGGCCAGCACCAGGCCGCCGGTGCAGGCAGTGGCAAGGGTCACGCCGTCGGCATACATCGCACGGATCCACTCGCGCTCCGCCAGGTAGCGGCCGGCGAGATCCTCGTCCGGCATCACGGCCAGGTCGGGGATGGCAATGACGTCCGGTCGGGGCGCGTCGGCGATTGCGTAGGCCGGTTCCACCGAGAGCCCGTTCGGCAGCGCCATGCGCCGGCCATCGACCGATACCACCCACGGCCGGATGCGGGATTCCCCGGCGCGGCCTTCGACCAGCGCGGGCCAGTCCCGTCCGGCGGACGCCAGCAGGTCGCACATGCCGTAGAGCGTGGAGGCGGTGGACTCCGGCATGGCCAGGATCGCCACCTCCAGCACGGGTCCAGTGTCCTTCATGGCCGATTCGTCCGCTTGCTGCCCGGTTTGACTTTAGTCCATGCGGGCACGGCAGTGCACATTGCACGCCACGCGGCGCCATGGTGGCGCCGGCGAGAGGAGAATCGAGATGCCTACCCCATTGGAAATCCTGCTGGATCCCCTGTCCCTGGCGATCATCGCCATGTATGCGGGGCTCGCCGCCTGGGAGGCGCTGGCGCCGGGCCGGCCGCTCCCCGAGGCGCGCGGCTGGCGGTTGCGCGGCGCGGCGGCCTTCGCCGTGTTCTTCTACCTGTCGTCCTACCTGCCGATGCTGTGGGACGAGCACCTGGCCGCCTGGCAGCTGTTCGACCTGGCGGGGATCGGGGTCGCCGGCGGCGTGGTGGCCGGCATGCTGGTCAGCCAGTTGCTGGGCTACTGGTGGCACCGGGCACTGCACCGCTCGGACGCGCTGTGGCTCGGCCTGCACCAGATGCACCACAGCGCCGAGCGGCTGGACACCTGGAGCGCCTACTGGTTCAGCCCGCTGGACATGGTCGGCTGGACCGCCGTCGGCAGCCTCGCGCTGGTGCTGGTGGTTGGCATCGACCCGCAGGCCGCGACCATCGTGCTGCTGTTGACGTCCTTCCTGGACATCTTCCAGCACGCCAACATCCGCACGCCGCACTGGCTGGGTTACGTTGTCGCGCGGCCGGAAATGCACACGGTCCACCACGCCCGCGGCATCCACCGCTACAACTTCGCCAGCATCTCGCTGTTCGACATGCTGTTCGGTACCTTCCGCAACCCGCGGACCTACGAGCACCAGACGGGCTTCTACGACGGCGCCTCGCGGCGGGTGCGCGAAATGCTGCTTTTCAGGGACGTCAGCCGGCCCGCGGAACCTCCCAGGGAGCTTAACGAGGCGTAGCGGGACCGGGGCGGCACAGGCCCGCTGAGTGAGCTCAGACTTCGCCGAGCGAAGCGGGCCTGTGCCGTGGCGGTCCCGCAGTCTTGCGGTCCCGCGGGCCACCGAGCGCAGGGCGGTCGAGGGCACGACGATCAGGGCCGCTTCGGCATCGTGCAGC
>CBDDRR010000146.1:0-4738 GCA_965233095.1 uncultured bacterium
GCGGGCCGGAACCGACCCGCAGGCGCGTGTGCTGTGTGCAGCTGACGCATTCCTGCGTGACCCGGCGACGCCGCTGCCGGAGTGGCTGATTCGCGTGGGCCTGCCGCCGGTATCGCGGGTGGTCGAGGAATGGGCGGCGCGCTGCCCGGAAACGCTGCTCCTCGCACCGACGTCGAGCTGGAGCGATCCGCTGCGCAGCGCCCGGTCAGTGCTGCTCGGCGATCCGGCAGCCACCCTGGCCGTGCTCGCCGCCGCGGTGGCGCGCGCCGGTCTGCGCGCCGCCGAGTGGGACGCCCTCGATTGCCTGGAGGCCGCCGCATTGCAGGCGCTGGCGGCCCTGGAGGCGCCCCCGCTGGAGGCGGCAATGGTGCGCGCCATCGTGGCGGCCGCGCCGGCCGGCACGCCGGTGTTCGTATCCAACTCCCTGGTGGTACGGGATTTCGACAGCTTCCTGCCGCGGCGCGCGGCGCCGTTGCCGCTCTACGCCAACCGCGGTGTCAGCGGCATTGACGGCAACCTCTCGACGGCGGCGGGCCTGGTCGCCGGCGCAGGCCGGCCGGGCATCGCGGTGCTTGGCGACGTTGCCCTGTGTCACGACCTGAATGCGCTGTCACTGTGCCGCGACCTGCCGATCGTCATCGTCGTGATCAACAACGGTGGCGGCGCGATCTTTGGCCAGTTGCCGCAGGCGGCACTGCCGGAGTTCGACCGGCTCTGGCTGACGCCGCCCGCGATTGATATCGGCGGCGCGGCGGCGCTGTTCGGCCTGGCGCATGCGCGCGTGGACGACGCGGCCGGCTTCGAGAAGGCTATAGTGGACGGGATGGCGGCGCGCCGAGCGATCGTGCTGGAGCTGGTCGTGGACCGGGACGCCAGCCACGCTGGACGCAAGGCCTGGTGGACGACGCCGCAGCAGCGTCGCTGACGGGGAGGAAAGATGACCAATCACCAGGACGCGTTTGCGATCGTGCAGAAGCTCGCGGCCGAGCTCTCCAGCGGCCAGGTTGAGCTGCCTTCGCTGCCGCGCGCGGTGGTACGCCTGCGCAACGAGCTCGCCAAGCCGGGGTTCGACGTGCCGCGGCTCGCCAAGCTGGCGGCGACTGAGCCGGCGCTGGCAGGCTCGATCCTCACCATGGCGAACTCGGTGGCGTTGCGGCGAGCAGGCAGCGAGACGCTCGACCTCAAGGTGGCCATCCCGCGTATCGGCGCGGACAAGGTGCAGGCCCTGGCGCTGCGCTTCGCCATGCGGCAGCTCAAGAGCAGCCAGGACCTCGGTCGTGCGCGGAAGCTGCTGGAGCGCGAATGGGCGCTCGGCCTGCGCGTCGCGGCGACTTGCTACATGGTGGCGGAGCGCAGCAAGGACCTCAATCCCGACGAGGCGCTCATCATCGGGCTGATTCACAATGTCGGCCGGATTTACCTGCTGAGTCGCGCCGACGAGCATCCCGCGCTGTTCGACTCTCCCCAGATCCTGATGGAGCTCGTCGACAGCTGGCATTCGAGCGTCGCACAGGCGATCGTCGAGTCGTGGGGCCTGCCGGAGGAAGCGGCCGAGGCCGTTGCCGTGCAAGCAGAAGAGGACGGCGCGCCGCACGGGCTGTTGACCTACGTGCTGCGCATCGCGCTGGCGTTGACAGGAGTGCTCAAGGCGCCCTCCACGGAGTCGCTGGACGAGCTGGCGCAATGGCGATCCTGTCGCGCGCTGAAGCTCTCCGCGGCGGACCTTGCCGCCATCCGGGACGGACACGAGGCGACACGCCTCAACCTGGGCCTCACCGACTAGGGCCTCTCCGCCGGCGACAGTTTTCTGTCGCCCGCGGAACCAGTTCACACTTTCGGCGGCGGGTGCCGGAGGCAGTCCGCCGGCATGCCGTACCACTCGGCGTCGAGCATCCAAAAATCAACGACTTAGGCTAGCTGGCGGAATTGGCATGATATTCGCAGGCTCCAAGGTGCTGTTTTTAGGGAAATTGACGCCATGCTGCCGCGCCCCAGCGCCACGATCGCACCACCGACGCCACCCGATCGGCTGCACGCCCAACCGCGTGCGTCGCGGGATACGGCACGGGACCGTGCGCGCGCCGAGCCGCTCGCCCTGTTGCGCGCGCTGCAGCGCTCCCTCGAGCCCGAGGTGGTGGTCGAGACCTTCGTGCGCAGGCTGCGTGCGGGCTACGCGGTGGACGGCGTGACCTTCGACCACCCGGAGTACGGCGGCCAGTGGGGCGCCAAGGGCGACCACGCGTTTGCCGCTCCTCTCAAGCTGGACGGCACCGCGCTGGGCAAGCTCGAATTCTATCGCCGCCAGGCGTTCGGCCGGCGTGAGCGCAGCGAGCTGAACGAGCTGGCCAAGCTGCTGCTGCACCCGCTGCACAATGCACTCACGCATGCCTGCCTGCAGAAGCAGGCCTTCGAGGACGGGCTGACCGGCCTGCTCAACCGCCAGGCGCTCGAGCGGATGCTGCCACGCGAGTTGGCGGCCGCAGAGCGCCAGGGACAGCCGCTGACACTGGTGATGATCGACCTCGATCTGCTCAAGCCGATCAACGATACCTGGGGCCATGCCGCCGGGGACCGCGCCCTCCGGGACGTGGCCGGGGCCATCACCGGGGCGCTGCGCCAGTCGGACCTGGCCTTCAGGCTGGGGGGCGACGAGTTCATGCTGCTGCTGCCTGCGACCGACGAGGCCGGTGCCAGGACCGTGATCGAACGGGTTCGCGCTGCGCTGGCGCAGCGTGCCGGGCAGCCCGCGGCGAGCCCCCGCTCCGGCAGTGACAGCAAGGACATCACTTTCAGCGCCGGCATCGCCGCCAGCACGCCGGAGATCTCGGCGGCGGATCTCATCGAGCAGGCCGATCGCGCCATGTACCGCGCCAAGCATGCTGGCGGGAACCGCGACGGCACCGCCGGCCGGCTGCGCTCGCGGCCTCGCGCTCCCGACTTTGCGGCGGAGCGCGTTGCGGCGAGAATGGCGCCTCGTTGACGCCACGGAGAGCGGCTCTTGAAACCTCCCAGCCAGCAACCGGCCATCCGCATGATGATGATGCCGAAGGACACCAACGCCGTCGGATCGATTTTCGGCGGCGTCATCCTGTCGCTCATCGACCAGGCCGCTTTCGTCGAGGCCAGCCGCCAGGCCGCGCGCAAGTTCGTCACCATCGCCATGGACAAGGTGGAATTCCACGAGCCGGTGCATAACGGCGATATCGTCAGCCTGTGGGCGGAGACCATACACATGGGCCGCAGCTCAATCCGGCTGCGCGTCGACGTGCATGCGCGCTCGCGCAACCGTGACGAGGACATCCGCGTGACCAGCGCCGAGGTCACCATGGTGTCCATCGACGAGGCCGGCCGGCCCACCCCGATCTTCCCGTGAGGGCCTTCGCAGCTCTCGTCCTGCTGGCCTGTGTGCCGGCCGCGGCGCTTGCCGGTTCAGCCGCGTCGCCCAGCGTCGAGCGCATCGTCTCGCTGCCGAAACTCGACGGTACCGCGCCTGCCCGCCCGGCGTGGTCGCCGGACAGCCGTCATGTCGCGTTCCTGTGGAACGATCACGGCATGCCGTTTCGCGACCTCTGGGTCGCGGCGGCGGCCGACGCCGTGCCGCGTCGCCTGACCCGTCACGCGCCCGATCCCGCCACAGTGCTGGGCGCGGGGCCAGACCTGTCGCTGGCGGCGCTGGGCGAGCGCGCGGCACGGCGTGAGCATGGCGGCATCGCCGACCTGAGCTGGCATCCGGACGGCCGCTCGCTGTTCTATGCGCTCGACGGCGAGCTGCGCCGGATCTCGCTGGACGGCAATACGGACTCTGCCGTCGCCGCGGGCGGTGCCGGTCGCCTCGCGGTCTCGCCCGACGGCCTCCGCCTGTCCTTCCTGCGCGGCGGCGACCTCTGGCTGCTGCCGCTCGACGCGGGCGAGGCACAGCGCGCCACCGGCGTCGCCGTGCCGGGCATCGGCACGGTGGCGATCGGCGCCTACCTCGCGCCGGACGTCTATGTCGCGCGCTACCAGTGGAGCCCGGACTCGCGCCGCATCGCGATGGAAATCGTCGACCAGCGCGCCGTCCGGCGGGTGCCCTTCCCCTCCTACCTGCAGGATGAGCCGCTGCTGCATGAGGCGCGGCGCCCCTATCCCGGCGACACGGACCTGTTGCGGCGCCTGGCGCTCTACGACCTGGCCTCGGGAGAACTCGCCTACATCGACCTCGAGGCGCCGAACCGTCGCCTGCTGCTGGACTTTGCATGGTCGCCGTCCGGCGACGAGCTGATGGTGATGCAGGGCGCCGACGTCGCCGAGGACCGCTGGATATTCATCGTGTCGGCCGCAGACCGGTCGGTGCGGCAGCTGTGGCACGATCACCGGCCGCATCGCATCTACCCGGCGTTTCGCGCCCTGTGGAGCGCCGACGGCAAGCGCATCGTCTTCGTCGGCGACCACGAGGACTGGTACCGGTTGTACTCGCTGCCGATCACAGGCGGCGAACCCGCGCGCCTGACCGGCGCCTACGACGTGGCCGGACCGCGCGGCGCCGCCTGGATCGACGTCGACCCGGCCGGCGGCGACCTGCTGTTCGTCTCGGCCGAGCACAGTCCCCACGAGCGGCATGTCCACCGCATGCCGGCCGAGGGTGGCGCCACGCAAAAGATCACCTCCCTGCCCGGCGTCCACCAGCCGTCGTTGTCTCCCGATGGACGCCGGCTCGCGCTGCTGTCCTCAAACGACACCACCCCGACCGAGCTCTACC
>CBDDRR010000147.1:0-3636 GCA_965233095.1 uncultured bacterium
CCGATCCTGGTGGATGCCGGCGTGGGCACGGCCTCGGACGCAGCGATCGCAATGGAGCTCGGCTGCGACGGCGTGCTGATGAATACGGCGATCGCCGGCGCGCGAGACCCGGTGCTGATGGCGTCGGCGATGCGCAAAGCGGTCGAGGCGGGCCGCGAAGCATTTCTCGCTGGCCGCATCCCGCGCAAGCGCTTCGCGTCCGCATCGTCGCCGCTCGACGGAATGTTCTTCTGAGCGTGTCCGGACCGGAGCGAGAAAGCGCGCCCGTCCATCATCGCAGGATTCGCAGCTTTGTCCGGCGCGCCGGCCGACTGACGCCGTCGCAGGCCCGCGCGCTTGAAGAGCTCTGGCCGCGTGTCGGCATCGACCCGCCCACGGCGCCGCTCGAGCTGGAAGCAATCTTTGGCCGCCTTGCACCGCGCACCCTGGAGATCGGGTTCGGCAACGGCGACAACCTCGCGGAGCTGGCCGCGCGCCATCCGCAGCGCGACTACCTCGGCGTGGAGGTTCACGACCCGGGTGTCGGCCACCTGTTGCTGCGCATCGAGCGGGAGGGCCTGGCGAACGTGCGCATCGCGCGCCATGACGCGGTCGAGGTGGTAACGGGCTGGCTGCCGCCGGATTCCATCGACGAGACGCTGATCTTTTTTCCCGACCCGTGGCACAAGAAGCGCCACCACAAGCGGCGTCTGGTGCAGCCGGAGTTTCTCGCCCAACTGGCCCACGTGATGCCGCCTGGCGCACGGCTGCACCTCGCCACGGACTGGGCGCCCTACGCCGAGCAAATGCTGGAGGTCTGCGAGGCCTCGCCGGATTTCGAGAATGCGGCACCCGGCGGTGGCTACACGGAGCGGCCGGCGACGCGGCCGGTGACCCGGTTCGAGCGCCGCGGCCTGAAACTCGGCCACGAAGTCTTTGATCTGCTCTATCGAAGGCTTTGACCCTACGCCAGCACCTCGGTGACGCCGTCCACCATGTACTGCACCGCCAGCGCGGCGAGCACCACGCCGAGCAGCCGGCTGACGACCGTTCCGCCGGTGACGCCCATGATGCGCATCAGCGGCTGCGTGAGCAGCAGGAAAGCCAGCGTCACGGCGAGCGCCAGCAGTCCCATCGCCAGCACCAGCGAGAACTCGATGTAGTTGGCGGTCTCCGCGGTCATCAGCAGCAGCGTCGCCAGGACGCCCGGGCCGGTGATCAGGGGAAATGCCAGCGGAAACACCGAGATGTCGTCGCGATAGCGCGCCTCTTCCTGTTCGCGCACGGTGGTCGAGCGCAACCCCGACTCGCGCGCCAGGACCATGTCCACCGCCAGCAGGAACAGTAGCACGCCCCCTGAAATCTTGAATGCCGACACGCTGATGCCGAGCAATCGCAGCAGCCAGTCGCCTGCCAGCGCGAACACGATGAAGATTCCCGCGGATATCGCCACCGACTTCCAGGCCATGCGCGTCCGGTAACCGGGCTCACCGCCACGGGTCAGCGCACCAAACATCGGCACCAGCGAGACGGGCTCGATGACCACGAAGAAGATGATGAATGTCTTGATCAGGTGCTCGGTCATTTCGGCGCCAATTCGCGAGGTACGAGACTTGCAGCCCGGTCGCGCTGAGCTATAAGTTGTCGGAAGGAAGGAGAGTTTGGCAGGGCAGACCTGCTGAAGGCGGGCAAGGATAGCAGGCCCGGATAAACGGGGAAATCATTATGCCATTGCCCATTCCTGCGATAGGCGACTGGTACCAGTCGCCCCGCGGAGTCAGGTTCGAGGTGGTCGCGGTCGACGACGAGGACGGGTCCATCGACATCCAGCACTTCGACGGCACCGTCGAAGAGCTGGATTTCGACGCCTGGGAGGAAAGCGAGTACCTGCCGGCGGACCCGCCGGAGGACTACTCGGGCTCGCTCGACATCGAGCGGGACGATTACGGCGTGGACCTCGACAGGGCCGCCTTGCAGGACTGGTCGGACCCCTTGGATTACCTGGACCAGGCGGAATAGCCCTTGCCGTCCGGCAGCTACACCAGCCCCGAGGCCTGCGAGGCGGCGTTCTACGATGCCTTTCGCGACGGCGACCTTGCTTCGATGCAACATATCTGGGGCAGGGACGGGGACGTCACCTGCATCCATCCCGGCCGGCCGCCGCTCGCCGGCCGGCGCGCCGTGCTGCAAAGCTGGGAGGACATCCTCGGCGCGACCGGCGGCGTGGAAGTGCGCTTCGACTGCCAGAGCCGCGTGCGCGCCGACGATCTCGCGGTGCACATCGGCATCGAGGTCATCGGCACCCCGGACCATGATCCCGCGCTCGTGACCGTGACCAACATCTACGTCCTCACCCAGCAGGGCTGGAAGCTCCGCGCGCACCACGGCGGGCCGATCCACCGCGGCGCCAGCGCGCGCGGGCCGGTGCATTAGCTCCAGCTCGGCCGGCAGCGGGTCCGCGAACGCAGGCCGCCAGGCGACTCACCTGCCGGACGCCAGCAGCCCGCGTGCAAGCCCGTCGACGATGCCACCGCCGCCATTGGCGAGCACCGCCACGACCAGCCCTTCTGCCGGCACGACTGCCAGGAAGCTGCTGCTGCCCGCCGTACCGCCGTTGTGCCAGATGATCTCGCGATCGCCGACCCTGGCATGGTGCCAGCCCAGCCCCATCCCCGTGCCCGGGTGGCCCGCCAGGTCGCGACGCTCGAGGGCCGCGGCGACCCAGCCCGGCTCAGCCCGCAAAAGGCGCCCGCCGAGCGCCACCAGCTCAGCGGCGCTCGCCTGCCACGCTCCCGTGGGTGCATAGGCATCCAGTCGCCAGGCCGGTACCGGCTTGCCGGCCTGCGTGCCCACCGCGCGCCGTTCGGTGACGGCGCCGGGCGCGAGTACCGGCGCGGTCAGCCCGAGCGGGACGAACACGCGCTCGGCCAGCAAGGCCTCGTATGTCTCCCCGGCGGAGCGCGCCAGCAGCTGGCCGAGCAGCGCCATCCCCAGGTTCGAGTAGGCGAAGCGGCCGCGGCCGGCCTGCACGGTTTCCGGTTCGATGCGGGCGAGGTCGGCAAAGATCTCCACCGGCGTGCTGCCCGCATAGGGATTGTCGCTGGTCATGCGGGCCTGCATCTCGGGACCGCTCGCCAGCCGAGGCAGTCCCGAGCGATGCGTGGCGAGCTCCTCCAGGGTGATGGCCGCCAGCTCGGGCGCCAGCTCGACATCGTCCGGCACCAGCCCACCGATCGGCTGATCCAGCTCGACTTCGCCCGACGAAACCATCTGCGCCAGCAGCAGCCCGGTCAGCCCCTTGGTGATGGACCCGGCCTCGAACACCGTGTCCGAGTCGGGCGCCTCGCCATCGCCCGCATCTCCCCGGGCCAGGTACCGGGTACCCCGGGCATCGGCCAGGCCGACGACCACGCCGGGCGCTGCGCCCGACTGCTCGACAAAGGCCTGCAGCCTGGCGACGACCGTCGCGTCGTCGGGCAGATGCCCGGGCGGCAGCGGCGCCTGCGCGGGATCGGCAGCGGGTTCTTCCGGCGGCGCAGGCGCGACCTGGAAGCCCTCGATCCGGCCCGCCGGTCCCAACGCCCAGGTAATCGCGATCGGCATCGGGGCGAGGGCCCAGCGCCCGATCCGCCGGTACACCGTCACGTCGCCCTGGCG
>CBDDRR010000148.1:0-2538 GCA_965233095.1 uncultured bacterium
CCTGGCTCAGCCTGGGATACAACCAGACGGACTCGGTCCTGGGATCGTACGCCGCGCTGGTCGGTGTGTACGCCAACGCCTGGCTCTGCGCGCTAGTTGCCGGGGCGCTGGCCGCGGTGCTGGCGGAGGGCGTCGCCGGTCGCGCGTTGGCCGTCGCGACGCTGTTCGCGGTGTTCGCGGGCGCCGGGTTGGCCGGCGGCAAGACGTGGACGGAGCCCGCCGGCGAGCCGGTCCGCGCGGTGATGGTGCAGGGCGCGATCGGCCAGGACGAGAAGTGGCTGGAAACCTCGCTGGAGCCGACGCGCGCGCTGTACCTCGAATTGACGCGGCCGCACTGGGGCGCCGACTTGGTCATCTGGCCCGAGGCCGCCATCCCGGCGCTGCTGCACCAGGAGATGGACTTCATCGAGGCACTGGATGCCGAGGCCCGTGCGGCCGGCAGCGAGATCCTGCTGGGCATCCTCGAGCGGGACCGCGAAAGCGGCCAGTACTACAACGTCCTCGTCTCGCTGGGCGGGCAGCCGGAAATCTATCGCAAGCGCCAGCTGGTGCCCTTCGGCGAGTACTTCCCGGTGCCGGCCTTCGTGCGTCGCTGGATGCGGCTCATGAACCTGCCCTACACCGACTTCGCCGCCGGCCCCCCGGACCCGCCACCGCTGCACCTGGCCGGCGTCCGGGTGGCGCCGACGATCTGCTACGAGGACGCGTTCGGCGCACAGCAGCGGGTGTTTTTCCCCGCCGCGGAGCTGCTGATCAATGTCAGCAATGACGCCTGGTTCGGCGACACGCGCGCCCCCCACCAGCACCTGCAGATCGCCCGCATGCGCGCCATGGAAACCGGCCGGTGGATGCTGCGCGCAACCAACAACGGCGTCACGGCGGTCATCGACCCGCGCGGGCGGGTCACGCAGCGCTCACGCCAGTTCGTCGCCGAGGTGGTAGAGGCCGAGGTGCCGCCGATGCGGGGATTGACCCCGTGGCTGCGCTACGGTGACGGGCCGCTGGCGGCGCTCGCCGTCGGGCTGTTCCTGGTGGGAACTTTGCGCCGCAACACGGCGGGACGGTAATCTTGCCGGATTGAGCCCAGCCGAAGCGGACCATGGACCCCATCTACAAGCCGGAAGTGATCGAGCCCGCCGCCCAGCACTACTGGGACGAGCAGCGCTGTTTCGAGGCGCGCGAAGACGCCGCGAAGGAGAAATTCTATTGCCTGTGCATGTTTCCCTACCCGAGCGGGAAGCTGCACATGGGCCATGTGCGCAACTACACCATCGGCGACGTGGTCAGCCGCTACCAGCGCATGCGCGGCAAGAACGTGTTGCAGCCGATGGGCTGGGACGCCTTCGGCCTGCCGGCGGAGAACGCCGCCATCAAGCATGGCGTGCCGCCGGCGCGCTGGACCCGCGAGAACATCGCGCACATGCGCGCGCAGCTGCGCAGCCTGGGCTTCGCATACGACTGGCGCCGCGAGCTTGCCACCTGCGATCCGGACTATTACCGCTGGGAGCAGTGGTTTTTCCTGCGCCTGTACGAGAAGGGCCTGGTCTACAAGTCCTCTTCCACGGTCAACTGGGACCCGGTCGACCAGACCGTGCTGGCCAACGAGCAGGTCATCGACGGGCGCGGCTGGCGCTCCGGCGCGCTGGTGGAACGCCGCGAGATCCCGCAGTGGTTCCTGAAGATCACCGCTTACGCCGACGAGTTGCTCGCCGCGCTCGACACGCTGCCGGGCTGGTCCGAGCAGGTGCGTACCATGCAGGCCAACTGGATTGGCCGTTCCGAAGGACTGGAGCTGGACTTCGCCCTGGACGGCGCGCCGGTGGCGGGTTACGAGGCCCTCACCGTCTATACCACGCGGCCGGACACGCTCTACGGCGTGACCTACATGGCGGTGGCTGCCGAGCACCCGCTGGCGGTGCAGGCGGCGCAGGGTGATGCGGAGCTGGCGGCATTCCTCGCCGAGTGCCGCAGCGCGCATACCACCGAGGCTGTGCTGGAGACCATGGAAAAGCGCGGCATGCCATTGGGCGTCAACGTCGTCCATCCGCTGACGGGCGAGAAGGTGCCGGTGTGGGTGGCCAACTTCGTGCTCATGGGCTACGGCACTGGCGCGGTCATGGCGGTTCCCGGACATGACCGGCGCGACTGGGAGTTCGCCACCAAGTACGGCCTGCCGATCCGCCAGGTCATCGCGCCGGCCGACGGGTCAGGGGTGAACCTGGCCGAGGGAGCGTACGTCGAGTACGGCGTGCTGGTGAACTCGCCCGGCTTCGACGGCAAGAGCTCGGCCGAGGCTTTTGACGCGCTGGCCGGGAAACTCGAGGGCGACGGCCGCGGCCGCCGCCGCGTGAACTACCGGCTGCGTGACTGGAGCGTGTCACGGCAGCGTTACTGGGGCTGCCCCGTGCCGATGATCGACTGCCCGGAGTGCGGCGCCGTGCCGGTGCCAGAGGACCAGCTGCCGGTGCGCCTGCCCGAGGACGTCACGCTGTCGGGCGCCGGCTCGCCGCTGAAGCAGATGGACGCCTTCGTGCGCGT
>CBDDRR010000149.1:0-4472 GCA_965233095.1 uncultured bacterium
GGAATCGGCCTTGTACTGGGCCAGCACGTAGATCGGCGCGATCGCCGAATTGACGAGGTTTCCCAGGGCGAAGTCGACGAGGCGGTACTCTCCGGCGAAGCGCACCGCGGGCTTGGCGCGGTCGGCCGTCAGCGGCCGCAGCCGCCTGCCCTCGCCGCCCGCCAGCACGAACGCCAGGATTCCGCCGGGGCGTGACATGTGAACGGTCATCGGGAGCCTCCGTCGAGCACGCTGTCCGTGTCACTGCCTTCGCCGCCGACTGACACCGCCGCCACGCCGATCACTGCAAACCTCAGAGTCCTGAATTTCATGTCACACCTCGAGTAAGTAGAGCTTCCCGTGCCGCTCGCTGCATTCGCAGCCGAACGGCTCCACGCGACTGCGGCGCGCGGCGTTGCGCCGCGCGCGATCGGCTCAGCGCAGAATCCGCGCCGTTCGGGCGTAGAAGGAGGTCGGAGGGAGTACTTCTGAGGTGAACTTCGGTACGCCGAATTGCGGCGCACGGATGGGCGAACGCGCGAAAGGAGGCGGGACCAGCGCCGCGCCTCCCTTCGCCGGCGGGGCCGCATCCGTCGGGTCTGCAGCGCTTGTGCCGTAAACGCTTACGCAGCACGAGCCGTTCAACTCGTCTGGAGCGGCAGCGTGCGCATCGAGCGCGCCGCATGCCGACAGCAGCAGTGCCAGCGCCAGTACCGCGGCGGCGCCGAACGCGAAGCGTTTCAGGGCACCCTTCCCCATGGTTTCAAGCATGGCACCCATGCGCCGGGCGCCTTTGATTTAAATCAAGGCTACGCGATCGGCGCAGCGTACTTGCCGGCCCAACCCTTTCTGGTAGCGCCAACATCGCGCCCGCTTGCGCTGCATCAAGCGCTGCGCTTCCTGGCGCGCTAGGCTTAGCCATGAGTCGTTTCCGAACGCAGACGAGGAGACACACGATGAGTTGGCTATCACGAATCTTGACGGGACACGGCGGTCAGGGCCACGGCAGTCACCAGGAGCCCTCCGCGGCCAGCGCGGCGCCGCCACTGGCGACCATCGACCCGGTCAGCGGGGAAGCGGTGCGCACAGACCACGCCGTTACGTCGCTTTACGAGGGCAAGATCTACTACTTCGCGTCAAAGGAGAACCGCGAGCGCTTTGAGGCCGCGCCGCAGCAGCACGCGCACACAGCAGCCGGCCATGCCGTTGCGTCGTCGGAGCCACAGCGCCGTCCGCGTAGACGTGGAGGCTGCTAAGCGCTGGCCACGATTTCCGCGCAGCACATCACCGCTTGCGTTAACCCTTGGGCGACGGATCAGTGTGCGCTTTCTTGACGTACGCCGCCGGCTCGGTGATGAATGTTTGCCGGCAGCCCAAGGGGCACAAATAATACGTCTTGCCCTGGTAGACGGCGCTCGCCGGCGCCTGTTTCTCGTCGACCTGCATACCGCACACGGGGTCCGTCGTCATGTGTTCTCTCCTTTAGTGGAACCTCACTGCATGTACCGCGACCGCAGCTTCCACCGACCTCGGGGTCCTCGCATGCGTGACGCCATTGAACCAGTTCTGCGCAGCGGACCGTTGACGCAAATCAACTCTTGCCAGTAAGACTCGACCGTCCCACAGCGATGATCGCTCCTGGGATCCAACCAAGTCGGAACGCATTACCTCGCGCACATCAACGCCTGCAACGGCGGCTCGGAGTTCCTCGCGCGGCCCGTTATAGTCCTCGCCGTCATGCGGCAGATTGAACCAGGCAAGCGGGCGTCGGATCGTCTCTTGCGTCACCGTGCCGATCCACACGGGCTGCGCCCGATCGCCGAGCACCGTCCGGCTTGCCCAGAGGCGCAGCACCAGGCGCTGATCGGCCGCCCCGGCGACGGGGCGAATAAGCGCCAGCGCCTGGTTGCGGCCGTCGTGCACGCGCGGCAGGACAGGTAACTGCATCGCCGGGCGCGCGGTGTCGAACAGAAGCGGCCAGTTTCTTGCGCTAAGCGCTGACGCTTCCTGCCAGGCCGTACCGCGCAGCGCTTCACGCAGGGCGTCCGGCGGGCCCGCCCACTGCACTGTGAGGGGCTGCTCGTCCTGCCCCTCAAGGTCGAGTCGCCAGGCGGGCAATCTGCGCCATCCGCCCTCCCACCAGTCCCGTGCCGCGAGCGTTGTGAGCGCTTGGCGCACGGCGTAGCGCTCCGTATCGAGCGAAAAGCGCATGGCCACGTGAAGCGCGCCGGCGGTTAGAAGTGTCAGCAGGGAAACCGCGGCCAGAGTGCCCGCCGGCAGCGCCGGCGGCCTGTGCCGCACGTACGCGACGCCCAAGAGCGCGATCCACGCCGTGCCGAGCGCGAGACCGCCGATCACATCGGACATCCAATGAGCGCCTAGATATAGGCGCGAAAAGGCGATGAGCGCGATCAGCGGCACCGCGACGCCATATACCGGCCAGCGCCTGCGCACGGGAAGCCCGTGTGCCAGCAGCACCGCGAGAAAGCCATAAACGACGAGGCTCATAGTGGCGTGGCTGCTCGGAAACGCGAAGCCATAAGGGCCGTCGTAGAGCCTCGGCAGAGGGCGAGGCAGCCGCAGCCCCGCCTTGATCGCCGGCACGAGAAGCGCTGCGAAACCCGCCGCTGCGAGCCAGTAACCAGCGGTGCGCCAGGCACGTCTGAACATGAGCCAGAGCAAGACCGCAATCAGCACGGGAACCGTGACTGACGCATCGCCCAGCTCGGTGAGTATGATCATGCCGGCGTCGCCAAGCGGCGTGCGCATGCCCTGCAACAGGTAATAGACTGCGCTGTCCACGCGCACCAGCGGATCGCGCGTCAGGACGTCTTCCAGGACACCGCCGAAAACCCACGCGGCCGCGATGAAGACCGCCGCAAGCGGCAAGAGTGCCCGGAAGGCGGGGCGCGCGGGATCGAGCAGCTCCACGATGCGCCGGCGTACCCAGCCCGGGCGAGGCGAGGCTGCTGCCCTTTCATGCAAGGCCGCGAGCCCGCGGCTTACCCGCGGGGGCAGCCACAGCGCCAAGCGCTTGGTGGCCCAGACGGCAAACCAGACGCCCAGCACAAGCGCAGTTAGCATCACTGCCAGCCGCGCCGCAACTGCGCCCGCGAGCTTCACCGAAGCGCCGAATGCGACCCCTGGCAAGATATACGCGGGCGCCCACGCGAGGGCCGAGAGCACGTTGACCGCGCAAAAGCGCAACGGCGGCATGCCGAGCATCCCGGCGACGGCCGGGATCATGGGACGCACCGGGCCGATGAAGCGGCCGAGCAGCACGCTCTTGCCACCGTGCCGGCGGAAGAACGCTTCGCCGCGGCGGATCACCGCCGGATAACGGCGCAAGAGCCGCAGGCTGCACCGCCGCTCGCGGTAATGACGACCCAGCCAATAACTTATGCCGTCACCAGCCACCGCGCCAGCCGCAGCCCAAAGGATCGTGGCCCAAAGATCAAGCGCGCCTGCGGCGACCAAGGCGCCGACCGCAAACATGACCAGCGTGCCGGGGATAAACCAGCCGACGACAACCAGCGACTCCCCGAGGGAAACGAGAAACACCGCCAAAGCGGCCCAGTGCGGATGCAGCGCGATCCAGTCGATCATCCGGGGAGCGCCCCGATTCGCGCGAGCTGTCGCGTTACTGCGTCCTCACGACGGCTTGTCCCGCATGACTCGTGCCGTTGCCTTGGCCCGCGCCGGGCGGCGGTAAATGACGTGATAAACGAGCGCGACCATGACGCTGCCGCCCACCAGATTGCCCGCGATGACCGGGACGAGGTTTCGCACCAGGGAACCCGTTCAAACATCCAAGCGGCTCGAGCGCGAGCGCGACGCATTGCCCGCAGCAGAATGCGCAAGGAACGCCCGGCGCTCTAACGCGCGCCCGCGAACCGCACCGCGCGCATCGCGCCGTCAGCCGTCAGGTGGTGCCGGCCTTCGCCGCTACCGAGAATGAATGCGAGAATCTGTTGCGCCAAGCTCTGCCCGCAGACGTTGATGGGGCCTATGGGGCCTAACCTATACCGCCTCCCGCAACCCGGCGGCTTGATCTAGCTCAAACGTGACCCGGCTCGCCTACTTCAAAGCTTATGACGTGCGCGGCATCGTGCCGGAGGAGATCGATGCAACAATCGCGTGGCGCCTGGGGCGCGCGCTGCCCGGCTGGGCGGGAGCCGTCGAGTTCGTCGTCGGCCGCGACGCGCGTCTCTCGTCGCCGGCGCTTGCGGAGGCGCTGATCCGCGGCCTTGTCGAAGCGGGGGCGCGCGTGCACGACATGGGCATGCTTACGACGCCCATGCTGAATTTCGCCGTCGCCCAGCGCCGCCGCCATGGCGTGATGGTGACGGCTTCTCACAACCCGAGCGAGTACAACGGCTTCAAAATCATCGATCCAGAGGTCGAGCAGGTCTACTACGGCCGCGGGCTGGAGACGCTCGAGTCCGCGCTCGCCGGCCCGGTACCGGCCGCGGGCGGTGCGGGCGGAAGCGTCG
>CBDDRR010000150.1:0-6242 GCA_965233095.1 uncultured bacterium
CGAGAACGCGCTCCGGCCTTGCGGATTCCTTGACCAGAACCCCTGCTACGGCAAAGGTCGCAACGACCGTGGCACCGGCACCGGCGAGCCACAGCCACAGGGGCAGCGGAAGGTCGAAGCGCTGGCCGAAGCCATGCGCCAGCGCTGAGGGCGCTGCTCCTGGTCCTGCTGCTCGGCGGCGCGGCGGCGGCCGCGCCGCCGGCGAAGGTGTTCGACCTCGACGCGGCTGCGGGCCCGCGGCCCGCGACCATCCGGGTGAGCCGGGGCGACGAGGTCGAGCTGCGCTGGTCGAGCGACCGGCCGGTCAAGCTGCACCTGTATGGCTACGACATCGAGCGCACGGCCACGCCGCAAGCACCGGCGGTGATGTCCTTCACGGCACACCTTGCCGGCCGCTTCCCGGTGTCGGAGCACGGCCGCGGCGGGCGCCACGGGCGGGCGATCCTCTATCTCGAAGTTCATCCTTAGCGCGCTGCTTGCCGGCGCGGCCCCGAGCGCGCTGGCGCACGGGTTCGGCCAGCGCTTCGACCTTCCGCTGCCCCTGTGGCTGTGGCTCGCCGGTGCCGGTGCCACGGTCGTTGCGACGTTTGCCGTAGCAGGGGTGCTGGTCAAGCAATCCGCAAGTCCGGAGCGCGTTTTCGTCCTCCCGGCCTGGCTGCTCGCGCCGCTGCGGCTCGCGGCGGTCCTGATCTTCCTGCTCGCGCTCGCCGCCGGCTTTTTCGGCAACCAGGACCCTTACCGCAACCTGCTGCCCACGGCGGTCTGGGTGCTGTGGTGGGTCGGCCTCGCCTTCGTCTGTGCGCTGGTCGCAGACTACTGGGCGCTGCTGAATCCACTGGATACGCTGTTTCGCTGGGCGGGGGCGCCGTCCCTGCGCCTTGCGTATCCGCGCCGGCTGGCGGAATGGCCGGCGGTGGCCCTGTTCTTCGCTTTCGCGTGGGCAGAGCTCGTCTGGCCGGACAAGGACGTGCCCGCGCGCCTGGCCTTCGCGGTGCTGGTGTATGCCGTAGTTACCTGGGCGGGCATGTTCCTGTACGGGCGCGAGACCTGGCTTGCGCGCGGCGAGGCTTTCTCGCTCGCATTCGGCCTGCTCGCGCGCTTTGCGCCGCTGGGCCGCAGGCAGGAGGGCCCGGTGTCCTTCCCCTACATGGCGTTCGTGCTGCTCATGCTCGCCACCGTCACCTTCGACGGCTTCGTCGAGACCCCGCTCATGCAGCGCATCTCCACCGCGCTGCACGACACGCCGGCGCTGTTTGCGCTGTCCGAGCTTGGCATCGACCCCTCGCAGCTCGTCCACAGCGTGCTGCTGGTCCTGTTTCCGCTCGCGTTCCTCGCGGTCTTCCTCCTGGCGAACGGGCGTGGGGCGCGCGCGTTCGTGCTGACGCTAGTGCCCATAGCCGTGGCCTACCACCTGGCGCATTACTTTTCCCTGCTGCTCACCGCGGGCCAGTTCATCATCCCGCTCGCCTCGGATCCTTTCGGGATCGGCTGGGACCTCTTCGGCACGGCGGATTACAAGGTTAACCTTGCGGTGCTGAACCCCTATGTTTTCTGGTACGGGGCGGTGCTGCTGATCGTGCTCGGCCACGTGCTGGCGGTCCTCCAGGCACACCGCCTGGCGCTGCGCCTTTTCCCCGACCGCCGCGCTGCGCTCGCCCGCCAGCTGCCCATGATGGCGCTGATGGTGGCCTACACCATGCTGAGCCTGTGGATCCTCGCCCAGCCTATCGTAGGTTAGCCCGGGCCCCCTGCGCGCGCGCCTGGAAACTGGGGTCGTTCGTCGACCAGTGGAAATGCACGATGCGAAACAAGCTGCCCGCGCGCCGCAGGATCACCGTCTCCAGCGTAGTCTGGTCGATCGGCGTGCCGTCGCTCTGCTTTCCGGTAACGCGGTAGGTGCTCAGTACCCAGCGCTCGTTGCCTTCGCCGCCGGTGCGCCGGGTTTCCAGCTTCCAGGCGGCGGCCACGGCGAGGTCCATGTCGAAGGGCAGGTGGCGGAAGGCATACGCTTCTGCCGTGGCATCCACCGCGCCGAACTCGTAGACCACGAGCGAGCGATCGAGCAACGAGAGGGCGGCGCCGGTGTCCTTGTTGCGCAGCGCCGCGTGAAAGGCGTCGACCGTCTCGGCCGGCGTGCGGGCCGCCTGCGCCGCAGCGGCGCCGGCGCACAGCGCCAGGCACCACGCCAGCCAAAGCCTCACTGCGGCTGCTCCGGCTCGATTTCCTCCGCGATGAAGAGATCGCCCACCGCGATGCCTTCGAGCACCCCGTCCGGGGGCGCCAGGCTGATGCGCGAGGCGGTGTTGCTCTCGACCCGGAACGCCGCGCCGAAACGCTTGCCCGCCAGCATCGTCAGCCGCCAGCCGCGCAACTCGTCCGGCCGGTAGGCTTCGGCGCGCAGCGGTTTCGCCTCGAACGAACGGGCGTCGCCGAGCGCGACAATCTTCCCCGGGCTGCGCTGCAGCGCGGGATTGACCTTGACGTCGTCATGGCCGGGCTGCGCGTGCGGCGCGAATAGCAGCGTGGCCACCAGCACCATGGCATGTGAAAGACGCATAAAAAGGATCATACCGCGCTGCTACACTGCTGGACGAGGGGGAGGAGTGCAGAAGCTGAATCTGGACTTGCTGCCGATCGCGTTCGCGCTCTACGACGAGCGCAGCGTGAGCCGCGCAGCGAAGAGCCTAGCACGGCGCTTCCACCACGACTCGCGCAGCAAAGTGGCCGCGCCACCCGGTGGCGGAGCTGTTCAACGACCAGAGCGACGAATGGCGCGTCGCTTAAACGACGTATTCCATAATCGAATAAGCGTCATTCGGGTGCGCCTCTTGAGAGCCCGCGGCCACCGTGTCAGCCCTACCTCGCTAAAAGGATGCAGGGCGGTTGCGGCCCCGGCAGCGCAACTAACTAAAGGAGGAGTCATGTCTTACAAGAACTATTTGTGTGTTGCAGTGGCGTCGGGTATTGCTCTGGTTAGTACCGCAGCGATTGCATCACCTCCAGGTGGGTTCGGAAATCGGCTGCCCGATAATGCGAAAGTGGTGAAATGCACCCACGTTCTAGGTTTCAGCCAGACAGCGGATTGGTACATGGCGCCCGTCGGTCGCAGCACCAACCCCAACCAGCCTCCAGAGGCAAATGCGATCTTCGAATCGATGGTTGACGGCGACCGCTGGCAACTCCAGTGGGCTGGCGGTGCCGGGGCGGATGTTTACAAAAATCCGGATGCCGGCGCTTGGAGTGCCAACATAATCTCGCCCTGCGTGGAAGATTCCGACCGGCCAGAACGGCTCGTCTACATGATCAGCGGTCCGTACGGTTTCGATGTTGCTGCATGGGTGATGGATATCGAGGCGGTTCTCATCAACATCCGGAACAAATTCCCGACTGTGCGGGTTATCGCCCTGCAACCTGTGGTCGGTGCGCCGGTGAACGCCGCAGGAGACATCTGTTTCACGGCGAGTGGAACCGCAGTCCGGGCGTCGTGGCAAGCGACTCCAATCCTCGAGGCCATCAAAATCGTCGCCGATTCGCACGACGATGTCGTCGTCGGTGCCACCACGCGTTTGAGGTCGTGCAATCACTACGTGGATAGTCTCGGCCACATTGCGAATGGAATAGCAAATAGTCCTGCCGGGGGCGCTACAGCTGCGGTCGATACCGGTCTTTTCTACAGGGACTTCGACTGGAAAAGCGAATAGCACGCACTACCTAAGACAGGACTGGGCTTCCCCGGTCGAGTGGAGGCCGCGGCGGAAGCCCTGACCCTGCACGTCAGGGTCGCGATTGCGCCTATCAGTATCCGTGGCTGGAGGGAGTTCTGCGTGAACCTTGCCCGAGCCTGCGACGGACCAGAATCCAGTACAGGTGGCGCGAAGCGGCCGGCGAGCACTGGGCGGTCGAATTAAGATCCTCCTGTTATCGGCCTTGCTCATGAATTCATGAGCGAATCTTGTTTTTCCCGGCGCGGGGAACTGGTCGAATAGCGGTTCTACAAGTCGTTAACAACGGAGGAGACATGAACCGCCCCCTGCTTGCTCTGTCCGCCGCGCTCGCCGCGGCCTTCGCGCCGGCCGCGCTGGCGCAGATAAGCTGCGCCGAGCTCGGCGTGCACCTGCAGTCGCAGCCGCACGTCTTTGCGGTCAATGCGACCACGCCGCTTACCAGCCTTACCACCACGGGCAGTGCGCGCTGCGAAGCGAACTTCATCTACTCCTCGCGCGGCGGCACGGCGCAGGGCTATGCCGAAGGGCAGGACCAGCGCATCGTGATTCGCGTGGGCCTGCCGCTCAACGTCCTCGACGGCGGCAGCGGCGGCGCGGAAGGCATGGGCGCCTGGAACGGACGCGTCATGAACCTCGGGGGCGGCGGGCTGGTGGGCAACGCGGGTGGCGTAACCAGCGCCACCAATGCCGGCTACGTCGGCTCATCCACCGATTCGGGCCACCCGTCGTCGGAGAACCCGAATTTCGCCGTGATCCAGGCCACCCACCAGCTGAACTACGGGCGCCTGGACGATTTCCTGATCACCAGCCTGCGCGTGCAGTACCAATCGGCGCTGTCGCTCGCGCAGGCGTACTTCGGCGCGCCGGCGAGCCGCAACTACTGGAGCGGCTGCTCCACCGGCGGGCGGCAGGGCCTGTCGCTCGCGTTGAATCACGGTGAGGCGTTCGACGGCTTCCTGGTCGGTGCGCCGGCCAACTACAACTCGCGCCTGCAGCTCACCACGCTATGGCCCTGGTGGGTGAACCGAGCGATGACCGGAACCGAGGCAAGCCCCGCGGGCACCATCACGACGGCCAAGCGCAACGCGGCCAACGCCGCGGCGGTCGCGGCCTGCGACAGCCTGGACGGCGTGCAGGACGGCATCCTCGCCGATCCGCGCCGCTGCAGCTTCGATGCGCGGGCCAATGTCTGCGGCGAGCCCGGCGCGCCGGCCGACCCGGCGATGTGCCTCACGCCGACCGAAGCGGCCGCGATGAACCGGATCTGGGACGGCCCGCGCAACGATCACGGCCGGCGCGTGTGGTTTCCGTTCAGCTACGGCGCCAACGAGGGCGTGAGCTCCAACTCGGCGTGCGGCAACCTCGGCCAGCAGTGCTGGGCGCACCGCGATACCACTTTCGATTGGCGCCCTCTGCCGCTCTCGGAGTTCGACGACGAGGCGATCCTCTCGACCACGGTGGTCGCGCCCTACAGCGACATCATGAGCACCGACCTCGATGCGGCGAAAAAGCGCGGCGCCAAGATCCTCATGTGGCACGGCGGCGCCGACCCGCTGATCCCGTGGCGCCAGGCGGTGCACTACTACAACGACGCCGCCGAGCGCTATAAGGGCTACTCCAACCTCGCGCCGTGGTTCCGGTTCTATCTCGCCCCGGGCGTCGGCCATTGCGGCGGCGGCCCGAACCAGCCGCCGCAGCCGCAGAACCTGTTCGGCGTGCTGGTCGACTGGGTGGAAAACGGCGTCGCGCCCGACTCGATCCTCACCGCCAGCGCATCGAAGGGTGAGCGTCCGATGTGCCCGTATCCGCAGAGCGCGATCTACAAGGGTCCCGCCGGCGGCGAAGGCGTCGCCGCCAACTGGAGCTGCGGCGGCAATCTGGAGAACAAGGCCACCATCTGCGACGGCCTCATCGCCCCGTTCCAGCAGGAAACCGAGGACGAGCTGCAGGCCGTCGGCCGGCGCAATCCCGCAGCGTGCAACGCAAACTCGAAGGTGCCGCCTCGTAGATAGCATTGCGGAACCTATGTTTCTTGAGAATGAAACTGGGCCCCCGCGTTCGCGGGGGCGACTCCTTTAGAACTTCTTCAGAGAATTCTTAAGACGTTCCGTGGCGGCTCAGGCGGCGCGCGCGAGGCCGGGCGGCGAGGGCTCGTCGGCCCACTGGCCGGCCCACTGGGCGACGTAGCCTTTGAGGAATTCGTTGAATTCGGCGGCGCCGTGGGGCAGCTTGCGGCCGCGGTCGGCGATGGCGTAGAGATCGATCGGCACCACCGGATCCTGGAGCGGCGACATGGCGAGGCGGTGGCTGCGGCATACCGAAATGGCGAAGCTCGGGATCACCGCGACGCCGGCGCCTGCGGCGACCATCGCGATGATGGTTTCCATGTAGTTGAACACCAGGTCGGGCGGGTCCTGGCGCCCCAGGCGCTGCAGATGGCGCTGGATCAGCTGCTGCACGGGGTTGTCCGCCGGCCCGCCGAGCAGCCGCGCCTCGACCAGGTCCTCCCAGCGCAGG
>CBDDRR010000151.1:0-5347 GCA_965233095.1 uncultured bacterium
TGGTCAAGCCCGTAAAACGGGATGCCTTGCTGCAAAAGCTGCGCCGGCTGGGCGTGCTGCCGGACTGATCAGCGCGCCGATATGCCGCGGGGTGCTTGTGAGGCGCGTCCGGCTTACAATCCTGCACGTATCGAGTCGGGACCCCGGATGGAGAGTGACATGACGCGCTGGAAAGAAATTGCCGAGGCCATCCGGGAGCTCCAGGAAGAGGGGCAGATGGACGTCTTCGTGGGCGAGCATTCCGTCACTTTCGAAGTGGCCGTCGATGACCAGGGCATTTACCTGACCATCTGTCCGCACTGCATCGGCGAGGCAGTGAACCTCGCGCTGGGCGGCGAGGAACAAAGCGTCCCACCCGACTGCGAGGTGCACTGACGCCCGTTGGCGAGCCGCCGTCAGATGCGGTAAGGCAGTGCGCTCCTGATGGCCGTGGGATCTGCGTCGGCCAGGTTTTTCTGCAGCTCGGTGGTGAGGTGCTGGCGCGTTGCCGGCGACAGTCCGTGACGCAGGTGGCCGAGAAAGCGCGGGTCCGCGACCAGCACCAGGCGATCGAAGCGCCGCTTCTTGCGCGCCGCGTCGATTTTGCCGGCCACCGTCTTGGCGAAGCGGATGTTTTCCTGCTCGTGCGGATCCACTGGCTGGCCCATGGCGTGCCGGCCGTTGCCCTCGCTGTCGAATGTCCGCCCGGGGCGGTCGGTCGCGAGGTCCCTGCCGCGCAGCCTGCCTTCGGGATGCTTGAGTTCCACGACGGGTTCCAGGGGGCCACTGTGTTTGTGCTGAGCGAATATCCTGCAACGGGTGCTTGACGCCACGACAACCCAGACATCGCTCATAGTATTTGGCCTCCAAAGAAGAATTTCGCGCACCGAGGTGCTTACCCTCAGCGTAGTTCGCGTCCCCGGGCATTGCCAGCGTCGCCTGGTGCAGCATCAACCGTTCGCCTGGTCGAGCAATTGTGACGCTGTTCCTGCGCCAACCGGGCCCGGTCTTGTAATCTCCGCGCATCATGTCCAGAATGCCGAACGAAAAGAAAACGGCAGGAACAAGGACTTACGGATACTACTTAAGGCCCTGCATTTGGATCCTGCATGAGCGAAGACAACTCGCCCGAAGCGGTATCCCGGATCAGCGCTGATCTGGGTGCTGCCGTTCGCAGGTCCCGGGCGACACCGTCGCGAGTCGGCCTGAATCCGGCCATCACCAAGGTGGCCGTCGATCTGCTGAACCTCGATCCGGAAACTGCCGAGCAGACCCTGAGCGACTCGCTCGAGGTGATCCGCGACGCCATCGGCGTCGATTCGGTTTGCTTCACGTTGCTGACCAACGATGGCGAGGCCTTCGACAAGGTGAGCCATGCCTCGAGCATGCTGGCCGGCTGCCGCCCGGAACGCCTCACCGGCACGCGGATGAGCGATGTCGAGTGGCTGAGCGGCAAGCTGGGTCATATGCGGCTGGTCGAAATTCGCGACGCCAGCCGCCTGTCGCCCGGACTGCTGGGCGAAACCAAGCTGATGCACGAGATGGGCGCCGGTGGCGCACTGTTCGCCGGGCTGGACATCCACGGCAAGCTCGGCGGCGTGCTGGGCGTGCTGTCGGCACGGCCGGTGGAGACTTGGCACGTCGATGTCTACCTGCTGCTCAAGCTGATCAGCGCCAGCCTGTCGGCGGCGCTCACGCGACTCAAGCTCAACCAGGAGCTGGACAGCATCTACGAGCGTGACGAGCTGACGCGCCATGCGTCGAACGACGGCGTGTGGGACTTCAACGTCGAGACCAACACGATTCACTTCTCGCCCCGCTGGAAGATCATGATGGGCTACGGCGAGGACGAGCCGGACGAGGATATGCCCGACTGGCGCCAGCTCGTGCATCCCGAGGATATGGTGCGGGTGCAGGGCAAGATCCGCGACCACCTCGAGGGCAAGAGCGAGCTGTTCGAGAGCGTGCACCGGATGCGGCACTGCTCGGGCGACTGGCGCTGGGTGATGAGCCGCGCCAAGGCCATGGTCGACGACGATGGCCGCATGCTGCGGCTGGTCGGCGTAGAGCTCGACATCACCGACCAGAAGCTCTACGAGGAGGCGCTGTTCCGCGAGAAGCAGAATGCGCAGATCACGCTGCAGTCCATCGGTGACGGCGTGATCACCACGGATTCCGACTGCCGCATCGAGTACCTCAACCCGGTGGCGCAGGAGCTGACCGGCTGGGCCACGGAGGACGCGGCCGGCCGCTCGGTGGACGAGATTTTCCGCAGCTTCCACGAGGAAACCTGCGAGCCGATGGAAAACCCGCTGTCGGTGGCCATCCGCCGCGACCGCCTCTACAAGTCCATGCGGCCGACGCTGCTGATCCGGCGAGACGGCAACGAGCTGTATGTCGAGAGCTGCGCCGCGCCGATCCGCAACGACATGGGCCAGGTGATCGGCGGCGTGCTGGTGTTCCACGACGTCAGCGAGGCGCGCGAACTCAATCGCCGGCTGTCCTACCACGCCAGCCACGACATGCTGACGGGCCTGGTGAACCGGCGGGAGTTCGAGGCGCGCCTCGAGCGCGCGCTCAAGATGGGCCGGGCACGCGAGGCGCAATACGCCCTGTGCTACATGGACCTCGACCAGTTCAAGATCATCAATGATTCCTGCGGACACATGGCGGGCGACGCGTTGCTCGGCCAGCTGGGTGCGCTGCTGAAGTCGAAGATCCGCTGGCGCGATACGCTGGCGCGACTCGGCGGCGACGAGTTCGGCGTGCTGCTGGAGAACTGCACGCTCGACGAGGCCATCGAGACAGCCGAGGCGCTGCTCAAGGCGGTGCAGGATTTCCGCTTCGTCTGGGAGGACCGCAGCTTCCGGCTCGGCGCCAGCATCGGCGTGGTGCCGATCGTGCCGGAGACGGCCAGCGTGGCGGAGCTGCTCACCGCGGCCGACAGCGCGTGCGCGGCGGCCAAGGAGTCCGGCCGTAACCGTGTGCAGACCTGGCAGGAAAACGACATCGACCTGATGCGCCGGCGCCGCGAGATGCAATGGGCGGCGCGCATCAACAATGCCCTCGAGGAATCGCGGTTCGAGCTGTTCCGCCAGCCGATCATGCCGCTGCACGGCCAGTCCACCGGCGCGCACTACGAGCTGCTGCTGCGGATGCGCGACGAGCAGGGCCAGATCATCGCGCCGGATGTGTTCATCAACGCCGCGGAACGCTATGGGCTGACGCCGAGCATCGACCGCTGGGTGATCAACAACGCCTTTCGCTGGCTGGTCTCGGAGGCCGACGAGCGTGAGCGTCTCGCGATGTGCTCGATCAACCTGTCCGGCCAGAGCCTGTGCGACGACAAGTTCCTGCCTTTCGTCATCGAGCAGTTCGAGCGCAGCGGCCTGGACGCGTCGAAGATCTGCTTCGAGATCACCGAGACCGCCGCCATCGCCAGCTACTCGCAGGCCAACCGCTTCATCAACTCCCTGAAGGAGCTCGGCTGCCGCTTCGCGCTGGACGATTTCGGCACCGGCCTGTCGTCCTTCGGGTATCTCAAGCACTTCCCGGTGGATTTCCTCAAGATCGACGGCAGCTTCGTCAAGGAAATCCTGCACGACCCGATCGACCGCGAGATGGTGCGCTCGATCAACGAGATCGGACACCTGACCGGCAAGCAGACCATCGCCGAGTTCGTCGAGAACAAGGAACTCATCACCATGCTGAGGGGCATGGGCGTGGACTACGCGCAGGGCTACGGGGTCGGCGAGCCGAGGCGCATCATGGACCCGGAGTTCGCGGTCCGGGAGATTCGCTAGGCCGCCCGGCCTGCTAAGCTTTCCGGAGCTTCCTCCGGAGAGATTTACATGACGATGCTGATGCTGGGCCTGCTGGTGTTTTTCGGCGGGCACCTGGTGCGCGTGGCGGCGCCCGGCTACCGCGAGCGCATGATCGCCAGCCTGGGCCCGTTGCCATGGAAGGCGGTCTACTCGGTCGTTTCGCTGGTCGGCTTCGTGCTCATCGTGCTCGGCTATGCCGAGGCCCGCTGGACGAGTCCGGTCCTGTGGGGGCCGGGGCCGGGCTGGCTGCGCATGGTCGTCGGGCTGGCGATGCTGCCGGTGCTGGTGGTGTTCGTTTCCGCCTACCTGCCAGGCCGGCTGCGCGCGTCGTTACGTCACCCGATGATGCTGGCCACCGTCGTGTGGGCCGCCCTGCACCTGCTGGTGAATGGCCGCGTGGCCGACCTGGTGCTGTTCGGCGGCTTCCTGGCCTGGGCGCTGGTGGTGCTGTTCGATTCCTACCGGAGGCCGTGGAAAGCGCCGGCCAGGGCGCCCTCGCTGCTCTGGGACGGGGCCGCGATTGCGGTGGGCGGCGCCGCCTGGTGGTGGCTGGCCTTCGGCGGCGGCCACGCGCTGCTGTTCCGCATGCCGGTGATGTAGAACGGGACACTCCCCGTTTCCCTGCGGAAACGGGGAGTGTCCCTTGTTATCAGGCCGCCTGCTGGCCGGCTTTCTTCGGCTGGCCGGGGAAGTCGTCCACCGCGATGGCCTCGGCGGTGATGGCCATCGCCTCGCGCACTTCCTCGGCCTCGAGCTCGTTGATCACGCCCTCGGCGATGCCTTTCGCGAGCACGGCTTCCATGTTGAGCGTGTTGACGCTGGCTCCCAGGCCCTTGGCCAGCTTGCGCTCCACGGCTTCCGCGGCGATCACCTTCTCCAGCGCCAGCTCCATCAGGCCCATCGGGTCATTGCGCTTGAGCTCGATGAACAGGCCGCTGGTCAACCGGTCGCGCGTCTCCGAGGGGCTGAGCAACAGCTTCGCGACCTCGTGGCCGAGGGTATCGGAGGCGCCCTTGTAACGGCGTCCCAGCGGCAGCACGAAGGGCCGCAGCACCATGCCGACACCCTTCACGGGGAAGTTGCGCAGGATACCGTCAAGCCGCTCCTCGATGATGGCCAGCGAATCGTCCAGCGCCCAGCGCACGATCGGCAGGTCGGCGGCCGGCCGGCCGTCGTCTTCAAAACGCTTCAGCACGGCCGAGGCCATGTAGAGGTGGCTGAGGATGTCGGCAAAGCGCCCGGAGATCTTCTCGCGCCGCTTGAGGTCGCCGCCCAGGGTAAGCATGGCGACGTCGGCCAGCAGTGCGAAGGAGGCGCTCATGCGCGTCAGGCGATTCGCGTAACAGGCGGTCGGGCCCAGGTCCGGCGCGGCGACGAAGCGCGCGCCGGTGATGGCCAGCACGAAGGACCGCACCAGGTTGCTGATGGTGAAGCCGACATGCGCGAAGAACGCCTCGTCGAAGGCCTCGAGCCCCGCCTCGGCGTCGTCGTTCGCCGCCGCGAGCATTTCCTTGAGCACGTAGGGATGGCAGCGGATCGCGCCC
>CBDDRR010000152.1:0-2564 GCA_965233095.1 uncultured bacterium
CAGCTCGAGGAGCGCAGCGTGAAGCGCGAGTACCAGGCGGTCTGCCTTGGCGTGATGACCGGCGGCGGCACGGTGGACGCGCCGATCGGCCGGCACCCGGTGGACCGCGTGCGCATGGCCATCCGCGAGGGCGGCCGATCGGCGGTCACGCATTACCGGGTGCTGGCGCGCTTTCGCGGCCACACCCACGTGCTGTGCCGGCTGGAGACGGGCCGCACCCACCAGATCCGGGTCCACCTGGCGTCGATCCGCAACCCGATCGTCGGCGACCCGGTGTACGGCGGCCGCCTCGCCCTGCCCAAGGGAGCGAGTCCGGCGTTGATCGAGGCCTTGCGGGGGTTCCGGCGCCAGGCGCTGCACGCCGCCCGGCTGGAACTGGTGCATCCGGGCAGCGGTGAGCCGGTCAGCTTCGAGGCGCCGCTGCCGGCTGATTTCGAGGCATTGCTCGCCGCGCTGCGGGCGGACCTGGCGGCATGACCCCGGCCTGGATCGTGCCCGACTGGCCGGCGCCGCCCGGCGTGCGGGCAGCCAGCACCCTGCGCGCCGGCGGCACGAGCCCGCCGCCCTGGAGCTCGCTCAACCTCGCTGAGCACGTCGGTGACGACCCGGCGCGGGTCGCCGGCAACCGCGACCTGCTGGCGCGGGCGCTGGACCTGCCTGCCGCGCCCGCCTGGCTGGACCAGGTGCACGGCCGCGAGGTGCTGCGTCTCGACCATGCGGAGTTGCCGGCTCCCCGGGTTGCCGACGGCGCCGTCACTGCACGCTCCGGGCGTGTCCTCGCGGTGCTGACCGCAGACTGCCTGCCGGTGCTGTTCTGCCGCACCGACGGCACGGGTGTCGGTATTGCCCACGCCGGGTGGCGGGGCCTCGCCGCGGGCGTCCTCGAGGCCACCGTCGAGGCCATGGACACCCCGCCGGAGCAGGTGCTGGCCTGGATCGGGCCGGGCATCGGCGCGGCGGCCTACGAGGTGGGTGAGGACGTGCGAGACGCCTGCCTGGCCAGGGACACGGGGGCCGGCGAGCACTTCGCGCCCGGCCGCGCGGGCCACTGGCAGTTCGACCTGGCCGGGCTGGCGCGCCGCCGGCTGGCCGCGCTGGGCCTTGCCGGCGTCCACGGCGGCCGCTGGTGCACTCATTCCGACCCCGCGCGTTTCTTTTCCCATCGGCGCGACGGCGGGGAGCGGCCAACCGGGCGGATGGCGACGCTCATCTGGCTCGCCTGATTCGCTGTCCTTGGGCTTCGGGTCGACCGCGGCGCGGAGACGGCACAGGTCCGCCTCTATTAGAAATCTTTATGCGCTCCGTGGACCTGTGCCATCCCCCCGCCGCTACCACGCCGCCAAGCGAGAGGCCTTGGCGCTGCCGCGATGGTGGCGGCGTGTCACCGGGCGGCCGCGCCAGCAGGCGCCAGCGTGGTCGACGCGGTAGCGGGGGTGGGACGTCATGGGCTCCCCGCAGCGACATAAGATTTCGGAGCGAGGGGAGCCCATGGCGGTCCGCCCCCGCGGCCCAATGGACGAGCGGTGCCAAGCGGTTGAAAACCCGGCTCTGACCCCAATATCGGGAAGAGGCCAAGGACTCCAGGACCCCACCATGCGCATGGACAAGTTGACGAGCAAGTTCCAGATGGCCCTGGCCGACGCCCAGTCGCTGGCCGTCGGGCGTGACCACCAGTACATCGAGCCGGCGCATGTCATGGTGGCGTTGCTGGATCAGCAGGGTGGCGGCGTGCGGCACCTGCTGGACAAGGCCGGCGTGAACGTCAACAAGCTGCGGTCGCGGCTCGGCGAGGCGCTCGACCGGCTGCCGACCGTGCAGGGCACGCCCGGCGAGGTGCACTTGTCACGGGACCTGGATCGCCTGCTGAACGTCACCGACAAGCTGGCGCAGCAGCGCAACGACCAGTACGTCTCCAGCGAGTTGTTCGCGCTCGCGGCGCTCGAGGACAAGGGCCCGCTGGGCGAGGCGATGCGCGACGCCGGCGTGGTCAAGGGCGCGCTGGAGAAGGCCATCGAAGACGTGCGCGGCGGCAAGCAGGTGGACGACCCGGCCGCGGAGGAAACCCGCCAGGCGCTCGAGAAATACACCATTGATCTCACCGAGCGTGCCGAGCAGGGCAAGCTAGACCCGGTCATCGGCCGCGACGACGAGATCCGCCGCACCATCCAGGTGCTGCAGCGGCGCACCAAGAACAACCCCGTGCTGATCGGCGAGCCCGGCGTCGGCAAGACCGCCATCGCCGAGGGCCTCGCGCAGCGCATCGTGGACGGCGAGGTGCCCGAGGGACTGAAGGACAAGCGCATCCTGTCGCTGGACATGGGCTCGCTGATTGCCGGCGCCAAGTTCCGCGGCGAGTTCGAGGAGCGGCTCAAGGCCGTGCTGAACGACCTCGCCCGGCAGGAAGGACGCGTCATCCTGTTCATCGACGAGCTGCACACGGTCGTCGGCGCCGGCAAGGCCGAGGGCTCGCTGGACGCCGGCAACATGTTGAAGCCTGCCCTCGCGCGTGGCGAGCTTCATTGCGTCGGCGCCACCACGCTGGACGAGTACCGCAAGTACATCGA
>CBDDRR010000153.1:0-3031 GCA_965233095.1 uncultured bacterium
TCGGCGACGGCCGAGCGCAGCGCCGGCAGCCGCGCGAGCGCCTCGCGCAGGCCGGCAAGGTCACGCGGGCGGGCCGAGCGCCGCGCCACGCGCGCCAGCATCCGCTCGATATCGCCGACGCCGCGCAGCACCTCGCGCAGCGCCTCGGGTTCACCGTCCTGCAGCATCCGGTCGATCGCCTCGTGGCGTGCCTCGAGTGCGCCGCGGTCGCGCAGCGGGCGGTTCAGCCAGCGGCGCAGCAGCCGCCCGCCCATCGGCGTGGCCGTCTCGTCCAGCACGCCCAGCAGGGTGTGCTCGTGGCGCCCCGAGAGGCTGCGATCGATCTCCAGGTTGCGGCGTGTGGCCGCGTCCATGACCAGCGCCTCGTCACGGGTCTCGGTGGCCAGGCCGCGCAGGTGGGGCAGGGCGCTGCGCTGCGTGTCCAGCACGTACTGCAGCAGGCAGCCGGCGGCCTGCACCGCCTCGGGCAGCGCGGCGCAACCGAAGCCGTCCAGGTCGGCCACACCGAACTGCTTGCACAGCAGCCGGGTCGCGGCGTCGAGGTCGAAGTGCCAGGGCGGCCGGGTCCTCAGTCCCGGCATCGCGCGCACGAAGGCCGGCAGGCGGCCTTCCTCGTCCACCAGCAGCTCGGCGAGCTGCAGCCGTTCCAGCTCGGCGGCCAGGGCTTCGGCGTCGTCGAGGCGCGCGACGCGGAAGCGTCCGCCCGCCAGGTCCAGCCACGCCACGCCGATGCCGTCGGGGCCGGCGTGCACACAGCCGAGCAGGACCTCGCGGCGTGCCTCGAGCAGCCCCTCGTCGGTCACCGTGCCGGGCGTGACGACGCGCACCACCTGCCGCTCGACCGGGCCCTTGGAAGTCGCCGGATCACCGATCTGCTCGCAGATGGCCACCGACTCGCCCTTGCGGACCAGCTTGGCGAGGTAGCCCTCGACGCTGTGCACCGGCACGCCGGCCATCGGGATGGGCTGGCCGGCGCTCTGGCCGCGCGTGGTCAGGGTGATGTCGATCAGCTTGGCGGCGCGACGCGCGTCGTCGTAGAAGAGCTCGTAGAAGTCCCCCATCCTGTAGAACAGCAGGATGTCCGGGTGCTCGGCCTTGATGCGCAGGAACTGGCGCATCATCGGGGTGTGCTGCTCGAGGCTGTCGGCGCTCATGGGGTTTCCGTCGCGAGACCGAGCATGCTAGCAGGTCGGCTGCCCCTTTTTCTGCCGCGCGGTTGGTGGCAGGCTACGCGGCAGCAAAGGGGAGGTCCCGGATGATTCCTGACGACGATCGCCTGTTGAAGCTCGCCCGCGAGGTAGGCGTCTGGCTGGTGGCGCGCGGCGAGACGCTGGCCACCGCCGAGTCCTGCACGGCCGGCTGGATCGCCAAGGCGATCACCGACGTGGCCGGCAGTTCGGAATGGTTCAACGCCGGCATCGCCAGCTACGCCGACGAGGCGAAGACGGCGCTGCTGGACGTGCCGGCGACGCTGCTGAAGAAGGAAGGCGCGGTCAGCAAGGCGGTGGTGGAGGCGATGGCGCAGGGCGCGCTGGCGCGCACCGGCGCGGACCGTGCCGTGGCGGTCAGCGGGATCGCCGGGCCCGGCGGCGGCACCGAGGAGAAGCCCATCGGCACGGTGTGGTTCGCCTGGGCGCGCCGCGACGGCGAAGAAGTCGTGCTCAAGACCCGGCTGGAGCATTTCCAGGGCGACCGCGATGGCATCCGGCGCCAGACGGTCGGCCGCGCCATGTCCGGGATCATGATGAGTTGAAGCTGCGGCTGTTCTTCGCGCTGTGGCCGGCCGACCCGGTCCGCGACGCGCTGGCCGCTGCTGCAGCACCCCTGCTCGAAGCCTGCCGCGGGCGGCGCGTCCCGCAGCACAACTACCACCTGACGCTGGCCTTTCTCGGCGGCGTGCCCGCCGGGCAACTCGAGGCCGTGGGCGCGGCGGCGGCGACGGTTGAGGCGGAAGCATTCACCCTCTCGATGGATTGTCACGGCCATTGGCGGGGGCCGCGCGTGGCATGGCTGGGTTGCCGGCGGTCGCCCGAAGCTGCCGATGGCCTGGCCCGGGCGCTTTGGACGGCACTCGAGCCGCTGGGGTTCCGGCCCGATCCGCGTCCCTTCCGGCCGCACCTGACCGTCCTGCGCGGCTGCCGCGCCTGCGACTGGCCGGGTCCGGTCGCCCCGGTGCCGTGGCCGGTGGACGAATTCGTACTCGTGAAATCGGGGTCAGACACCAGTTTCCCGGGCCCGCGCTACGAGGTCCTGGACCGCTGGCCGCTGAAAATGGGGAATGTCCCCTTTTCAGGCCGATATTCCCGCTGCCCCGCGGGGCCGGATGTGAAATAATCCACCCCTTCCCGAAATCACCGAAAAGCGAACCCCAGCCCATGGAAGAAAACCGCAAGAAAGCCCTTTCCGCCGCCCTCGGCCAGATCGAAAAGCAGTTCGGCAAGGGCTCCGTGATGCGCCTCGGCGACTCTGCCATTGTGCGCGACGTGCCGGTGGTCTCGACGGGCTCGCTGGGGCTGGACATCGCGCTCGGCATCGGCGGGCTGCCGCGCGGCCGGGTGGTCGAGATCTACGGGCCGGAGTCCTCGGGCAAGACCACGCTGACCCTGCAGGTCATCGCGGAGTGCCAGAAGATCGGCGGCACCGCGGCCTTCGTGGACGCCGAGCACGCGCTCGACCCGACCTATGCCGAAAAGCTCGGTGTCAACCTTGACGATTTGCTGGTGTCGCAGCCCGACACCGGCGAGCAGGCGCTCGAGATCACCGACATGCTGGTGCGCTCCGGCGCGGTGGACGTGATCGTGGTCGACTCGGTCGCCGCGCTGACGCCGAAAGCAGAGATCGAGGGCGAGATGGGCGACTCGCACGTCGGCCTGCAGGCCCGCCTGATGTCGCAGGCGTTGCGCAAGCTGACCGGCAGCATCAAGCGCACCAATGCCATGGTCATTTTCATCAACCAGATCCGCATGAAGATCGGCGTGATGTTCGGCAGCCCCGAGACCACCACCGGCGGCAACGCCTTGAAGTTCTACTC
>CBDDRR010000154.1:0-12963 GCA_965233095.1 uncultured bacterium
TCGTCCAGCAGGCGCTGGCCGGCGGCGCGAATCTCCTCCGGCAGGGAATAGAAATCCGAGGCCAGCGCGCCGACCGGGCACATGGTGCTTTCCGCGCAGCACTCGGCAGTGGAAAAGGCGATGAAGCCCTCGAGCTGCTCCACCGGGTCGCCATGGCCGGCCATGAAGGCCGCGGTGCGCTCGCTCAACAGCTCGCGATACTTGTCGATGACCGCCACGGCGAGGTCCGCCTTGGTGGTGAAGTGGTAGTGCACGGCGGCGTTGCGAATGCCCAGCGGGCGGGCAATGTCCTGGTAGCTGAAGCCGTTGAAGCCGTAGCTGCGCATCAGCCGGTCGGCCGAAGCCAGGATCTTTTCGCGCGTGTCGGTGGGCGGGGTCATGAGGGCCGTTCCTGCAGAGACTGACTAATTAGTAAGTAAGTCCTGCCCGAATGTCAATACCCCAGGGGTAGGGGTGGCGGGGTCGCCCCAGGTCAGCCCGCGCTGCCGGCAGCGGCCGCCCTCTCCATGCCCAGGGTGGCGTTCCAGCGCGACAGCCAGCCGCGCAGGTCGTCGGCCTGCATCGGCCGCGCGAGGAAATAGCCCTGGCCTTCGTCACAGCCCAGCTCGGACACCAGGTCCCAGTCCTCCTGGCGCTCCACGCCCTCGGCAACGACGCGCATGCCCAGCTTGTGTCCCAGCTGGATGCTGGACTCGACGATGGCGCGTGCCTCCCTGTCCATCGCCGCCGTGCGTACGAATCGCTGGTCCAGCTTCATTTCGCTGTAGGGGATCTCGTGCAGCTGTGCCATGGTCGAATATCCTGTGCCGAAGTCGTCGATGGAGAGCTGGAAGCCGCGCAGGCGCAGCCGGGTCAGCGTGTCGAGCGCCGCAACGCTGTCTTCCATCAGCCAGCTTTCGGTGACCTCGAGGATGATTCGCTCCGGCGGGACGCCGAGTTCGTCCGCCCAGGCCGCCAGCGTGTCGGGCAGCGCAAGCTCCGAGAGCAGCAGCGGGGAAATGTTGACGGCGACCTGGATGGGCAGGTCCTCGCGGTGCCAGCGGGCGCACCAGGTGAAGGCCTCGCGGGCAACCAACTCGGTCAATTCCGCGATCATCCCCGTCTCCTCGGCAAGCGCGAGGAACGCACTGGGACGCAACAGGCCGCGGCTCGGATGCTCGAGACGCACCAGCGCCTCGACTGCGACGAACTCCAGGCTGTGCACAGCGATCTTCGGCTGGAACCAGGTCCTGACGAGCCCCCGCCGCAGGCAGTCGCGGAGATCCTCCTGGGCCATCTGCACGGACAGCACCATGGTCTGCGCCGCCAGCTCGGGCTCCGGATGCAGCAGCAGCGCGGCCAGGTCCGCGCGGCTGAACGGCTGCATCAGGGTGCCGAGCACGCGCAGGCCCCGCGCCCGCGCCAGCCTGCTGGCTGCGCTGAGGATGCGCGGGTCGGCGTCGCTGGTGAGAATGAGCCCCGCCTCGCAACGCTGCTGGCCGAGGAAGCGGATGGCGTCGATGCCATCGGAGCTGGCCAGCGGCAGGGACAGCGCCACCATCCTGAGGCCTGGCTCCCAGGCGTCGGCGAACTCTGCATAGCTCGCGACGTTGCGCGGGCAATAGCCCCGGGCAGCACAGTAATCGGCAAGCAACTGCCGGCGGCCCGGATCGGCTTCGAGGATCAGGAGGCCGTCATCCATCGTCACGCCCTTGCCGGCGGCCGCCAGCTGGGGCTGGCGGCGAAGCGGCAGTCAAACCCGTCCATGTGTGTACCCCCTGTCCGTGTGATACACCAGCTCAGCTTAGCAAGACATTCGGGCGTATCTGCCCAGCCGGTCACATTTTTCAGGCCCGCATTTTCGCTGCAGTGCGAGAGGCGGGGCGCGTATAATCGCCAGTCCGCCGCGCCGGCGGGGACCGGTCGAGGGGATCTTGGTGATGTATCGGATGGTGGATCAGCGGCTCGATCGCATCGCGCGGCTGGACCAGGATTGCCTGTCCGGCGGCGGCCGCGGAGTCGAAAAGGAATCGCTCCGGGTGGCGCCGAACGGCCGCATCGCGCCGACCCCGCATCCGCGCGCGCTCGGTTCGGCGCTGGCTCACCCGTGGATCACGACCGATTATTCCGAGGCGCTGCTGGAGTTCGTCACGCCGCCCCAGCAGAGCTGCTGGGAGACCCTGCAGTTTCTCTGCGACATCCACCAGTTCGTATATCCGCGCCTGCCGGACGACGAGATGCTGTGGGCCACCAGCATGCCCTGCGCGGTGGGCGGTGACGCCAGCGTTCCCGTGGCGGAGTACGGCAGCTCCAACATCGGCCGCATGAAGCACATCTACCGGCTCGGCCTCGGCTATCGTTACGGGCGCGTCATGCAGACGATCTCTGGCGTGCACTTCAATTACTCGCTGCCGGAGCGATTCTGGCAGGCATTTCGCGAGGCGGAAGGCTGGCAGGGCACGGAGCGCGAGTTTCAGGACCGGATGTACTTCGGCTTGTTGCGCAACTTCCGGCGCTTCGGCTGGATCGTGCTTTACCTGTTCGGCGCCTCGCCGGCCGTATGCAAGTCTTTCCTGGGGGGCCGCGACCCCGGCCTCCCGGAGTTCGATGCGGCGACGATCTACGGGCCACACGCGACCTCGCTCAGGATGAGCGACCTCGGCTATCGCAACACCAGCCAGGCGAGCATCCACCTGTCGATGAACACGCTCGACGAGTACATTGCCGGCCTTGA
Source organism: uncultured bacterium (assembly GCA_965233095.1). Taxonomy (GTDB): domain Bacteria; phylum Pseudomonadota; class Gammaproteobacteria; order Steroidobacterales; family XN24; genus XN24. The sequence goes on from CBDDRR010000154.1 coordinate 2,714, forward strand.
GCACGCCATCCGTTCGCCCTGGCCACCGTACGAGAAGATCGGCGTGGTTTCGGGCGGCGAATGGCGCCAGCTTTCCACCAGCGCGCTGCAGATCGAGAACGAGTACTACGGGTTCATCCGGCCCAAGCAGCCGATCCGCCCCGGCGAGCGTCCGACCCTGGCGCTGCGCCGCGCCGGCGTCGCCTACATGGAGGTGCGCGCGCTGGACGTCAGCCCCTATGACCCCGCCGGCGTCAGCCAGAACGAGTTCCGCTTCCTGGAGGCCTTCCTGATTTTCTGCATGCTGCATGACAGCCCGCTGATCGGCGAGGGGGAACTCGAACTGCTGGACGACAACCATGCAAGGGTCGCCGTGACCGGCCGCTGCCCCGGGCTCGAGCTCGCGATCTCGGGAGCCTCGAAACCCGTGGCCGAATGGGGGCGGGAGATCTGCCGCCAGCTGGCGCCGATCTGCCGCCTGCTGGATCGGGACGATCCGGCGCGTTCCTACACGGCGGCGCTCGAGCTGCAGACTGCCAAGTTCGAGGACGTGTCGCTGACGCCGTCGGCGCGCATCCTCGCTGAAATGCGCCAGGAGGGAGAATCGTTCTTCCAGTTCGCGCTGCGCATGTCGCGCCAGCACCGGGACTATTTCGCGGCCCTCCCGCCGATGTCGCAGCAGCGCCTGCAGGAATTCGAGCAGGAAGTGGCGCGTTCGCACGAGGCGCAGGAGGCGCTGGAGGCGCAGCAGACCGAGCCCTTCGAGACCTTCCTGGCGCGCTACTTTGAACCTGCGGAGGCTGGATGATCGTCCATATCGGATTCCTGCTGCTGGGTTCCGTGCTGCTCTATGCCGGCGGCGAGGGGCTGGTGCGCGGCGCGGGCACGATGGCGCTGCGTCTCGGCATGAGCCCTTTCATCATCGGCATGACCATCGTTGCCTTCGCCACCAGCGCGCCGGAAATGGCGGTGAGCGTGCAGGCCGCGCTGGCGGGCGCGGACGACGTTGCCATTGGCAACGTGGTCGGCTCCAACATCGCCAACATCGGACTGATTCTCGGCATCTGCGCGGTGCTGCGCCCGGTGAAGATCGAGGCGCGCATCCTGTCACTCGACCTGCCCTGGCTGATCTTCGTTTCCCTGCTGCTGGTCGCCTTCCTCAACGACGGCCACATCAGCCGGCCCGCCGGGCTGGTGTTTCTGCTTGGGCTGGGGGTGTTCCTGTACTGGAACATACAAGTGGCGCGGCGCGAGCAGGAGGACGAGCGGGTCCGCCTGGAGTTCGAGGGCGCAGTGCCGCGCGTGAAGGAGTCGGCGCTGTTTGATTGGCTGTTCATCTTCGGTGGGCTGGTGGCCCTGGTGGCCGGCGGCGCCGCTTTCGTGCGCGGCGGCGTGGGGCTTGCCACCGAGCTGGGCGTCAGCCCCGCGCTCATTGCATTGACGGTGATCGCCATCGGCACCAGCCTGCCCGAGCTGGCCACCAGCGTGGTCGCGTCGCTGAAGGGCAACGACGACATCGCGGTGGGCAATGTCATCGGATCCAACTTCTTCAACATCCTGGCCATCCTCGGCTTCACCGCGGTGCTACGCCCGCTGGACCGTGGCGATATCACCATGGTCGACCTGGTCGCGATGCTGATGTTTGCACTGATGCTGGTACCGCTGATCATGCTGCGGCAACGCATCGGCCGGCCCGAGGGGCTGGCGTTGCTGGCGGCATACGTGGCCTACATCGCCTGGCTTGCGCGCCAGGCCTGAAGGCTAAGGCTGCTCCTCGGCAAAGATCGCGACGCGCCGGCCGCGCGCATCGGCATGGCCGCGGTACATGCCCTCGGTGCTGAACAGCATGCTGAAGCGCCCCGCGCTGTCCACGACGATAACGCCGCCGAGGCCGCCCAGCGTGCTGATCTCCTGCAGCACGGCGCCAGCCGCGTCGCCGGGCGAGGCGCCCGTCCACTCCATCCTGGCGCAGATGGTGCGCGCGGCGGCCACCCGGATGAAGTACTCGCCGTCGCCGGTCGCCGAGACGGCGCAGCGCGCGTCGGCCCAGTTGCCGGCGCCGATCACCGGCACGTCCCCCAGTCGCCCGTAGCGCTTCGCGGTGGTGCCGCCGGTCGAGGTGGCCGCCGCCAGGCCGCCGGCCGCGTCCAGCGCGACTGCGCCGACCGTGCCGAAACGTCCGTCGGCCACATCGCTGGTGACGGCACCGATCGCGCCCCGCGGCGCCGCCCGCTGCAGCTGCTGCCAGCGGCGTTCCGTCCAGAACCACTCGGCAGGCTTGAGCTCCAGCCCCTGGTCGATGGCGAATTCCAGCGCGGCTGGCCCGGCCAGGAACACGTGCGGCGAGGCTTCCATAATGCGGCGCGCCAGCAACACCGGGTTGCGCACCGAGCGTACGCCGCCGACGGCGCCGGCCGACCGGGTGGCACCGTCCATGATCGACGCGTCCAACTCGTTGCGGCCGTCGGCCGTGAACACCGCGCCGCGACCGGCGTTGAACAGGGGCGAATCCTCCATCGGCAGGATGGCCGCGGTGACCGCGTCCAGCGCGCTGCCGCCGCCCGCCAGCACCCGCCAGCCGGCGTCCAGCGCCTCGTGCAACGCAGCCTCGTACAGCGCGCGGTCCGCGTCGCTCATGTCCGCGGCGCGCAGCGTGCCGGCGCCGCCGTGAATGAGCAGCACAGGCTCTGCCGATGGCTGCGCACCGGTGGATTCCATTGCCAGGGTCAAGGCCAGCAAGGCCACGAGAATCTTGCTCACAGGGATTCCTTTTGCAACGACCACTCAGCATAGCGCCGCCTGCCACTTGTAATTAATTATCAAATTAATTAATTTTAGGGCAGACACTGGACTGGCAGGTGCAGGATGGCCGGGAAAATCGCTGCTGGCCGCGCTGCGAGGAAGCGCAAGGTTGGCCGACCAAGCGAGCGGAGCCGCCGCGAGGTTCGCGCGCGGCTTGGGGCGGCTGCCCGCGAGCTGTTCGCCCGGCACGGCTTCGAGGCCGTGTCCCTGAAGCAGGTGGCGGAAGCGTCGGGCGTGACCCCGGCCATGGTCCATTACTACTTCGACGGCAAGCAGGGCTTGTGGCTTGCGGTGCTCGAGGACTACCTGGAGGAGGCGCTCGGCGGCATGCTCGCGGCGCGCACGCGGATCGAGGGCCCCGGCGGCCTGGATGTATACCTGGCCATGCACGCCGAGCTCCTCGCTCGACAACCCTGGGTCGCGCCATTGCTGTTTCGCGAGTTGATCCTGGGCGGCGGGCCGAGCGCGGACTTCGTGCGGCGCTTCCCCGTGCAGCTGCGCGACCTGCTGCGAAGCGCCGTGCAGCATGCGAAGCGGCGGGGCGAAATTGCCCGCGAACTGGACTCGGACCTCCTGGTGCTGTCGCTGCTGTCGGCCGCGGTCTTTCCATTCCTGGTCCGGCCAATGGCGGAGCACCTGTTCGACGCCCCGATCGATACCGGTTTCGCATCGCGGTGGGCGCAGCATGCCGCCCGGATTTTTCACCAGGGAGCCCGGCCGTGAAGCGCCATCTGCCGCTCGGTCTATTCCTGCTGGGCCTGTCGGGCTGCGGCGGCGACGGCACCGGACTGCCGGCCGTCGGCACGCTGGAACGGGACCGCATCGAAATCGTGGCGGAGGCCCACGAGATCCTGCTCGAGATGCATGCACGCGAGGGTGCCGCCGTGGTTGCCGGCGAGGTCCTGGCCAGGCAGGACGACGCCATGCTACGGACAGCGGTGGCCCGCGCCGAGGCCGCGAGAATGCGTGCCTCTCGCCGGGTGGGCGAACTGGCGCGGGGGCCGCGTCGCGAGTCGATCGCAGAGGCCCAGGCGGGACTGGACGGCGCCCGCAAGCGGGTGATCGTAGAGCAGCGTGAATACGAGCGCTTGCAGGCGCTCGTCGCGCGAGGCCTGCTGAGCGCAGCCGAACTGGACGGCGCCCAGCTGCGACGGGACGCCGCACTGGCGGAGCGGCGCCAGTGGGAAGCACGCGTCGAGGCGCTGCTCGAGGGCACCACGGTGGAGGAGCTCGACCAGGCCGTCGCCGCGCTCGCCGAGGCGGAAGCCGCCCTCGCCGCGGCGGAGCTGGCAGTGGAGCGCCTCACCCTGAGGGCGCCCCGCGACGGCGTGGTAGACGCTATCCCTTACAAGCCTGGCGATCGTCCCCGGTCCGGCGCCACGGTGATCGTGATGCTGGCAGACCAGGCGCCCTACGCACGTGTCTACCTGCCGCAGGCCGTGCGCGCCCAGGTGCGCATCGGCATGGAGGCGCGGGTTCGTGTGGCGGGCTACGACGGGTCGTTCGCCGGTACGCTCCGGACGATTTCTTCCGAAGCGGCCTTCACGCCGTACTTCGCGTTAACCGAACGGGACCGGGGGCGCCTGGTCTACCTGGGGGAGGTGGTCCTGGCCGAGCCGGAAGCGCGCGATCTGCCGACCGGCCTGCCGGTAGAGGTCGACTTCCCCGGCCTGGCGGCGCAGTGAGCGGCGACTCCGCCATCGTCGCCACCGGGCTGACGCGACGCTTCGGCAAGCTGGTGGCGGTCGATCATCTCGATCTCGACATTCCGCGCGCCGCAATCTACGGGTTTCTCGGCCCCAACGGTTCCGGCAAGTCGACCACCATTCGCTTGCTCTGTGGCCTGCTGCTGCCCTCGTCGGGCAGCGTCAGCGTGCTCGGTTACGAGGTGCCCGGCGAGGCCGAGACGGTGCGTCGCCGGATCGGCTACATGACGCAGCGCTTTTCGCTGTACGAGGATCTCTCGGTGAGGGAGAACCTCGACTTCGTCGCCGAGGTGCACGGCCTGCCAGTGCGCGACAAACGCACCAGGCTGGCTGAGTCAATGGCCGAGTATCGCCTCGATGAGCTGGCGAAACAGCGCGCCGGAACCATGAGCGGCGGTCAGCGCCAGCGCCTGGCGCTGGCCGCGGCAACACTGCACCGGCCCGAGCTGCTGCTGCTCGACGAGCCCACCAGTGCGGTGGATCCGCAGAGTCGCCGGGACTTCTGGGACAGCCTGTTCGATCTCGCGGGCCGCGGTACGACCATCCTGGTGTCGACGCATTACATGGACGAAGCCGAACGCTGCCATCGGCTGGCCATCCTGGACCGCGGCCGGCTCGCTGCGGAGGGCGCGCCGCGCGAATTGATGCGCGGCCTGGAGGGCGACGTCGTCGAGGTCACGGTAGGTGACTCCCTCCGGGCGCGGCGTGTCCTCGAGGCGCTGCCGGCGGTCATCAGCATCACCCAGCTGGGTACACGCCTGCGCGTGCTCGTCGATCGCGTGCCGGGCGCCGATCCTGCCGAGCCGCTGAGCAAGGCCCTGGCGGGGGCTGGCCTGGCGGCCGAGGTCGAGCGCGTCGCCGCCAGCCTGGAAGACGTTTTCGTAGCGGCAACACGGCCGGCCTCCGCGGCGGCGAGGGCGGCATGAGCATCCTGCGCCGGGTTCGGGCGATCGCCAGCAAGGAGGTGCGCCAGCTGCGGCGGGACCGACTGACGCTCGCCATGGTGATTGGTATCCCGCTGATGCAGATCGTGCTGTTCGGTTACGCGATCAACCTGGACGTTCGCCACCTGCGCGCCGCGGTAGCCGACGAGGCGGACACCAGCTACTCGCGCCAGCTGGTGATGAGCCTGCAGGCGAGCCAGGTGATCGACCTGGTGGCGGCGGCGAGCAGCGCGGCGGAACTCGAGAACATGATGCGGGCAGGCGACGTAGTCGTCGGCGTTTACATTCCGCCGGACTTCGAGCGCCGACTTCTCGATCCGGCGAGGCCTGCCGCCCAGTTGCTGGTCGATGGCAGCGACCCCGCCATTCTCGGGGTGGCAGGCCAGCTCGTTGCAGCGCCGCCACCCGGCAGGCCGGCCGCTCCCGCGACCGCCGCCCCGCTCTTCGAGCTGCGCAACTACTACAACCCGGAGCGGCGCTCAGCCGTGCAGATCGTGCCGGCCCTGATCGGCGTCATACTCACTATGACCATGGTGCTGTTCACGGCGGTGGCGATCGTCCGCGAGCGCGAGCGAGGCAACCTGGAGTTCCTGATCACCACACCGGTGGGCACGTTTGAGCTGATGCTCGGCAAGCTGCTGCCCTACGTCCTGATCGGCCTGCTGCAGGTGACGCTCGTGCTGATCGTCGGCCACCTGCTGTTCGGCGTGCCGTTCCGCGGCCAGCTCGGCGACCTGTACGTGGCGGCACTGGTGTTCATCGCGGCCAGCCTGGCGCTGGGCCTGCTGATCTCGACCGTGGCGAGCTCGCAGTTCCAGGCGATGCAGATGACTTTCTTCTTCTTCCTGCCGTCGATCCTGTTATCCGGCTTCATGTTCCCCTTCGACGGCATGCCCCGACCGGCGCAGCTGATCGCGGAAATCCTGCCGCTGACGCACTTCGTCCGCATGGTGCGGGGGATCATGTTGCGCGGTGCCGGGCTCGGCGAGCTCGGCGCGGAAACCGGTGCGCTGCTGGCATTCTTTCTTGCCGTGATGACGCTGGCTGTGCTGCGCTTCCACAAGCGGCTGGACTAGCCGTCGCGGCGGCACGGTGGCTATTCGAGCAGCATTTGTCTCGGCAGCGGCAGGCGACGCGCGACTGCCTTGCCTGGATGCCTGCGGAAAGCGATCAGCGAAAGGTCGTCCGGCTTGCTCGGGTGCGCGTCGGCGCCGGCGGATTCAGACTCTGCGCCGCTCATCCGCGCCAGGGTGCGCTGCGCCAGCGTCTCGAGGCGCCTGTCCAGCGGGCCGCAGCGCATGATCGCGGCAATTTCGCCAAGGCGCAGGTTATCGACCAGGCCGTCGCTGCAGATCACCGCCGTGTCCATGGCGCCGAGCCGTTGCGCCGAGCCGACCTCGATCCGCATGTCGCGGCTGCCGAGAAAATTGGACACGATGTGGCGGTCCTCGTGATGCAGCGCTTCCTCGTGATCCACAAGCCCCGCCTGCAGGGCGAACCCGACCGGCGAGTGCGAAATGGTCCGCAGCTTGAGCCGTCCGCGCTGCCCGAACACCATCACCTCCGAATCGCCGACGTTGTAGGCGCGAACAGTCCCGCCTGCCAGTTCGGCGACCGCGAGTGTGGTGGCCGCACCCGTGCCCATGGCGAGCACCGACGTGTTGGCCCTGCCGATGCCGTCGAGGATGGCGGTCTGCAGCGACAAGCCGGCTGCGAGACCTTGCTCGACCGCCGCTGCCAACGCCTCGATGGCACGCGCGGCCGCGGCACCGCCGGCCGGCGCACCGCCCATGCCGTCGGCGACCGCCAGCACGGCGCTGTCCGGCCCGAGCGGCAAGACCAGCAGGGCGTCCTCGCTGCGCGTCCCGCCGGGTCGCGGCGCGGCCCAGAAGGCGGCGGCGCCGCCTGCAACACGGAACAGGCCCTGGGTGGGCGCTTGCTCTGCCGACAGGACCAGTGCCTCCAGGCCGTCGCTCATGTACGCCCGGCCACCGCCGGCCGCCGGATCCGCTCGAAGGCGGCCAGCATTTGCATGCCGTCGCGGTAGCGGCGCGAGGGCTTGACCTCGATAGCGCGACGGATGAGGGCAACCATGTCCGGGTGCAATTTCTGGCGCAGTCGCGCGGCCCCCGGCGGGGGCCAGTCGTACGGCCAGCGAGGCAGCGTACCCGCGAACATCCGGTACAGCACCAGGCCCACCGAGAACACGTCCGAGGCGAGCACCGGGCGGCCCATTGCCTGCTCCGGCGAGACGTAGCCGACGGTGCCGGACCCCGAGGCCTCGATGCGCCGCCGCGCCAGCTTGGAAAAGCCGAAATCAGCCAGGCGCAGCACGTTGTTCGGGAACAGGATGAAATTGTCGGGCTTGATGTCGCAGTGGATGATGCGCTCCTCGTGGGCGTGGGCCACCGCCAGCAGGATCTGGTGGGTGAAGTCCAGCGCCTTGGCTGTCGAAATGCGTCGCTGCAGGCGGGCGCCGAGGGTGTCCTCGCCCAGCGGCATGGCGATGACGAAGTAGCCGTCGATGAAGCAGGCGTTCTGGATGGGCAGGATGTTCGGGTGGTCCAGCTTGGCCAGCACCCTGACTTCCTTGCGGAAATCCGCAAGAAAATAGTCGTCCATCATCCGCCGGTGGGGGATCTTGAGGGCGACGCGCAGGCCATGGATTGTGTCGAAGGCCTGGTACACGGCGGCCAGCGGCCCGTCCGACAGGCGTCGCTCGATGCGGTATTTCCCGAGTTTCTGCCTGGCCCTCAGCACTTCATTCCGGCTCTCGCGGCGAGTTGGCAGGCCCGGCCGGCCGGCCCCAAAGTCCCGGAATATAGGGCAAACGCGGCCACGGTGCGAGGCATTGAATTTTCCGCCCGGGACGCCATCTAAGGGCTTAGACGGAGTCGGCGGCACCAATGGGCGCCGCCGGACGAATAATGTGACCGAACCAGGAACGTGGAGAGCGCGGACCATGACCGGCTATGAGCGGAAGAATTTCTCGGACGAGGCGGATTTCGAGTTCACTGGCGAGACGGAGCCGATGGAGGTATTGCCGGATATCGAGCGGCGCGAGGCGCGGCGCAGCGGCCCGGGAACCGCGGCCCGAAGGACACTCGAGGCGCTCGCGGAAAGTCGCCGCCTGAGCCGCGAGCTCGCCGACCTCGATCATTTCGAGGACCTTTGAACCCGGGCAAGCCTGTGCGCGGGCAACGGCGGGTGAGAGAATGGTTCGGCGGCGCGCCACCGCGCCGGAGGAACGGCTCCGTTCGTGCGGGGCAGGAGGCTTTGAGATGAACGCTGTGACGCTACGAATACTATTCGCTGCAAGCGCGCTGCTGGCGCTGGGGGCCTGCACCACGGCCGGGCCAGAGATTCGCACAGACTATGACGCGGAAGCGGATTTTTCCCGCTACACCACCTTCGAATTCATGGACCGCGCGGAGCGGGGCGAGACACGCACCTACGACACCATCGGCGACCGGCGCGTCATGGTGGCCGTGCAGCGCGAGCTCGAGGCGCGCGGCTATCGCAAGGTGGACAGCGGCGCCGACCTGCTGGTCAACTTCGCGATGGCCACGGAAGAGGTCCAGGACGTGCGCAGCGTGCCGTCGTCCATCGTGCCGCCACCGTGGTACGGGTGGCGCGGTGGCTACTACTACCCGTGGCCGACCTATGCATACGAGACTTATGTGGATAGCTACCAGCGCGGCACGCTGTACATCGACCTGGTCGACGCCGAGCGGCGGCAGCTGGTGTGGGAGGGCCGCGCGGTCGGCCGGGTCACCCAGGCCACTCGCGAGGATCCCGCCGCGGCGCTGGACGCTGCGGTGACGGAGATCTTCGCGCAGTATCCCTTCAGGGCGGGTCCGCAGCGCTAGCCGGAGGCGGCGCTGCCGGCCGGGCTCGAGCTCAACGGCGCCGCGCCGGCTCCGGATCGGTGCGACGCCGGGACGGGTCGCGCGGCACGATGTCGCAAGCGCCGCCCACGTGGCGCACCGCCGCGACCCGATCTTGCAGAATCTCGAAATACAGGGTGCATTCGCTGGCGTTCCGCGTGGCGTGGGCCGTCCGGTCGCGATCGGGGTCCAGCCGCGCCGCCGGGTCGGCCAGGGTCTCGAACCGGAGATCGAGCTCGCGCGACCGCTCATAGACCAGCGTGGCGGCCTCGTTCTCCGCCGTCAGGGTGCGCAGCGGGGCGCCCCAGGCTTCCAGCAGCTCGGCGACCGGTGCGCCCTGCCAGGCTTGCAGGTCCTGCTGCCACCAGGGTTGCGGCGCCGCGCAGGCGGCGAGCAGCGCCGCCGCGGCGGCCAGGCCGGCAGGCCGGTAAACAGGCTGGTGCATACGGATCACGCCGCGATCATATCAGCCCGCGTTTCTTCATGACGGTGTGAATGATCCAGGTTGCGATGATCGCCCCGCCAAGCAGGCCGATCGCGATGCCGGCGTTGTTCAGCGCTGCCGGCGCGAGCAGCATCACCGCGCCCAACCCGAGCATCATCATGCCCGACATGAGCTTCAGCAGCCGGCCCTCCCGTTCGCCAAGCTTGCGTGAACCGAACTTCATCACGAACAGCATCACGATGATCAGCAGCGGAATGACGTAGATGATGTTGTACAACACCAGGTACATGTAATAGACGAACGTGTCGGCCTCGCGCAGTGTCAGGATGCGCGTGTAGACCATCGGCAGGCCGGCAGTGCACAGCAGCTCATAGCTGTTGACGGCCACCGCAAGCACCGCGGTATCGGCCAGCATGGCGTGGATGCTTTTCGCGGCGACCAGGTTGCGCATGCGCTGGTACATGCCGGGCTTTTTCGACTCGGGGAT
>CBDDRR010000155.1:0-2975 GCA_965233095.1 uncultured bacterium
CCACGCGGACTGGGTCGCGTGAAGAAAACATTCTGCGAACCCCGGTGTCGGCCGATTCCGGCCGCCGGCGTCATGCCGGAAAGCCTCAGGCCTCACGAGTCCTATAGTTCAACAAGCTTGCCGCTGCCTTGACCCGCGTCAATAGGTAGCCGCCACCACGCCGAAAGCGGTGCGGGTCAGGGCGTGTAATAGGTCGGTGACGCCGGCCCGACCGGGAAGCCGAGCACGAATACCCACAGGAAGAAGAACGCGCTCCAGCAGACCATCAGCGCCACCGAATAGGGCAACATCATCGAGATCAAGGTGCCGATGCCCGCCTTGGGCACGTAGCGCGCCGCAAAGGCCATGATGAGCCCGAAATAGCTCATCATCGGCGTGATTATGTTGGTGGTGGAGTCGCCGATGCGGTAGGCGGCCTGGATGACCTCCGGGCTGTAGCCGAGCAGCATCAGCATGGGTACGAAGATCGGCGCGGTCACCGCCCACTGCGCGGAGGCCGAGCCGAGCATCAGGTTGACCCAGCCGCAGATCAGGATGAAGAAGGCGAACACCAGCGGACCGGTGAGCCCGATGGACTTCAGGAAGTTCGCCCCGGTGACGGCGGTCACGGCGCCGAGGTTCGTCCAGGAGAAGAACGCGACGAACTGGGCCGCAAAGAACACCAGCACCATGTACAGGCCCAGGGTGCTCATCGCGGCTGCCATGGCATTGATGACGTCGCGGTCGCTGCGCATGGTGCCGACGACCGCGCCGTAGGCGATGCCCGGCACAAGAAAGAACACGAAGATCAGCACCACGATGCCGCGCAGAAAGGGCGAGTTGGCGATCGCGCCGGTTTCCGGGTTGCGCAGCACGGCGCCCTCGGGCACCACCAGCAGCGCGATCAGGCCCGCCATCAGCAGGGCCGCGATGCCGGCATTGCGCAGCGCGCGCTTCTCCAGCGGTGACAGCGGATCGAGACGGTGTTCGTCGTCGGCGTCGAAACGCGCCTGGCTGGAATCGTAGGTGCCGAGCGCCGGCTCGACCACCCTCAGCGTCACCCAGCTGCCGACGATCACAACCAGGAACGTGCTGGCGATCATGAAGAACCAGTTGGCGCTGGCGTCCACGAAGTACGTGGGCTCGATGAGGCGCGCCGCCTCCTGGGTAATGCCGGCCAGCAGCGGATCGACCGTGCCCAGTAGCAGGTTGGCGCTGTAGCCGCCCGAGACGCCGGCGAAGGCTGCGGCCAGCCCGGCCAGCGGATGCCTGCCCAGCGAGTAGAACACCATCGCAGCCAGCGGCACGAGCACCACGTAACCCATCTCGGACGCCGTGTTGGACAGGACGCCGGCCAGCACGATGGTCACCGTCACGGTGCGCGCCTTCGCCTTCAACACCATGCCGCGAATGACGGCCGTCAGCAGGCCGGATCGCTCCGCCACTCCGACGCCGAGCATCGCGACCAGCACGGTGCCCAGTGGCACGAAGCTGGTGAAGTTGGTGACCAGGTTCTGCACGATGCGCCGCAAGCCATCGGCGTTCATTAGGCTGACGACACGGATCAGGCCGTCAGCTGCCCGCCCCGCCGCACCCTCGGGCCGCCGGTCCTCCACGGCCAGCCCGATGGCGCCGAGCACGCCGCTTAGCAACACGATGCCGAGCGCGAACATGGCGAATAACGTGACCGGGTGGGGCAACGCGTTGCCGAACCACTCGACGACCCGCAGGAAGCGCGTGATGCGACCCGGCGTCTCCTCGCCTGCCTCCTCCTGCCCGTCCGCCGCCGGTTTTTGCCTGTCTGCCAAGAAATTCGCCCCGCGGAGCAAAAAGAGTCCGTATTCTAGGGGAAGCGGCCGCGCTGTGCCGGGGGTCTGCGGCTGTTCGCATCCGCACAGCCGTGCCTCCCGAAATATAATCGGCCTGCAGAAAGAACCGGAGATGTCATAGTGCCCGCCTTGATCGCCCTGCTGCTCGCGCTCGTCATCGGGGCGTTTTTCGTCTCCCGGCGCGCCGGCATGCTCATGCTCGCCGGGGCTTCGATCGCCGTCGCGGCAATGTTCGCGTGGACCTGGCATACGGGCCCCGGCGTGGAGTTGCGCCGCGATGCCATTCCCGTGGCGGAAATCCAGATCCTTGAAACGCGCAAGCGCGGCAACACCACCGACTACCTGGTCCGCAACGGCAGCGACAGCTGGACACTCATGGGGCTGCACACCGAGCGCATCGCCCGCGACGAGGCCGGCCAGGTGGTGGACCGCAAGGCCTTCAGCCACATCGTCGAGGTGCCGCCGGGCGAGACCAGCTGGCAGACGCTGCGTTTCTTCGGCCTCGACATCGGCCGCGAGTACGAGCTCGAGGTCGTCGGGACGGAGGGCGCGCGCCCGCGCTAGAATCGCCGCCATGGCAAGGATCATGGTGCTGAAACATGTGGCGGCCGAACCGCTCGGCCTGCTCGATCCAATGATCCGCGCGCGCGGCCATCGCATTCGCTACGTGAATTTCCAGCGCCACCCGGATGCGGAGCCCTCGCTGGACCGATACCAGGCGCTGGTCGTGCTGGGCGGGCCGATGAACGTCGGTGATACGGACCGCCACCCGCACCTGCTGACGGAATGCCGCCTGATCGAGCAGGCGCTGGCGCAGCGCATCCCGGTGCTGGGCATCTGCCTCGGCGCGCAGCTGCTCGCGCACGTGCTGGGCGCGCGCGTGGCCCCGGCGCGCAGACCCGAGATCGGCTGGCACGCCGTGCGCCCGCGACTCCCCGCCGCGGCCGACGACGCGGTGCTGCACCCGCTCGATGGCGTGCGCCCGGTGTTCCAGTGGCACAGCTATGGCTTCGACATCCCGGACGGCGCCTCGCACCTGGCGGAAAGTGAGGCTTGTCCCGGCCAGGCCATTGGCTACGACGGCTGCGCCTGGGGCTTCCAGTTCCACCTCGAACTCGACGAGAGCCTGATTCGCCGCTGGCTCGGCTCGCCGGGGTATCTCCGCGA
>CBDDRR010000156.1:0-12442 GCA_965233095.1 uncultured bacterium
ATGGCGGCCAGGTGCTCCTTCCACTGCAGGTCGAGCTGCTGCAGCATCACGGCCTTCTCGAAGTGCCGCATGATCGGCGCGCCGATCTTTTCGACCTTCTCTTCGTAATGGCGGTCGGCTTGCTCGAGCACGCGCGCCGCGATCCGCTCCGGGTCGGCGTGCTCGTCGCGCTTGACCCAGTCGGCCACGTCCATGGTGAAGCCGAAGTCGGTTTCGAGCGCCTTCTCGAGCCCTTCGAGCTCCCACTGTTCCTCGACGCTATTGGCGGGCACGAAGCGCTCGACCAGGTCATTGACGACCTCCTCGCGGATACCGGCGATGGACTCGCCGATCTCCTCGGCTTCCATCAGCTCGGTGCGCTGCGCGTAGATCACGCGGCGCTGGTCGTTGGCGACGTCGTCGTACTTGAGGAGCTGCTTGCGGATGTCGAAGTTATGCGCCTCGACCTTGCGCTGGGCGCGCTCGATCTGGCGGCTCAGCAGCTTGCTCTCGATGACCTCGCCCTGCTTCATGCCGACCCGCGCCAGCAGCGCCTTGGTCTTCTCCGGCTCGCCGAAGATGCGCATCAGGTTGTCTTCCATCGACAGGTAGAAGCGGCTGGAGCCCGGGTCGCCCTGGCGGCCGGAACGGCCGCGCAGCTGGTTGTCGATGCGCCGCGACTCGTGGCGCTCGGTGCCGATGATGTGCAGGCCGCCCGCGTCGATGACCTGCTGGTGGCGCGCCTGCCAGTCTTCCTGGATCTTGGCACGCACCGCAGCGTCCTCGCCGGCCTGGGCCAGCTCGGCCGCGAGGTTGCCGCCGAGCACGATGTCGGTACCGCGGCCGGCCATGTTGGTGGCTATGGTGATGGCGCCGGGGCGGCCGGCCTGCGCGACGATCTCGGCCTCGCGGGCGTGCTGCTTGGCGTTCAGCACCTCGTGGGTGAGCTTTTCCTTCTTCAGGATGCCGGACAGCAGTTCGGAGGTCTCGATGGAAGTCGTGCCGACCAGCACCGGCTGGCCGCGCTGCTGGCAGTCGCGCATGTCCTCGAGGATGGCGTCGAACTTGTCCGTCTTGGTGAGGTACACCAGGTCGGGATGGTCGATGCGGACCATCGGCCGGTGGGTCGGGATGACCACGACCTCCAGACCGTAGATCTGCTGGAATTCGAACGCCTCGGTGTCCGCCGTGCCGGTCATGCCGGACAGCGTCTTGTACATGCGGAAATAGTTCTGGAAAGTGATCGAGGCGAGCGTCTGGTTCTCCTGGCGGACCTTCACGCCCTCCTTGGCCTCGATGGCCTGGTGCAGGCCGTCCGACCAGCGCCGTCCCGGCATGGTGCGGCCGGTAAACTCGTCGACGATGATCACCTCGCCGTCCTTGACGATGTACTCCACGTCGCGGCGGTAGATGAAGTGCGCCCGCAGCGCCGCCGAGAGGTGCTGCATCAGCATGATGTTGCGCGCGTCGTAGAGGCTCTCGCCCGGCTGGATGAGCCCGCCCTTGGACATCAGCTCTTCGACCTTGGCGTGGCCGGCCTCGGTGAGGAAGGCCTGCTTGGACTTGAGGTCGACGCTGAAGTCGCCGGGACCGTCCTGCTCGGCCTGGGGCTCGAGCTTCGGCACCAGCTGGTTGACGCGCAGGTAGGTTTCCGTGCTGTCCTCGGCCGGCCCGGAAATGATCAGCGGGGTGCGCGCCTCGTCGATCAGGATCGAGTCGACCTCGTCGACGATGGCGAAGTTCAGACCGCGCTGGGCGCGCTGGTCGAGGCTGAAGGCGAGGTTGTCGCGCAGGTAATCGAAGCCGAACTCGTTGTTCGTGCCGTAGGTGATGTCGGCGTTGTAGGCGGCGCGCTTTTCGGCAGGCTCCTGGCCGGACCTGATGACGCCGACCGTCAGGCCGAGCGCCTCGTACACCGGCCGCATCCAGTCGGCGTCGCGCTGCGCCAGGTACTCGTTCACCGTGACGATGTGGACGCCCTTGCCGGACAAGGCGTTCAGGTAAGCGGGCAGCGTCGCGACCAGGGTCTTGCCCTCGCCGGTGCGCATTTCCGAGATCTTGCCCTCGTGCAGCACCATGCCGCCGACGAGCTGGACGTCGAAATGCCGCATGCCGAGCGTCCGCTTTGCGGCCTCGCGCGCCAGCGCAAAGGCCTCGGGGAGGATCTCGTCGAGGGTCTTGCCCGCCTCGACCTCGGCCTTCAGCGCGGCTGTGCGAGCCTGCATGGCCGCCTCGTCCAGCGCCGCGACTCTCTCCTCCAGGCCGTTGATCAGCTTGACGTTTTTTCCGTAACCCTTGAGCAGGCGCTGGTTGCGGCTGCCGAAAATACCTGCGAACAAATTGCGCACTGCTTGGATACCTCGGGGCGGGCTCGCATGTGGCGGGCGCCCGCGGAAATGACCTGTGGCTGGCGGCGCCCCGTGCCGGGGCCCAAAGACCGGTTATTTTACGGTCTGGCGGCGGGCGGGGAAACCGCCGGTTTCCGGCGCCTTACCTGACGTACTGGCGCGGGTTGGCCGGGCGACCGTTCTCGATGACCTCGAGATGCACGTGCGGCGCCGTGGATCGCCCGGTCGATCCGACCAGCGCGATGACCTCGCCCTTCTTCACGGCGTCGCCGACCTTTACCAGGTTTTCCTTGTTGTGCCCGTAGCGGGTGACCAGGCCGTTGCCGTGGTCGATCTCGATCAGGTTGCCGTAGTTGGCGCGCTTGCCGGAGAAGGTCACCACGCCGGCGGCGATCGCCAGCACGTCGCTGCCCTTGGGGCTGACGAAATCCAGCCCGCTGTGGAAGGAGCGCTTGCCGGTGAAAGGGTCGGCCCGGTAGCCGAAGCCGGAGGACATCCAGCCGCCGCGGATGGGCCGGCCCTCGAGGCGGACTTCCTCGCTGAGCCGGCGGTTGCCCAGGAGCGCCTCGAGGATATCGAGCTGGCGCGAGCGGTCCTCGATCTGGCCCTCGAGATCGTTCAAGAGCAGCGCGATCTCGCCGGACTGCAGCGACGCGCTGCCCTCCAGCGTGTCCGGGCCGCCCTGCGGCGGGGTTGAGCCGAAATTGAACTCGCCGTCCTCGAGGCCGGCCATGTTGACCAGGCGCTGCCCGAGGGCGTCGAGCCGGACAATGTGGGCCGAGAGTTGGCCGAGCCGGATGGCGAGCGCATCGACATTACGGTCCGACTGCTCGCGGACCGACTCGACCTCGGCCCGCTGGGCGTCCAGCGCCTCGCGCAGTTCCGCGAACAGCTCAGGCTCGGAGGCGGGCTGGGACATGCGGCCGGCAAGCAAGCCGGCGCCAAAGACAAGCGCAAACGCGACCAGGGAAGCTGCGGCGACAACGCGGAGGCTGAGCGGAATCTGCCGCGTCCGGCCGCCACGCGAGGTAAAGACCAGGAGGTTCAACGGACCTCCGCGTCGGTGGGGCATCGTGCAGGAAAGGTCCCGACACGGCTGTTTCTGGATACTGGTTCCATACTGCTCGGCAGCTCCGCTGTCGTAAGTCCGGCCCCGCGGGGGCACGGGAATCTCAGACCGGTGGCTTTGCGACGGCGCCTCGCGACACCTTAGCCTTTTACAAGCTCCCCGACTATGCAGCAAAATCCCCCCTCGCTCAAGTGAGGGAAATCACATAAACGGCAGGGAACCCAAGCTGCTCAAGGACTTGCTCGCCGGCAACGACCTGTCCCAGCTGGTCGAACGGGCCCGCGAGGCCGGCGAGCTCGACGCCATGGTCCGCGCGCTCCTGCCCGAGGGCCTCGGCGCCCACGTCACCGGGGCGGTCCAGCACGAGGACACGGTGGTGATCCTGGCGGAGAGCGCCGCCTGGGCCAGCCGCATTCGCTTCCACGCCACGGAGTTGCTGGCGCGCCTTGGACCGCGCTTCGACGGGGCTGTAACCCGGGTGCGGGTGAAGGTGCGGCCGGGGTAGGGGCAGGCCTCGGGCTTATGCCGGTCGACCGCGGCGGAGCGGTGACATGGGCCCGCGGCGCGCATAAAGATTTCTAAGCGAGGCGGGCCCATGACACCCCTCCGCCGCTGCGGCGTGGGTGAACGTAGGCCTGTTCCCGCCGACCCTACGGGCTTGCTCGAGATCGGGAAAACGAGCTGATGCGCTGGATTCTTGCGGTTGATGCAGGCTGGGATGGCTCATAGCCTCGTGGTATGCCGACAAAGATAAGGGACCTGATTGCCGAGCTTGAGCGTGTTGGGTTTCAGAACCGCGGCGGTCGCGGAGCGCACCGAAACTACGTGCACCCCGCCCTGTCGAAACCGATCACGATTTCGGGCAAACTCGGGGACGACGCGAAGCGCTACCAGGTACGCGCCGTTCGGGACGCCCTTGCGGAGCTGGCGAAATGAGATTGAGCGACCGATACGTCAAGATCGTGAAGTGGTCAGACGAAGACCAGTGCTACGTCGGGACCGCACCCGGCCTGGTGTTCGGCGGGTGCCACGGTAGCGACGAGAGCGCCGTCCGCGAGGAACTCGGCCAGATCGTCGAAGAGGCGATCGCTCTTTACGAGCAGGACGGCCGGCCTCTCCCCGCCTGACCTACCCCAGCCCGACCCCGCGCAACGCCGTAGCGCGAGCGGGGCGTGATGGGCCCGCTGAGCGCATAAAGATTTCTAAGTGAAGCGGGCCCATCGCGCCCTGCTTGCGCGGTCGATCAGGCCGCAGCCACCGCGAAGTTGAACGGCGCGTCGCGCTCGTCCTCGAAGGTGACCTCCTCCCAGGCCGATTCGTTGCGCACCAGCTCGCGCAGCAGCTGGTTGTTCAGCCCGTGACCGGACTTGAAGCCGCTGAATTCGCCGATGATGCTGTGGCCGATCAGGTACAGGTCGCCGATGGCGTCGAGAATCTTGTGGCGGACGAACTCGTTCTCGTAACGCAGCCCGTCGTCGTTGAGGATGCGGTAGTCGTCGAGCACGATGGCGTTATCCAGGCTGCCGCCGCGCCCGAGGTTCATGGCGCGCAGGAATTCCATGTCGCGCATGAAGCCGAAGGTCCGCGCCCGGCTCACTTCCCGCAGGAAGGAGGTGGTGGCGAAGTCCATCGTGGCGCGCTGGGCATGCCGCTTGAACACCGGGTGGTCGAACTCGATCTCGAAGTCGATCTTGAAGCCGTCGAACGGGGCGAAGCGCGCCCACTTGTCGCCGTCGCGCACTTCCACCGGCCGGCGCACCCGGATGAAGCGCTTGGCGGCGCCTTGCTCGGCGATGCCGGCCGACTGGAGCAGGAACACGAAGGGCGCGGCGCTGCCGTCCATGATCGGCACTTCCTGTGCCGACAGCTCGATAAGGGCATTGTCGATGCCGAGGCCCGCCAGGGCCGACATCAGGTGCTCGACGGTGGCCACCCGGACGCCGTCGCGGACCAGGGTCGTGCCGAGCGTGGTCTCCCCGACATGCATGCCGTCGGCGCGGATCTCCACGGGGGGATCGAGGTCAGTGCGCCGGAACACGATGCCGGTGTTCACGGGCGCCGGGCCCAGCGTCATCAGCACCTTCTCGCCGGTGTGCAGGCCCACGCCGGTCGCCCGGATGGTGTTCTTGAGCGTCCGCTGTTTCAGCATCGAGTCACTCCATGCTGCCCGCGCCTCGCGCGGACAAACTAACTCGGCAGGGTAACATAATTGCAACCATGTCGCCCGGGCGAACGCCCCCAGGGGAAGGTGAGCGGGGCTCCCCCGGAAGCGCTCGCCCGGCACATGGGCCGGGCCTCAGTCGGCCTGGCGGCGCAGGAAGGCCGGAATGTCGAGCATCTCGGCGTCGGAGCGGTAGTCGAAGCTCTGCCCGACCGCGCGCTTCGGCGCCTCGACCATCTCCTCCGACTCGTCGGCGCGGCGGCGCACCACCGGCGGGGACTCCAGGTCGCTGTAGTTGACCGGACCGATGCCCGCGCTGCGGCGCACCCGGCCCTGGCGCGAGTTGCTTGACGCCACCCGCAGGTCCGGCTCGCGCTGGCGCATCACGCCGCCGAGGCCGGTGGCCACCACTGTGACGCGCACCTCGCCTTCCATCGCCGGGTCGATGACCGTGCCGACCACCACCGTGGCGTCCTCGTGGGCGCGCTCCTTGACCACGTTGCCGACCTCGTCGAACTCGCCGATCGCCAGGTCGAGCCCGGCGGTGACGTTGACCAGGATGCCCTTGGCGCCCTCGAGGTTGATGTCCTCGAGCAGCGGGCTGGAGATGGCCGCCTCGGCCGCCTCGCGCGCCCGGTCCTCACCGGTGCCGCGGCCGGTGCCCATCATCGCCATGCCCATCTCGGCCATGACGGTGCGCACGTCAGCGAAGTCGACGTTGATCAGGCCCGGCCGGGTGATCAGCTCGGCGATGCCCTGCACCGCGCCCTGCAGCACCTGGTTGGCCGACTTGAAGGCGTCCAGCAGCGTGGTCTGCTTGCCCAGCACCGTCAGCAGTTTCTGGTTCGGGATGGTGATCAGCGAGTCCACGTACTTGGACAGCTCGGTGATGCCCATCTCGGCGATTTCGAGGCGCTTGCGGCCCTCCATGCCGAAGGGCTTGGTCACGACCGCCACGGTCAGGATGCCGAGCTCCTTGGCGACCTGCGCCACGATCGGCGCCGCGCCGGTGCCGGTGCCGCCGCCCATGCCGGCGGTGATGAACAGCATGTCCGCGCCCTCGATCGCCTCCTGGATGCGATCGCGATCCTCCATCGCCGCCTGCCGGCCGAGATCCGGGTTGGCCCCGGCGCCCAGGCCCTTGGTGATGTTGCAGCCGATCTGGATCGCGGTCTTGACCCGCGAATTCTTCAGCGCCTGCGAGTCGGTGTTGGCGCAGATAAAATCCACGCCCTCGATGCCGCACTCAATCATGTAGGAAACGGCGTTACCGCCGCCGCCGCCCACGCCGATGACCTTGATCACCGCGTTTGTGTTGTATCCGTCTACCAGTTCAAACATTACCGCTCTCCTCGGGATTGTTGCCCCTGCCCCTTGTGACTAGAAATTTCCCTGGAACCACGCTTTCATGCGCGCCCAGACATCCTTGATGCCGCCGCTCATCGGCGACTCGCCCTGTCGTTGCTGCATCTCGTGCAGCGCGTATTTCAAAAGCCCGACGCCGGTGGCGTGAATCGGGTTGCGCACGACGTCGGCCAGGCCGGTGACGCCGTGCGGCACGCCGAGCCGCACCGGCAGGTGGAACACCTCCTCGGCCAGCTCGATTGCGCCTTCCATCTTTGCGCTGCCGCCGGTGAGCACCACGCCGGCCGCGATCATGTCGTCGAAGCCGCTGCGCGCGACCTCGTTGCGGATCAGCGTGAACAACTCCTCGTAGCGCGGCTCGACGATCTCCGCGAGCGTCTGTCGCGCGAGGCGCCGCGGCGGGCGATCGCCTACGCTCGGCACCTCGATGGTCTCGTCGGGATTCGCCAGCTGCGACAGCGCGCAGGCGTAGCGGATCTTGATCTCCTCCGCGTACTGCGTCGGCGTGCGCATGGACACCGCGATGTCGTTGGTGACCTGGTCGCCGGCGATCGGGATGACCGCGGTGTGGCGGATCGCGCCGCCGGAGAACACCGCGATGTCGGTAGTGCCGCCGCCGATGTCCACCAGGCACACGCCCAGCTCCTTCTCGTCCTCGGACAGCACCGCGTGGCTGGACGCCAGCTGCTCGAGCACGATGTCCACCACGTTCAGGCCGCAGCGCTGTACGCACTTGATGATGTTCTGCGCGGCGCTCTCGGCGCCGGTCACCATGTGCACCTTGGCCTCCAGCCGCACGCCGGACATCCCGATCGGCTCGCGGATGCCTTCCTGGTGATCGATGAGAAATTCCTGCGGGATGATGTGCAGGATCTTCTGGTCGGCCGGGATGGCCACTGCGCGCGCCGCATCGATGACGCGCTCGACGTCGCCCGGCGTCACCTCACGCTCACGGATGGCGACGATGCCGTGCGAGTTGAGGCTGCGCACGTGGCTGCCCGCGATGCCGGCGTACACGTCGCTGATCTCGCAGCCGGCCATCAGCTCCGCTTCCTCGACGGCGCGCTGGATGGACAGCACCGTGGACTCGATGTTGACCACCACGCCCTTCTTCAGGCCGCGCGACGGATGGCTGCCGATGCCGATGACCTCCAGTCCACCTTCCTCGGTGATTTCGCCGACGATCGCCACCACCTTCGAGGTGCCGATATCCAGTCCGACGATCGTGTCCCTGGCGTTGCGCTTAGCCATCGTGCGTCTGCCCTTCCTTTGTTGCTGCGTCACCGGGAGCGCCCTCGCGCCAACCGACCGCGAAGCCGCGGCTGTAACGCATGTCCACGTAACCGACTTCTGCCACCCGCGGCGTGAGCAGTGGCGCGGCCACCCGGGCGAAACGCCGCAGCCGGCGCTCGAAGCTCTCGCGCCCGAGGCGCAGTTGCAGGCCGTTGCTGAGCTCGATCCGCCAGGCGCCGCGCGCGTCAAGCTCAAGCGCGCGCAGCCGGAATCCGACCGCCGCGAGCGTGGCCCGCGCATCCAGGTAGCGGCGCGCCACCAGCCGCTCGGTACCCTCCGGTCCGGACAGCTGCGGCAGCTCGGGCGGCATGTGCCGCGCATCGCTGACGAACAGCTCGCCGCGCGTATTCAGCAGGCCGCTGTCGCCCCAGCGCGCCGCCGGCACCTGCTCGCGGACGACGATCTCGACCTCCGCCGGCCAGCGGCGCCGCACCACGGCGTCGTCGACCCAGTCGATGGCGACGATCTTGGCGCGCACCTCGTCCAGGCTGACGCTGAGGAAACCCGCCTCGCGCAGGTCGCCGACCGCGGCCTCGATCTGCAGCACGCTGACGCGCTCGAACGGGCCCTGCACGATCACCTGCCGAATGGGGCGGTCGAGCAGCAGGGCCGCGCCCCACAGGACTGCGCCGAACGCCGCCGCCGTCACGGCGCCCGCCGCCAGCGTTTTCCACGGCCAGGCGGGCAGTTTCGGCAACCGCCAGAAATCACGGCGGAGAATCCCGGCGCGCTTGTCGGCCGCGGCGCGGCGCCTGGACCTAGCCGGTCGCGCCATGACGCACCTCCATGCTCGCTCCGCGCGGCTCGAAGCTGGTTTCGAGCACCCGCCAGACCAGCTCATCAAAGTCGATTCCCGCCTGGCGCGCGCCCATCGGCACCAGGCTGTGGCTGGTCATGCCCGGAATGGTGTTCACCTCGAGGAAACGCGGCACGCCATCCTCGGGCAGCAGGAAATCGACGCGCCCCCAGCCGGAGGCCGCCACGGCCGCAAACGCGATGCGGACCTGTGCCGCGTACTCGGCCTCGCGCGCCGGCGCGAGACCGCAGGGACAGTGATAACGGGTGTCGTCCGAGAAGTACTTCGCCTCGTAATCGTAGAAGGCGCGCGGCGTCTCGATGCGCACCGCCGGCAGCACCTCGCCCTGCAACACGCCCACGGAGTACTCGCCGCCGCTGACCCACTCTTCGACCAGCACCGGCCCGGCCCAGCGGCCGGCCTCTTCGAATGCCGCCGGCAGTTCGTCCACGGCCGTGACCTTGCTCATCCCCACGCTGGACCCTTCGCCGGCCGGCTTGACGATCAGCGGCAGGCCGAGCTCGGCGGCGATCTCCGCGGACTCCTCAGGCGCGTGCATCACGCGCCAGCGCGGCGTTGCCAGCCCCCAGGCGGCGAACAGCTGCTTGCTGCGCAGCTTGTCCATGGACAGGGCCGAGCCAAGCACGCCGCTGCCGGTGTAGGGCATGCCCAGTGACTCCAGCGCGCCCTGCATTAGACCGTCCTCGCCCCCGCGCCCGTGCAGCGCCAGCCAGGCGCGATCGAATCCCGGCGCGCCGAGCAGTGGCTCGAGCCCGCTGCGCGGGTCCACCGCCACGGCGTCGACGCCGCGCCGCCGCAGCGCCGCAAGCACCGCCTCGCCGGTGAGCAGCGAGATCTCGCGCTCCGCCGAATCGCCGCCCATCAGCACGGCGACGCGCCCGAAGTCCGCGGCGTCAGTGATGCGCGCCCGGCTCACTTGCCGCCCTCCGCGCCGGGGGCCGCGAACTCGCCGATGACGCGCACCTCGGTTTCCAGCCGGACGCCGTGGACGCGCTCCACTTCGGCAGCGACATGCGCCACGAGCGACTCGATGTCCGCCGCGCTGGCGCCGCCGGTGTTGATGATGAAATTGGCGTGCTTGGGCGACACCTGCGCGCCGCCGAAGCGGCAGCCCTTCAGCCCGGCCGTCTCGATCAGCCGCGCAGCATGGTCGCCGGGCGGGTTGGTGAACACCGAGCCGCAGCTCGGCTCGCCGATCGGCTGGGTGGCGTTGCGCTTCACCAGCAGCTCGCGGATCGAGGCCTGGGTGGTCGGCCGGCCAGCCGGAAACTCCAGCTCCGCGGCGATGAACCACTCCTCGGCCGGGCCGCGCACGCTGCGGTAGCCGACGTGGTACTCGGCGCGCGCACGCCGGCGGCGCACGCCGGCGCGATCGAGGGTGTCCACCGCGCGCACGAAGTCCCAGGTCTCGCCGCCGAATGCGCCGGCGTTCATCGCCAGCGCGCCGCCGAGGGTGCCGGGGATGCCGGCGAAGAACTCGCCGGCGCCGAGGCCCCAGCGGGCGCAGCTGCGCGCGATCTTCGCGCAGGGCACGCCGGCCTCGGCGCGAATGCCCCGCTCGCCGTGGCGCGCCATGGCCGACAGGACGCCGTGCGTGCCGATGACCACGCCGCGGACGCCGCCGTCGCGCACCAGCAGGTTGCTGCCGAGCCCCACCATGTGCACCGGGGTTTCGGGCGGCAGCGCAGCCAGGAAACCGGCGAGGTCGTCGAGATCGGCCGGCCGGTACCAGGTGTCCGCCGGACCGCCGACGCGCCACGACGTGTGCCGCGCCATCGGCTCGTCGCGGCGCAGCTCGCCGCGCGGCTCGAAGCGGGAGAAGGTCTGCATGGCGGCCATCACGACCGGCCTCCCGGCGGCAGCAGCTCGGGCAGGCGCGCCGCCACTCCGCCGATGCTGCCCGCGCCGAAGGTCACCACCAGGTCGCCGTCGCGCAGCACCGCGGCCAGCGCCTCGGGAAGCTTTTCGACGCTTTCCACGAACACCGGCTCCACCTTGCCGCGCGAACGGATGGCGCGCGCCAGCGCACGGCCGTCGGCATTGGGCACCGGCTCCTCGCCGGCGGCATAGACCTCGCACAGCAGCAGCGCATCAGTGTCCGCGAGCACCCGCGCAAAGTCGTCCATCAGGTCGCGCGTGCGGCTGTAGCGGTGCGGCTGGAAGGCCACCACCACGCGGCGTCCCGGCCAGGCGCCCCGGATCGCCTCGAGGGTGCGCTCGAGCTCGGTCGGGTGATGGCCATAGTCGTCCACCAGCAGCGCCACGCCATCGCCGGCGGCGAGTTCGCCGAGCTCCTGCATGCGGCGATCGATGCCGCCGAAATTCGCCAGCGCCCGCAGCAGCGGCTCGTCATCGACTTCCAGCTCCTGCGCGACGGCGATCGCGGCCAGCGCGTTCTGCACGTTGTGGCGACCGGCGAGATTCAGCGCCACTTCGAGCGGCGCGGCGCCGCCGGGACGCGTCACCGTGAAATGCGACACGCGGCCCTGCTGGCGGAAATCCGTGGCGCGCAGGTCGGCCTGCTCACTGAAGCCATAGGTGAGCGCCGCGCGCGGGATGCGCTCCAGCAACGTGGCCACGCCGGGGTCGTCGATGCACACGATGGCCAGGCCGTAGAAGGGCAGGTTGTGCAGGAAATCGATGAAGGTCTGGCGCAGCTTCTCGATGTCGCCGCCGTAGGTGCCCATGTGGTCGGCCTCGACGTTGGTGACCACCGCGAGCATCGGCTGCAGGTGCATGAAGGAAGCGTCGCTTTCGTCGGCCTCGGCCACGAGGAAGCGACCCGTGCCGAGCCGCGCGTGGGTGTTCGCGCTGTTCAGCCGGCCGCCGATGACAAAGGTCGGATCGAGCCCTGCTTCCGCCAGCACGCTGGCCACGAGACTGGTGGTGGTGGTCTTGCCGTGTGTCCCCGCCACCGCGATGCCGAAGCGGAAGCGCATCAGCTCAGCGAGCATCTCGGCGCGCTTGACCACCGGGATGCGGCGCTTCTGCGCCTCGACGACCTCGGGGTTGTCGGCGGGCACGGCGCTCGACACCACCGCCACGTCGACGCCCTCGAGGTGCGCCGCGCTGTGACCGAGCATGACGCGGGCACCGAGCGACTCGAGGCGGCGCACCACCGGGCCCGAACGGAGATCCGAGCCCTGCACCTCGTAGCCCAGGTTGAGCAGCACCTCGGCGATGCCGCCCATGCCCGAACCGCCGATGCCGACGAAGTGGATGCGGTTGACGCGGCGCATACGGTTCTTCATGAGCGCGCCTCCGGCCCGCCGCCGGCGAAACCTGTCTCTGACCCCAGTTTTCCGACTTCGAGGACCACGCGCTCGATGGCGGCGAGCGCCTCGGGCCGCGCGGCGCCGCGGCCGCGACGCGCCATGTCCAGCCGGCGGCCGCGGTCGCCCAGCAGGCCG
>CBDDRR010000157.1:0-4161 GCA_965233095.1 uncultured bacterium
AGCAGGTAGTTCTCGACCTCGCGCACGTCGACCCCCGAGCGCAGCTGGCGGGCCCTGTTGGATTCCTCCGAGAGCCTGCTGAAGAAGCGGACGTCTTCCTCGAGATACTCGTATTCCCACATCCACTGGTAGCCGGTGATCTTGACGGTGAGGTCGCTGTTGCGGGTGTCCTCCATCCGGACCAGGGTATCGGCCGCCGGCACCGCCATCGCCACCAGGATGGCGATGGGGATCACCGTCCAGACGATCTCGACCTTGGTGCTGTGCGAGAACTTCGCCGGCTCGATGCCGCGTGACTTGCGGTGATGGACGATGGACCAGATCATCGCACCGAACACCACCACCGCGATCGCGACGCAGACGCCGAAGATCAGCATGTGAAGGTCGTAGACCTCGTTGCTGATACCGGTCACGCCGCGCGGCATGTTCACGCCCCAGTCGGCCCATGCCGACCCCTGTACGGCGAGGGCCAGCCCCGCACCTGCCGCAACGCGGCCCATCCACTTCATTGTGGTTCTGGACATCAGTCCGGGCTCCCCTGAATCAGGATACTCTCACTCAAAACGCATTCGCCGGCGACCGGGCTCCGGTTGCTTACGTCGGCTCCCTGCCGGCGATCAGCTCCGCGAGGCGCGGTCCCAGGCTTTCTCTTTCTGTCTCGGTCAGCACCGCGCCGACCTCCCAACTCCTGCCATGGCAGCGCAGCAGCAACCTGCTGGGGTGGCCGCGCCAAGGTGCGCGCACCAGTTCCACCCGCGTCCAGTGGCGCGGCAACTCGAGGCGTTCCTCGACCGTGCCGATGCCTTTCTCGATGACGATCCGGTCGCCATACACGCTGACGAACTCGCGATACCGCCCGCGCTTCATGTTCAGGCCGAGCGCCATGCCCAGCGCGAACAGCCCAAGCCCCGCGAATGGCAGCACCGGCCAGAAGCCGCGCGCCGTCAGGACGCCTGCCAACATCATGGAGGCCGCCGCGGTGACGCCGAGAAACAGCGCCGCTCCCCGGCGTGTCAGCGACGAGTTCGCGCTGACCAGAATCTGTCCAAGGAGCCTGTCACTGATGTCGGAGACGTCGCCAACCTCTCGCTGTGCAACCACGGCGCCGCAAAAGCGCGCTAATCGTAAGTGAATGCCGCAATGGCGCGCAACATCGAAGTCTGCCGAGTGGTGGACAAGTTTTCTTTCACAGACAGCCTGTTAGCGAAAAAAGGCGGCAAACTGCCCGAATTCGCCCCGCTGCACGGGGCGACGCGCCGTCGCGGGGATGGCTCAAGCACCCAGTCGGGCCGCAATATCAGGCGGCAGTGCCGCGGCGGCCTGGCGCGCCCGGTCCGTCTCGGTGGCACCATCGCAGGCCGGCAGGCGCGCAAGGGGCGCCGCGCCAAGATGCTGGCTGAGGGTCGCGATGTTTTCGTCCCGTCGCGGCATTTCCGGATCCAGCGGGTTCGCCACCCAGCCCGCCAGCGCCAGGCCATCGGCACGGATGGCCTCGGCGCTCAGCAGGGCGTGGTTCAGGCATCCCAGCCGCAGGCCGACCACCAGCACCACCGGCAGCCCCAGCGCGACGGCAACATCCGCCAGCGTGCCCTCGGGTCCCAGCGGTACCCGCCAGCCGCCGGCGCCCTCCACCACCACGTATTCGGCGTCCGCCGCCGCGCGACGGCAGGCGGCGGCCAGCGCGGTGGCATCCAGCCGGATGCCGGCTTCGGCGGCAGCGACGTGCGGCGCGATGGCTGGCTCGAGCGCCACCGGGTTGACCACTTCGAGCGGCGTCCGCGCTGGCGCAACGCCGGCAAGCAGCTCGGCATCGCCGTTGACCAGCCGCCCGCCCTCGCGCCGGCAACCGGCCGCGACCGGCTTGCAGGCGGCCGCATTGACGCCGGCCGCACCGAGTCGCAACAGCAGTGCGGCGGAGAACAGGGTTTTGCCCACGCCGGTATCGGTGCCGGTGACGAACACGCCGCGCATCAGCGACGCCGCCCGATGCTTGTCAGCGGCACGGTCGCCTCGCCCGGCCGTTTGCCCTCGCGCGGCAGGCCCGCCCAGGCATGGCCGTACACAATCTCCCAGGTGGCCGGCAGGCGCCCGTCCCGGCGCAGGGTCTCGTAGTGCGCTTCGACCACGGCCAGCCGGCGGCGGCCGGTGAGGCCCCGGCTGCGTCCCGCGGTGGCGTTGCGCGCGCCCATTGTCTTCAGGTCGCGCATCAGCCCGCGTACGTCCGGATAGGTGAGGGTGAGATGCTCGACGTCCATCACCGGTTCGGCGAGCCCGGCCCTCAGCAGCGCGTCGCCAAGGTCGTGCATATCGATGAAACGACTGACATGGGTGTCTCCGTCAGCGGCGCGCCAGGCGGCGCGCAGCTCCTTCAGCGTGTCGGGCCCGAAGGTGGTGAACAGCAGCAGGCCGCCCGGCCGCAGGACCCGCCGGAACTCCGCGAACACGCGGTCGGGCTCGTTGCACCACTGCAGCATCAGGTTCGAGAACACCAGGTCAACGCTGGCGTCGGCCAGCGGCAGCGCGGCGGCGTCGGCGCAGACGGGATCGAGGCGTCGCAACCAGGGGCGTCGCTGGCGCGTGGCGGCCAGCATGCCGGGCGCGAGATCCAGCGCCACGAGACCGGCGCGGCGGTAGCGGTCGAGCAGCGCCCGCGCGCCGTGGCCCGTGCCGCAGCCGGCGTCGAGGATGCGCCGGGGCGCGATGCGGAACAGCTCGAGGCGCTCGAGCAGCCGCCGCCTGACCTCCGCCTGCACCACGGCAACGGCGTCGTAGTCTGCCGCGGCGGCGTCGAAGCCGGCTCGCACCCGTCCCCCGTCGAGTGTGAAGGGGTCACCCGTCACGCCGCGATCTCCTCGCCGCGCAGAAAAGGGCCGACGGCGCCGAGGAACGCCTCGGGATGACTGAGGAATGGGGCATGGGCCGCACCTGGCACCGCCACGAAACGCGCATCCGGCAGGCCGGCAGCCAGGCGGCGCCCCGCTTCGGCAGGGGTAAGCCGGTCCCGCTCGCCCGCGATGACCAGCACGGGCTGGCGCACGGCCGGCAATGCGTCGCGCAGGTCGGCCGCGGCCAGGATGTCTAGCCCGGCGCCAAGCGCGGCAGGGTCCGGATCGGGTCGTGTCGCCAGCACGGCGCGCAGCTCGCCGAGCAGGGTTGCGGCGCGCCGGTCGCCGCGCAGCTGCAACGTCAGGAAATCGCTCAGGGTTCGACGGTGGTCCTCGGCCAGCGCGGCGGCGAAGCCGGCGAGAGTCCCGGGGGCCATGGCGCAGGGCCAGCCGGGCGCCGTGACGAAGCGCGGCGTGGTCGCCACCAGCACCAGCCGGTCGATGGGGTGCCCCGCGAGCGCCGCCGCCATGGCGACTTGTCCACCCAGCGACCAGCCCAACCAGGCGGCGCCGCGCGGTGCCAACGCCGCCGCTGCCTCGGCGGCGTCCTCGAGGCTGAAACGACCGACCACGGCCTCGCTGCGGCCGTGCCCTGGCAGATCGATGCAGGTAACGCGATGGTGGCGAGCCAGTTCTGGCAGCAGCGGTGCCCAGATCCCCGAGTGCAGGCCCCAGCCATGCAGCAGCACGAGCGCGGGGCCGCGGCCGGCGGTCTCGGCGTGCAGCTTCATGCTGGTGCGTTCGCGCGCAGCTCCGGAATCCCGGCGAGCGCATCGAGCAGCCGGTCCACCTCTTCCGCGCGATGCGCCGCCGAGAAGGTGATCCGCAGGCGGGCGGTTCCGGCGGGCACGGTCGGCGGGCGAATGGCCGATACCCAAAGACCCCTGTCGAACAGGTGCTCGGCTGCTGCCAGGGCGGCGCGGGCGTCACCGGCGATGACCGGCTGGATGGGCGTCGTCGAGGGCGCAAGGTGCAGGCCAAGACCGGCCGCGCCGCTGCGGAAGCGTGCGACCAACGCGACGAGGCGCTCCCGCCGCCAGTCTTCCGCGCGCGCGAGGCGCAGCGCGACGCGCGTCGCCGCGGCCACGGCCGGCGGCGGCGCGGTGGTGTAGATGTAGCTGCGGGCGCGCTGGATCAGCGTCTCGACCACGTCCTCGCTGCCCGCGACGAACGCGCCGAAGGTGCCCAGCGCCTTGCCGAGCGTGCCGACCATCGCGCCCACGGCGGACGGCGCAAGCCCGGCGGCGTCCAGGCTGCCGCGCCCCGCGCGGCCGAC
>CBDDRR010000158.1:0-4269 GCA_965233095.1 uncultured bacterium
GCGCTGGTGTGCACGGAGCGCGACCGCTCGCCCGCCGCCGACGCCCTGCGCGACGTGGCTGCGGAGGTCGCCGCGCTGCCCCGCGACGCGGGCGGGCTGGACCTGGCGGCGCTGCTTGCGATGCTGGCCCGGCGTGAGTGCAACGAATTGCTGGTCGAGGCGGGGCCCACGCTGGCGGGCGCCTTCATCGCGGCCGGGCTGGCCGACCGGCTGGTCGTATACCTCGCGCCGGTGCTGCTGGGGAGCGAGGCGCGGGGCATGTTCGCCCTGCCGGGCCTGACGTCCATGGCCGAGCGGGTACAATGGCGCTTCACTGACGTCCGCCCGGTCGGCGACGATCTCAGGATCACCGCCGAGCCGGCCTGACGCCGCCCCATCTGCCGAGGAGACTTCAGCAGGCCATGTTCACCGGCATCATCGAAGCCGTCGGCACCGTCAAAGCGCTGGAACCACGCGGCGGTGACGTGCGCCTCGGCATCGACGGCGGTGATCTCGACCTGTCGGGCGCGGTGATCGGCGACAGCATCGCGGTCAACGGCTGCTGCCTGACGGTCATCGGGCTGGATGGAGCCGTGTTCTCGGCGGACGTTTCGCGCGAGAGCCTCGGCATGACGACCCTGGGCGCGCTGGAGCGCGGCAGCGGCGTCAACCTGGAGCGCGCGCTGACCTTGTCGAAGCCGCTGGGCGGTCACCTGGTCACCGGGCACGTGGACGGCATCGGCACGGTCGAGAGCCGGGCCGACGACGGCCGCTCGGTGCGCTTCCGGTTTCGGGCGCCGGAGGGGCTGGCGCGCTACCTGGCCCGCAAGGGCTCGATCTGCGTCGACGGCGTCAGCCTCACGGTCAACGAGGTGGACGGCGCAACATTCGGCGTCAACATCGTGCCGCACACCCTGGCGGCGACGGTGTTCGGCGCCTATCGCCAGGGCGCCAGGGTGAACCTGGAAGTGGATATCGTCGCGCGTTACCTGGAGCGGCTGGTCGGCGAAGCCGGCGGCCTCACGCGCGCGCGGCTGGAGGAGTACGGTTTTGTCAAAGGTCACTGAACTGAAGGACGAGGGCTTCCGCCTCGACCCCATCGAGGACGTGCTGGCCGACCTGCGGGCCGGGCGCATGGTCATCGTGATGGACGACGAGGACCGCGAGAACGAGGGCGACCTCCTGATGGCGGCCTCGATGGTGCGCGCCGAGGACATCAACTTCATGGCCCGCTACGGGCGCGGACTGATCTGCCTGACGCTCACGCCGGAGCGCTGCGAACAGCTGCGCCTGCCGCTGATGGTCACCGGCACCGACCGCGCCCGCAGCACCAATTTCACGCTGTCCATCGAGGCGGCGGAGGGCGTGACCACCGGCATCTCGGCGCACGATCGCGCGCGCACCATTCGCGCCGCCGTGGCGCCCAATGCGCGCCCCGAGGACCTGCGTCAGCCCGGCCATATCTTTCCGCTGATGGGGCAGCCCGGCGGCGTGCTGACGCGCGCCGGCCACACCGAGGCCGGCTGCGACCTGGCGCGGCTGGCGGGGCTCGAGCCGGCGGCGGTCATCGTCGAGATCCTCAACGAAGACGGCACCATGGCGCGCCGCCCGGATCTCGTGTCCTTCGCGCGCAGCCACGGCCTGCGGATGTGCACCATTGCCCAGCTGATCCGTTATCGCCTCGAGAAAGAGGAATCGGTCGAGCAGATATCCGAGGACCGGATCGAGACCGAGTTTGGATCATTCCGGCTGGTGTGCTTCGAGGACCACGTGCACCAGGACGTGCATCTTGCGATGATCCGCGGCGACATCGGGCCGGGCGCCGTGCCGCTGGTGCGCGTGCAGCTGACCGACACGCTGCGCGACCTGGTCGGCGTGCAGGCGCCGCAGCTCGGCTGGCCGCTGCGCAACGCCATGGAGCGGATCTCCCGGGAGGAGGCCGGCATCGTGGTCCTCCTGCGTCGGCACGAGTTGCCGCGCGAGCTGGTGGACTCTGTGTCGCTGCTGTCCGGTCGCCCGCTGGAGCCGGGCGACCACCGCGACGGCCAGGAGTCGCGCGTGCTGCGCACCTATGGTATCGGCGCGCAGATTCTGCGCAGCCTCGGTGTGCGCAAGATGCGGGTGCTGTCCGCGCCCAAGCAGATGTTCGGCCTCTCGGGCTTCGGCCTCGAGGTGGTCGATTACGTGAACCATTGAACCGTCGCCCCGAGGAACAGCCGCCATGGACAAAGTGAAGAAGATCGAGGCCGAGCTGTCGGCGCGCGACCTGCGCATCGGCATCGTCGCGGCACGGTTCAACGACTTCATCGTGGACAGCCTGCTGCGCGGCGCCGTGGACACGCTGCTCCGGCACGGCGCCAGCGAGAAGGACATCACCGTGGTGCGCGTGCCGGGTGCCTGGGAGATGCCCTGGGCGGTGAAGAAGATGGCCGCGAGCAAGCGCTACGACGCCATCATTGCGCTGGGCGCGGTGATTCGCGGCGCGACGCCGCACTTCGACTACGTGGCGGGCGAGTGCGTCAAGGGCGTGGCGCAGGCCGGCCTGGCCGCCGATGTGCCCGTGTCGTTCGGGGTCCTGACCACCGACACCATCGAGCAGGCGCTGGAGCGCGCCGGCACCAAGGCCGGCAACAAGGGCGCCGACGCCGCCATGGCGGCGATCGAGATGGCGCGCCTGCTGCCGCGGCTCGAGTCCTGAGCGTGGCGGAACCCGCCCGTCGTCGTCCGCGCCGCGGCCGCAGCGCCTCGCGTGAGCTCGCGCTGCAGGCCCTGTACCAGTGGCAGATCGGCGGGCAGGGCGGCCAGGACGTGTTGCTCGAGTTCCTGGCCGAGCGCATGACGCCGGCCGCGGACGAGGAGTATTTCAAGGAGCTCGTCACGCAGGCGACCGGCCGCAGTGCCGAACTCGACGCGGCGCTGGGCGAGTTCTCCGACCGTCCGGTGGCGCAGCTCGATCCGGTCGAGCACGGCATCCTGTTGATCGGGCTGTACGAGCTGGTGCATCGCCCGGAAGTGCCGTGGCGGGTGGTCATCAACGAGGCCGTGGACCTGTGCAAGCGCTACGGCGGCAGCGACGGCCATCGCTTCGTCAACGCGCTGCTGGACCGCTCCGCGCGCCGCTATCGTGCGCTCGAGACCGGCACGGCCGGCTGATTCGCGGGAGACGCCCATGCCATTGCCCGAGCCCGCAGAGCGCGAAGCGATACACCAGCGCGACATCGAGTGCCGCGGCTTCCGCCGCGCCGACGGCCTGTGGGACATCGAGGGCCGCATGACCGACGTGAAGGCCTACGGCTTCGACAGCCGTTACCGCGGCCGCCTCGAACCCGGCATGCCGGTGCACGACATGCACATGCGCATGACGCTGGATGACCGGCTGGTGGTGCGCGATCTGCAGGTGGCCTCCGACGCACACCCGTTTCCGAACTGCGCCGAGATCGAGTCCGCCTACGCCACGCTGGTGGGCACGACCCTCAGGCCGGGCTGGACCAGCCTGGTCCGCGAACGGCTGGGCGGCGTGGCCGGCTGCACGCACCTGACGCGCCTCGCGCAGGAGCTGGCGGTGGTGGCCATGCAGACCATCATGCCGCTGCGCAGCCGCGACGATGCGGTCACCGAGGGGCAGCAGCGCAAGCCGCCGCACCTCGACGGCTGCCATGCGCTCGCCACTGACGGGCCGATCGTGCGCGAGATCGCGCCCCGGTGGTACCGGGGCGAGCAGTGAGCGGCGGCGAGTTCGATCTCATCGCCCGGCTGGTCGCCGCGACGCCCTGCCGGCGCGACGACGTCCTGGTCGGTCCCGGCGACGACGGCGCGGTGCTGCGCGCGCCGGCCGGCATGGACCTGGTGCAGACCATCGACACCTGCCTGGAGGGCGTGCACTTCCCTCCGGGACTCGATGCCGTCGACATCGGCTGGCGCAGCCTGGCGGTGAATCTCTCGGACCTCGCCGCGATGGGCGCCGAGCCGGCGTGGGGCCTGTTGTCACTGGCTGTGCCGGAAGTCGATGCAGCCTGGCTGGACGGCTTTGCGGCCGGCGTCGCAGCGCTGGCGAATGAAACCGGCCTGGATCTCGTCGGCGGCGACACGGTGCGCGGCCCGCTCGGCGTCACTTTCGCGCTGACCGGTTTCGTGCCCCCGGGCGCCGCCCTGCGGCGCGGGGGTGCTCGGCCCGGCGACGGCATCTGGGTGACAGGTCCGCTCGGCGGGGGTGCCGCGGGGCTGGCGGCCTGGCGTCGCGGCGCGCGCGACGCTGCCGCGAGCTTCCTGCGGCCGCAGCCGCGACTGGCG
>CBDDRR010000159.1:0-2702 GCA_965233095.1 uncultured bacterium
CAAGATCGTCGCGCTGGGCGAGCCGGACCGCGGTGACGTGGCGGTGTTCCGCCTGCCCTCGGATCCGGCGACCAACTACATCAAGCGCATCGTGGGCATCCCCGGCGATATCGTATCGATGCGCGACAAGCAGCTCTGGATCAACGGCGATCCTGTGCCGCTCGAGGACACCGGCGAAACGGTGGAGATCGAGTGCGGCGGCTTCTGGTTCAGCGCGCGGCGCCTGACCGAGACCATCGGGGGGCAGAGCCACAGCGTTTACCTCGGCGAGCAACGCGACCGCAGCAGTCCGTTTCTCAACCGGCCGGTGCCGGAGGGCCAGTACCTGGTGATGGGAGACAATCGCGACTGCAGCCGGGACGGCCGCATCATCGGTTATATTCCGGAGGACCACCTTGTGGGCCGGGCGGTGCGCATCTGGATGAACTGGGACTCGGAGTCCAAACGGCCGCTGTGGAACAGGATTGGGGACCGCATCGAGTGATCGGGCGGCAGCACACAGGCATCATGCATTGAGCCTCGCAAGGGGAACCACTATGCGCAAACAGCAGGGAATGACCCTTATAGGGATGGTCATCGTCGCGTTCATCGCCGGCATCTTCGTGCTGGCGGCGCTGCGCCTGACGCCGATTTACCTCGAGTACATGAACATCGATTCGGCATTGAAGTCGATGAAGCGCGACCTGGACGGCAGCAACGCCGGGCCGGCCCAGATCCGCACCGCCATGGGGCGGCGCTTCGATATCGACAACGTCAAGAGCATCAACGCGCGCGATATCAAGATCGAGCGCACTGCCAACGGCTACAACGTGGCTGCCCAGTACGAGAGCCGGGCGCCGTTCGTCGCCAATGTCTCGTTCGTAGTGAGTTTCGACAAGTCGGTCGAGGTCGCGCGTTGACCGATGACCGCGGGTGGCTGGAGCGCGAGCTCGGCTACCACTTCAAGGACGAAGAGCTGCTGTCGCGCGCGCTGACTCATCGCAGCGCCGGCGGGCAGCACAACGAGCGGCTCGAGTTTCTCGGCGACGCCGCGCTCAGCCTGGTGGTGGCGGAGGCGTTGTACCATCGCCTGCCCGACGCGCCCGAGGGCCATCTCAGCCGCCTGCGCGCCAGCCTGGTGCGCCGCTCCTCGCTTGCGGAGGTGGCCCGCGAGCTCGGTTTCCCCAAGCGCCTCAGGCTGGGGCCCGGCGAGTTGAAGAGCGGCGGATTCCGGCGCGATTCCATTCTCTCCGATGCGCTCGAGGCCGTGCTCGGGGCGATCTGCCTCGACGGCGGCATCGGTGCGCTGCGTCCGGTGGCGCTGCGGTTGTACGGCGACCGGCTTGACGAGCTGCCGGCCCACGAGGACCTCAAGGATCCCAAGACCCTGCTGCAGGAGCGCCTGCAGGCGCGCGGCATGCCGTTGCCGATGTACCGCCTGGAGGCGGTGGAGGGCGAGGATCACCAGCAGCAGTTCACCGTCTGCTGCGAGATCGAGGGCCTGGCGGACGGGGTCATCGGCTCCGGCGGCAGCCGGCGGGCGGCGGAGCAGGCCGCGGCGGCCGGCATGCTGGTGCGACTCGATGACTGAGCCGGCCTTCCGCTGCGGTTTCATCGCGGTCGTCGGGCGGCCTAACGTGGGCAAGTCCACGCTCGTCAACGCGCTGGTCGGCCGCAAGGTGAGCATCGTGACCAGCCGGCCGCAGACCACCCGGCAGCGGGTCGTGGGCGTGGCCAGCAGTCCCGCGGCGCAGCTGCTGTTCGTGGACACGCCCGGCATGCACCGTCGCGAGCGGCGCGAGCTGAACAAGCTCATGAACCGCAGCGCGCAGGCTTCGCTGACCGACGCGGACGTCGTGCTGGTGGTGGTCGAGGCCGGGCGCTGGACCGAGGAAGACGACGACGTGCTGGAGCGTGCGCTGGCCGCCGGGCGGCCGGTGATGCTGGCGCTGAACAAGATCGACCGCATCCGGCCGCGCGAGGCGATGCTGCCGCTGCTGCAGGAGGCGGCAGCGCGCGCGGAGTTCGCCACAGTCGTGCCGATCTCGGCCGAACGCGGCGAGAACCTGGATCGCCTGCGCCAGTTGCTCGAGCAGGCGGTTCCCGAGGGGCCGGCGCTGTTTCCGCCGGAGCAGTGGAGCAACCGCGATGAGCGTTTCCACATTGCCGAGATCGTGCGCGAGAAACTGATGCGCCGGCTGCGGGAGGAGCTTCCCTATGGCCTGGCCGTGGAGGTCGAGCGGCTTGCCGAAAGCGAGCAGGGCCGGCTCGAGGTCGGCGCGGTCATCTGGGTCGAACGTGAGGCCCACAAGGCGATCGTCATCGGCAAGGGCGGCGAAATGCTCAAGGCCGCCGGACAGGCGGCGCGGCTGGAGCTGAAATCGCGCTTCAACCGCCCGGTACACCTGGAGCTCTGGGTGAAGGTGCACGAGCACTGGACCGACCGCGAGTCCGACCTGAGGCGCCTCGGCTACGACGGCGACTGACGTTTTTGCTGCGCGTCGAGCTCGAGCCCGCTTTCATCCTGCACTACCGGCCTTTCCGGGATACCAGCCTGCTGCTGGAGGTGTTCAGCCGGGAGCACGGCCGGGTCGGGCTGGTGGCGCGCGGCGCGCGCGGGCCGCGCAGCAGGCTGCGCGGCGTGCTGCAGCCGTTCCGGCCGCTGCTGTTGTCCTGGCAGCTGCGCGGCGAGCTCGGCACGCTGACCGGGGCCGAGCCGGCGG
>CBDDRR010000160.1:0-5951 GCA_965233095.1 uncultured bacterium
GGCTTGACCGCCTTGCCGTCCTTCCAGTCGTAGAAACCGCGCCCGGTCTTGCGCCCGAGGCGCTTCTTCTCGACCATCTCGATGAGCTTGTCGGGCACCGGAATACCGTAGGCGGCGCCAAGGATCTTGGCCACGTGCAACGCGACGTCGAGCCCGACGGTATCGGCCAGCTCGACAGGTCCCATCGGCATACCGAAACGTTTCGCCGCCTCGTCGATCAGCGGCAGGGGCACGCCGTCCTCGCCCGCCAGCAGCGCCTCCATCATGTACGGCATCAGCACACGGTTGACGACGAAGCCCGGCGAGCTCAGGCAGGGGAGGGGCAGCTTGTCGATCTTGCGCGCGAAAGCGATGCCCTTGTCGATCTCGGCCTGCGGCGTGTCAGGCGTGTGAATGATCTCGACCAGCGGCATCATGGCCACCGGGTTGAAGAAATGCAGTCCGATCAGCCGCGCTGGATTTTCCAGCGCGTCCTGCAGGTCTTCAAGGCGGATGCTCGAGGTATTCGTCGCCAGCACGGCCTCGGGTTTCATCTGCGGCTCGAGTGTGCGAAACAGCGCCTTCTTGGCGTCCGCATCCTCGAAAATCGCTTCGATGACGACGTCGGCCTGCGCCACGCCGCGACCTTCCACGTCCGGCATCAGCCGGTCGAGCGCCGCCTGCACCAGGCGCGGCTCACGCAGTTTCTTCTCGTAGAGCTTGCGTGCGCGCTTGATCACCGGTGCGATGTACTTCGGCTCACGGTCCTGCAGGCTCACGGTCATGCCGCGCAGTGCGCACCACGCGGCGATGTCGCCGCCCATGACTCCGGCACCGACCACATGGACGTGGCGGAACTCGTGCCTGGTCTTGCCGCCGAGGGCCTTGAGCTTGTCCTGCAGCAGGAATACGCGCACCAGGTTGCGCGATGTGTCGCTGAGAAACAGCGCGGCGATGGAACGCGCTTCCTTCTCCATCATCAGCGACGGCTTGTCGCCATAGTCCTTCCACAGGTCGATGATGGCGTAGGGCGCGGGGTAGTGATCGCGGCGGGCCTTCTTGGCCACCTGCTTCTCGAGCACGCCGGAGAGCACGCGGCGCGCCGGCGCCGAGCTCATCAGCCGCTCCTGCAGTGGCAGCTGGCGCGGCTTGGGCGGCTTCAGCGCCATCATGCGCGCGGCACGCTCCAGGTGCCGGGCCGGCACGACCTCATCCACCAGCCCCATGGCCCGGGCCGCCTTGGGGCGAATGTTCTTGCCGGTGAGCATCATGTCCATGGCCTTGAGCGGGCCGGCCAGGCGGATCGATCGGACCGTGCCGCCAAAGCCCGGGTGGATGCCGAGCTTGACCTCTGGCAGCCCGATCACCGTCTTCGGATCGTCATTGATGATGCGGTAGCGGCAGGCCAGCGCCAGCTCGAGACCGCCGCCGAGCGCAAAGCCGTTGATCAGGGCGATGGTGGGACACTTCAACGCCTCGAGCCGGTCGAGCACGCGCTGGCCGGAACGGACCATCTCGTAGGCCTCGTCCGCGTCCTTGAGCCCGGTGAATTCCTTGATGTCAGCCCCGGCGATGAACCCCGATTTCTTGCCGGAACAAATCACGACAGCCTTGGGCAACTTCTTCTCGAGCGCCGCGAGCTGGTCGTTGAGCTCGACCATCACGTCGCGCGACAGCACGTTGGTCGAGGCGTCCGCCTTGTCGAAGCAGAGCCACGCTATGTCATCCTCGTCGCGACGCAGGTTCCAATGCTTGAATGTCTTGTTCATCAGGCTACTCCGGCTTGCTCTTCAGCAGCATCGCGCCGCCCTGGCCGCCGCCGATACAAAGGGTTGCGACGGCAGTGCCGCCGCCCTGGCGCTCAAGCACCTTGAGCGCGTGCAGGACGATGCGCGCGCCGCTGGCGCCGACGGGATGGCCGGCTGCGATCGCGCCGCCGTCGATGTTGAGCTTCGCTTCGTCGATGCGGCCGATGGCGCCGTCGAGCCCGAAATGCTCCCGGCAATAGTCGGCGTCGTCGAGGGCAGCCAGGCAGGCCAGCACCTGGCCGGCAAATGCCTCGTTGATTTCCCAGTAGTCCACGTCGTCGAGGCTCAGCCCATGGCGCTGCATGAGCGGCGCGGCGGAGTGTGCCGGCCCCAGGCCCATCTCCGCAGGGTCGAGCGCCGCCCACTCGCAGTCCTCGATGGTGCCGAGCACTTCCAGCTTGTGCTTTTTCACGGCGGCTTCGCTGGCCAGCAGCAGCAGCGCCGCGCCGTCGGTGATCTGCGAGCTGTTGCCCGCGGTGACCTGGCCGACGCGCCGGTCAAAGAACGGCTTCAAGGTAGCCAGCTTTGCCTCGCTGCTGTCGCGGCGCATGCCGTCGTCTTCCTCGTGCGCCCGTCCGGCCGGATCGTAGATCGCCACGACCTCGTCCATGCGGCCCTCGTCGAACGCCGCCGCAAGCCGCAGGTGGCTCTGCACGGCGAAGCGGTCCATTTCCTTGCGCGTGATGCCGAAGCGATCCGAGATGATCTCGGCGGTCTGGCCCATGTTGAGGCCGACGACGGGGTCGGTCAGCCCCTTGATGAGCGCGATCACCGGCGCAAAATGCTTTGGCCGCAGGCGCGCGATATGCAGGGCCTTGTCGAGCGGCGCCTTGGCACGGGCGAGGTCGGCAAGCCAGTTCACCATTTCCTCGTTGAACAGCACCGGTGCACGGCTCATGGCCTCCGTGCCGCCGGCCAGCACCAGGTCCGACTTGCCGAGCCAGATGTTGCGGGCCGCGGAATCCAGCGCCTGCATGGCCGACGCGCAGTTGCGCATGACCGTGAAACCGGGCACGAGGTTGCCGCAGCCGAGCCGCAGCGCCACGATCCGCCCGATGTTCGCCTCGTCGGGGCTCGCCATTGCACAGCCGAGAATCACCTCGTCGAGCTGCTCCGGGGAAATCGGCTGGCGCGCCAGCAGGGGACGGCCGGCCGCGACCGCGAGATCGGAGGCACTGAAAGGCCCCGGTCGACCGCGGGCTTTCAAGAAAGGCGTCCGCGCGCCATCCACCACGTAGGCGGGGCTCGCGTAGGACGCTTGGCGGGTCTTGGCCATGATCTGCTCCTAGCTGTTCCTGTTGGTTTTCTGCCGCCGGCGCGGCGTGCGGCGAGCCTGTCCGGGTTTCCCTGGCGGGACTCGGAAGCCCGCCGCCACGAAGGGCAGCAGGCGCTCCAGCACCTGGTTGACGTCGGCGGGATCAATCGCCTCGCCGGACACGAGTTCCACCAGCTGGCGCTCCGCAACCGGGTAAGTCAGCGCGCCGACGAGAAACTGCAGCCGCCAGCGCACGTCCTGGGGTGGGATACCGGGCAATGCCCGGCACAGCGCCGCATGGTAGCGCTCGAGCACCCGCTTGTATTCGCCGGCGAACCACGCCTTGAACGGCTCCTCGGCCTCGGCGTGCGTCTGGCCGAGCAGGCGCATCACCGTGGGGCCGCCCTGGGCGGGATCGCGCGCCAGCTGGGCCACCGGGCTCATGAAGGCCTCGAGCACTTCCTCCAGCGTCGGCTTGCGGGCACGCCGCTCCAGCCGCTCGAGGTTGGCGAGGCGCGCGCGATTGAGCGGCTCCAGGCGGCGGCGGTATACCTCCTCGACCAGGCCATCCTTGGAGCCGAAATGGTAGTTGACGGCCGCCAGGTTGACCCGCGCCAGGGCGGTGATAGCCCGCAGCGAGGTGCGCGCCACGCCTGTGCGGGCAAACAGCTCTTCGGCTGCCGCCAGGATCCTGTCCTTGGTGGAGTCCAGCAGACTGGTCAAACCGGGATGCCTGTTTGAAACAATCGTTTAATGGTAGGCGCAGCCCCGCGCATCCGCAACAAAACTGCGTCCCGGCCGGGCGACTGGGCGGCGCAAGCCGCTATTCGTGCTCGAATTCGCAGATCAGCGGCAGGTGGTCTGAAAGGAGCACCCGGGGGATATCGAAAGCGGTCGGCCGCAATCCCGGGCCATAGAGAATGAAATCGAGTTCCTTGCGCGGAGCCTTGCTGGGATAGGAGGGCAAGCCCTCGACATTGGCGCTGCGCAGTCCCGTGGCCTGCATGAACAGGTACATCTCGGTCTCGCCCCAGAAAGTGTTGAAGTCGCCGGCGACGATGACCGGCTTGCTGGACTTCACCACCAGGTCGTGCAGGTGGCGCAGTTGCCAGTGGCGATGGCGGTACTTGATGGACAGGTGCACGAGGAAGATGGCGACGTCCTCGAGCTCGAGCTCGATGATCAGGCGCTTGATGTCGGTGTCGAAATAATGGAAGCGCTCGCCATGGACCCGCGGCGCGGCGAGGAAAGCGTTCGACTGCTTGCGCACGATCGGCAGGCGGTTGTTAAACGAGCTCTCGCCGTACTTGCACTGGTAGGTGCTGTAGTGGCCGAGCTGCTGGGCGATGGCCTCAGCCTGGTTCACCATGCGGGTGCGGATCGAGCCGGTATCAACCTCGACCAGGCCGACGACGTCCGGGCTGTGGGACTTGATGAACCGCGTGATGGCGTTGAGATTGCTGGTGTTGCCGCGCAGGTAGCCCGCGCCGGGAACCGGCAGATTGAATTTCGCACCCGTGCCCGCAGCGTACCGGATGTTGTAAAGCAGGAACTTCACGCCGCAGCCTGATCGGTACCGGGAAATGTCATCACAAAATTCTAACCAACGCGGGGCCGTGGCGCCGCACCCCGTGCGCGCTTGGACTCCGGCGCCTTAGACTTCATACTTCCACGGGTGCTGCGGAACCGGCACGAGGAGAGTGTTATGTCGGAGAGTAACCCGATTCGGGTCTATGCGGTGCATGGCTGGGAGAAAGACGAGGACTATGTGCGGCTGTTCGAATACATCGAAAGCGCCGACAATTTCTTTTATCGGGCGGTTTCAGACCCGGATGCCCACTCGCCGCAGGGTGACGGGGTGGCTGCGCGTCGTACGTTGATCGGCGAGGCACTGAAGCAGGCCGAATGCGTCGTCTGTCCGGCCGGCACCTGGGAACGCTTCAACGACTGGGCGAGGTTCACGGTCGAAACGGCCCAGGCGCACCAGCTGCCCATCGTCGCGGTCGAACATTTCGGTCCGAAAAACATAGATATACGCCTGAAAGGTCATGCCAATACTACGGTTGGCTGGGACTCCCGCAGCATCGTGGATGCGATTCGCCGCGAGGCGCGCCAGGAAGAGACCACGCGCTTCGACACCATTGATTTCGACATGTAACCAGGCCGGCATCCAGCCCCGCCCGAGGTCAACCGGCACCACGCCAGTGCGCGCGCCCGGTGCTAAAATCATCAGGTCGCATAGCGACGCTCGAGCGGAATGCCAGGCATATGGCCAGGGAAGGGTCGTGGGAGTTGCCGACCCGGGGTTGGCGCATCACCGCGGCGGTCACCGCAGCGGCCATGATCGGCTGGCTCGCCTGGCATGCGGCCAGCGCCGTGCTCACGGTCGACCGGCTGCGCGATTCGCACCTTGCCGCCACCGCGGTTCACGACTCGATCCTGCGCCTCGAGACCGAGATCCAGCGCACTGCGCAGCTCTTCATCGCCACCGGTCAAACCCGCTGGCTGTCACTCCATTCCCGGACCGAGGGCGAACTGCGATCCGTGCTGGCCGGGCTCCTGGAAGAAGTACAAGAGAGCGATAAGCCGGGCGAAGAGTGGATTCGCGAGGCGCTGGACGCGCTGGACGCGCTCAGCGGGATCGAGCGCGAGGCTTTCGCGCTGCTGGATGCCGGCAGGGAAGAGGCCGCGCTCGCGCGGGTGACAGGCCGCGAGTACATGGCCGGCCTGGATTGGCTGGGTGAGTCGATCAGGCAATTCGACCAGCGCTACCATGTCTGGCTACTGACCGAGTCGCTTGGATTGAACCGGCGCGAGGTGGTTTCCCTGCTCGGGGCCTCGATGCTGTTCATGTTGGCCATCGTCGCGTGGCTCGCGCTCGTCACGCGCCTGCAACGCGAAAAGGATGC
>CBDDRR010000161.1:0-8852 GCA_965233095.1 uncultured bacterium
TGCTGGAGCGACCGGGCGATCTGGCGGCAATCCTGACCAACCTGGAGCCCCGCGACGTCCTGTTCGTGGACGAGATCCACCGGCTCAGCCCGGTGGTTGAGGAAATCCTGTATCCCGCGATGGAGGATTTCCAGCTCGACATCATCATCGGCGAGGGTCCCGGCGCGCGCTCCATCAAGATCGACCTGCCGCCGTTCACGCTGGTCGGCGCCACCACGCGCGCCGGGCTGCTGACCTCGCCGCTGAGGGACCGCTTCGGCATCGTGCAGCGGCTCGAGTTCTACGACGACGCCGAGCTCGGGCGGATCGTGACGCGATCGGCCGGCATTCTCGGCGTCGGGATCGACGCCGCCGGCGCCCACGAGATCGCGCGCCGCTCGCGCGGCACGCCGCGCATCGCCAACCGGCTGCTGCGGCGTGTGCGCGATTACGCGCAGGTGGAAAGCGATGGCGGCATCGACGCCGGCGTGGCGACCGCGGCCATGGACATGCTCGATGTGGACCCGCGCGGCTTCGACGTGATGGATCGCCGGCTGCTCCTCACCATCATGGAGAAGTTCGACGGCGGGCCGGTCGGGGTGGACAGCCTGGCGGCTGCGATCGGCGAGGAGCGCGGCACCATCGAGGACGTGCTCGAACCGTTCCTCATCCAGCAGGGCCTGATGATGCGCACCGCTCGCGGCCGCATGGCAACCCGGCAGGCTTACCTCCATTTCGGCCTGCCGGCACCGAGTCGCGCGCTCGACCCGGAGACGATCTCGCTGTTCGAGCGCAGCGACGGGGAGCAGGACTGACATGGGGCCGCGGACCAGCGACCCGTTCACCTGGCTCGTGCGCGTCTAT
This sequence comes from uncultured bacterium, assembly GCA_965233095.1. Taxonomy (GTDB): domain Bacteria; phylum Pseudomonadota; class Gammaproteobacteria; order Steroidobacterales; family XN24; genus XN24. The sequence goes on from CBDDRR010000161.1 coordinate 844, forward strand.
TATGAGGACACCGATCTCGGCGGCGTGGTCTACTACGCCAACTATCTCAAGTTCCTGGAGCGGGCTCGCAGCGAGTGGCTGCGCCACCTCGGCATTTCCCAGACGCGGCTGCTGGAGTCGGATCGCCTGCTGTTCGCCATCACCAGCGTGGCCGTGGACTACCTGAAGCCGGCCAGGTTCGAGGACCAGCTTGCCGTCACGGTCGAGCTGGCGCGGTTGCGGCGCGCGAGCATGCAATTCCGCCAGGCCGTTCACCGCGGCAGCGTGGACGGGGAACTCCTCTGCACCGCGCAGGTCACAGCCGCCTGTCTCGACGCGGACTCCATGCGACCGAAACCGCTGCCCGCGCATCTATTCCCGGAGTAATCCTGCATGCAACACGATATGTCCATCATCCGCCTCGTCCTGGAGGCCAGCCTGGTAGTGCAGCTGGTGATGCTGCTGCTGCTGCTGGCCTCGCTGGCCTCGTGGGCGGTGATCATCCAGAAGCGGCGCGTGCTGCGGCGGGCGCGAGCCAACGCTGACAGCTTCGAGAAGGAGTTCTGGTCGGGCGGTGACCTGAACGGCCTGTACCGGCGTATTTCCGGCCGCGGTGCCGGTGGTGCGGTCACGGGGATGTCGGGCATTTTCGAAGCAGGCTTTCGCGAGTTCAGCCGGCTGCGCAAGCAGGATGACCTGCAGGCGAGCCAGATCGTGGAGGGGTCGCGGCGCGCGATGCTGGTGTCGCAGATGCGCGAATCGGACCGCCTCGAGCAGAATCTCGCGCTGCTCGCCACGGTCGGCTCGACCAGCCCCTACGTCGGCCTGTTCGGCACCGTCTGGGGAATCATGAATTCCTTCATCGCATTGGGCAATGTCCAGCAGGCCACGCTGGCGATGGTCGCACCGGGCATCGCCGAGGCCTTGATCGCGACCGCCATGGGCCTGTTCGCCGCCATTCCCGCGGTGATTGCCTACAACCGTTACGCGGACGCCGTGGGCCGCCTCGAGAGCCGCTACGACACCTTCATGGAGGAGTTTTCGACCGTCCTGCAGCGGCACGCGCGCCGCGCCGTGGAGAGCTGAGCCATGGTGGCCGGAAAGCAGAAACGCCGGCTGATGGGCGAGATCAACGTCGTGCCCTACATCGACGTCATGCTGGTGCTGTTGATCATCTTCATGGTCACGGCGCCGCTGCTTACGCAGGGCATCGAGGTGGAGTTGCCCAAGGTCGGCGCGCAGCCGATGGATCCGGACAAGTACATCGAGTCGGACGCGCTGGTGGTATCCGTGGACAGCGAGGGTCGCCTCTACCTCAACCTCGTGGAGCCGGAGACCCCGGTGAGCGCCGAGGTCGCGATCGAGCGCGCCGGCGCGCTGCTCAGGACCAACCCGGATCGCCCGGTGCTGGTCCGGGCCGATGCACGCGCCAGCTACGGTGACGTGGCCGTGGCTATGCGGGTGCTGCAGGACGCCGGCGCCGGGCAGATCGGCATGGTGACGGATCCCGAGGAGCTTGCAGCCCCGGGGCGGAGGTAGCGGGTGCTGGAGTTCGCTCGCGAGCATGCGCTTGGCCTGGCCATTGCCGCGGTCATGCATGCCGCGCTCATCACAGCGCTGATTGTCGGCCTGCCGACCCGCACCGTGACGCCGGAGCCGATTTCGCGCCCGCCGGTGCAGGCGGTGGCGGTCAGCGAGGCGGACCTGCGCGCCGCGGAACAGCGCGAGGCCGACGCCCGCGCCGCCGAGTCGCGGCAACAACGCGAGGCCGAGGAGCGGCGCCAGCAGGAAGCGCGCCGGGCGGAGGAGGCTCGCAAGGCGGAGGAGGCTCGCAAGGTCGAGGAAGCCCGCCAGGCCGAAGAAGCCCGCAAGGCCGAGGAGGCGCGGGTGGCACGCGAACAGCGGCAGGCGGAGGAAGCACGCCAGGCCGAGCAGGCTCGCAAGGCTGAAGAAGCCCGCAAGGCCGAAGAGGCCCGCAAGGCTGAACAGGCGCGCAAGGCCGAGGAAGCCCGCAAAGCCGAAGAAGCCCGCAAGGCCGAGGAAGCACGCAGGGCTGAGGAGCGCGCCCAGGCCGAGCGCCAGCGCCTGCTGGCCGAACAGATCGAGTCCGAGCAGCGCCGCATGCAGCTGCAGGAATCGAGCGAGTACGGTCTCTGGCTCGGCGCCATCCAGGCCCAGGTGGCGCGCAACTGGAACCGGCCGCCGGCGGCGCGCTCCGGGCTGGAGTGCGAGGTGCGGGTGCAGTTGATACCCGGCATGCAGGTGGTGAAAACCGAGATCCTGCGGTGTAATGGCGACGACGCGGTGCGCCGCTCCATCATCGCAGCCGTCGAGCGCGCATCACCGCTGCCGCGTCCGTCGGACCCGGCACTTTTCGAGCGCAGCATTGTCTTCATTTTCAAGCCCGAGGACTGACCTGACTCATGAGACCAAGGATTTTCACTGTTCTTTCCAGCCTGCTGATACTGCTGGCTGCCCCGCTGGCGTACGGCGAGCTGCGCATCGAGATCACCCGCGGCGTCAGCGAAGCGGTGCCGATCGCGGTGGTGCCGTTCGGCTTCGAGGGTGAGGGCCGGCCCGCGATCGACGTGGCGGCGGTCATCCAGGGCGATCTCGCGTTCAGCGGCCGTTTCGCTCCGATGGACCGGCGCGACATGGCGTCCACGCCAACCCGCCCGCAGGATGTGCGCCTGGACGACTGGCGGATGCTGAAGACGGACATCGTGGTGGTCGGCCAGATCAAGCCCGCCGCCTCGGGCCGCTACGAGATAGAGTTCCACGTGTTCGACGTGTTCCGCGGCCAGCCGCTGATGGGCTACACCTTGCCGGTGGCTGCCAACAACCTGCGTGCCGGCGCCCATCGCATTGCGGACATGATCTTTGAGCGGCTCACGGGCGTCCCGGGTATCTTTTCGACCCGCATCGCCTACATCACGGTCGATCGTGACGGCGGCAAGGCCCGCTACAGGCTGTGGCTTGCGGACGCCGATGGCGCGCGCCCCGGCGTGATCGCGGAATCGGCTCAGCCGCTCATGTCGCCCTCCTGGTCGCCGGACGGGCGGCGCATCGCGTACGTGTCGTTCGAGACCGGGGTTTCCCGAATCTTCGTGCAGGAGCTGGCCACGGGCCGACGCGAGGCGGTGTCTTCGGCGCCGGGCATCAATGGTGCGCCGGCGTGGTCGCCGGATGGCGGGCGGCTTGCGCTGGTGCTCGGCGGGACCGACGGTAATCTCGATATTCACGTGCTAACGCTGGCGAACAAGCAGGTGCGCAGGCTCACCCGCCACCCGGCCATCGACACCGAGCCGAGCTGGGCGCCCGACGGCAAGAGCATCTATTTCACCTCTGACCGCGCCGGGGGTCCGCAGATCTACCGGGTCGGGCTGGATGGCGAGAATCCGCGCCGGGTGACCTTCGAGGGCAACTACAATGCGCGGCCGCGCGTTTCGCCGGATGGTGACCAGCTGGCGGTCGTGCACAACGACCGCGGCAACTACAGGATCGCGGTGCTGGACCTTCGCCGGGGCGGATTGCGGGTGCTGTCGGACGGCCGCCAGGACGAGTCGCCCAGCTTCGCGCCGAACGGCAGCATGATCATTTATGCGACCCGCGAGGAAGGACGCGGCGTGCTGGCGGCGGTGTCGGCCGACGGGCGTGTTCGCCAGCGCATTGCGGCCACCGAGGGCGAAGTGCGGGAACCCGTCTGGTCGCCTTACGCCCGCTGAGGCGAACGGTTAACATAGTGTGCCGAGCGTTGCGCCCGGTCCGTCAGGTCAATACGAATTCTTGTGAGGTACGAAACGCCATGTCGATGCAGAAACTAGCGCTCCTGCTGATAACTGCGGCCCTGGTCGCCGGTTGCGCCAAAACAACTAAACCCGACGACGAGGCGGGCAGCGTTGTCGGCCCGGGCGAAGAGGGTTTCACCACGCAGCCGCTGACCGAGGACGAGATGTGGGCCGACGGGCGCCCCGTGGAGGGCGACCTGGGCGCCGGTGAAACGCCGGCGGCGCTGCTCGGCCAGACCGTGATCTATTTCGATTTCGATTCTTCCGCCATTCGCGCCGAGTACAGCCAGTCGGTAGCGGCCCATGCCGCGAACCTGGTCGCGAATTCCAGCACGACTATCCGGCTCGAAGGCCATACCGACGAGCGCGGCTCCCGTGAGTACAACATCGGCCTGGGCGAGCGCCGCGCGCAGGCGGTGCGTCGTGCGTTGATGCTCCAGGGTGTGCGCGCCGAGCAAATCACCACCGTGAGCTATGGCGAGGAGCGTCCGGCGGTGACCGGCAGCGATGACGAGGCCTGGTCGATGAACCGCCGCGTGGAGATCGTTTACCTGCGATGAAGAAATTCAACCATCACAAGACTGCGGCCGCGCTGTTGCTGGCGGCGGCGCTGGCGGCGGGCTGCGCCCTGCCGCCCGAAGAAGATCCCGTGCTGTTGAAGCTGGACGAGCTGGACCAGCGCGTGGGTTCCATCGAGCGCGTCGTGCGCAACGAGAGCCTGTTGCAGATCGCGAGCGAGCTCGAGTTGCTGCGCGAGGAAGTGCGGGAGCTGCGCGGCCATACCGAGGCGCTCCAGCACGAAGCGGAAAGCGCCGCCACCCGCCAGCGGGACCAGTACCTGGACCTGGACCAGCGGCTGCAGTCGCTGGAGCGACGGACTCGTGGCGGCGAGCCGGTGCCTGCGGCGCCGGCGGACGCCGGGCAGGCGCCGACCACCGGGCTGGCGCCGGTGCCTTCCGGCGCCAGCGACCGGGACAGCTACCAGGCGGCGCTGGAGCTGCTGCGGCAGGGACGCTATCCGCAGGCCGAGGCCGGTTTCACGCAGTTTCTCGCCGAGTTCCCCGACAGCGAGCTGGGTGACAATGCGCACTACTGGCTGGCGGAGACTCACTACGTCAACCGCGAGTTCGAGACCGCGCTGGCAGGCTTCCGGACGGTGCTGGAGAAGTACCCGAACTCCCGCAAGACGCCGGATGCCCTGCTGAAGGCCGGTTTCTGCGAGTACGAGCTGCAACGCTGGGCCGACGCGCGCGCCTCGCTCGAGGCGGTGGTCGAGCAGTATCCGGATTCCACCGCCGCGCGCCTCGCCAGCCAGCGGCTCGAGAGGATGCGCGCCGAGCGCCGCTAGCCCGCCATGGCTACCGCGGCCCGCGATGCCGCCCCGGCTGACCAGCCGCTGCGCATCACCGAGATATTCCATTCTGTCCAGGGTGAAGCCGGCAGCGTCGGCTGGCCGACGGTCTTCGTGCGCCTCACGGGCTGCCCGTTGCGATGCGGCTACTGCGACACTGCCTACGCCTTTCACGGCGGCAAGCGTCTCACCACGGCAAGCATTCTCGACGAAGTTGCGAAGCATGGCGCCAGGCATGTCTGCGTGACCGGCGGGGAGCCGCTGGCGCAACGCGGTTGCCCCGGGTTGGTGGAACGGCTTTGCGACGCCGGCTACCTCGTGTCGGTGGAGACGAGCGGCGCGCTTGATATCGCTGTGCTGGATCCGCGCGCGCAGCGCGTCATGGACGTCAAGACGCCGGGCTCGGGGGAGGCGGAGCGCAACCTGGCGGATAACCTGGATCACCTGCGGCCGCAGGACTTCGCCAAGTTCGTCATCTGTGACCGGGATGACTACGAATGGTCGTGCGAATTTGTCGCGCGGCACGGCCTGGCGGCCCGCTGCGAGGTGCTGTTCTCGCCCTGCTGGGGCCGGCTCGCGCCGGTGCAGCTCGCCGAGTGGATCCTGGCAGACCGCCTGCCGGTACGCTTTCAGCTGCAGTTGCACAAGGTGCTGTGGGGCGATGAGCCGGGGCGCTGACAGGGCGCCGCCCCGCGCCGTCGTGCTGCTGTCTGGCGGGCTCGACTCGGCCACGGTGCTCGCGGAGGCCGTCCACCAGGGATTCGAATGCCACGCACTCAGCTTCCGCTATGGCCAGCGTCATGCCGCCGAATTGGCCGCCGCGGCGCGCGTTGCCCGGGCGCTGGGGGCCGTCTCTCATCGCGTCGTCGGCATCGAGCTGGACGCCATTGGTGGATCGGCGCTCACGGACGAAGGCATCCCGGTGCCTGAATCTCCGACCGAGGGCATTCCGTCGACCTATGTGCCGGCCCGCAACAGCGTTTTCCTTGCCCTCGGCATGGGCCTGGCCGAGGTGCTGGAGGCCGGCCACCTGTTCATCGGCGTCAATGCCGTGGATTACTCGGGATATCCGGATTGCCGGCCTGAGTTCATCGCCGCATTCCGGTCGCTGGCCGCGCTGGCGACACGTCGCGGCGTGGAGGGCGCGACGCTGGAGGTTCACGCGCCGCTGATCGAGTTGACCAAGGCGGAGATCATTCGCCGCGGCGCAGCGCTGGGCATCGACTACGGCCTCACCGTGTCCTGTTACCAGCCCGACGCGTCGGGGGCGGCGTGCGGGCGCTGCGATTCCTGCCGGCTCAGGCACGCCGGGTTCGAGGCGGCAGGCATTCCCGATCCCACGCGATACCGCGACCCGGCGGCATCGGCTAAACTGTCGCGCCCGCAAAAGCGCTAGCGAGCGGGGCGCTCGGGGGCCGTTAGCTCAATCGGTAGAGCAGCGGACTTTTAATCCGTTGGTTCTGGGTTCGAGTCCCAGGCGGCCCACCATTTCACCCATGCTTTTCCGACAGTTGGCGTCAAGCTCTATAATGCGCTGCTTGCCGCCCTGAACTTCCGGGCAATGCAAAGTGGCGCACATTTGAGAGTTTTCCGTCCACTGCTCATAACGATGCTCGCGGTCGCGGCCTGTGCCGCGCCGTCGCCGGGGTATGGCGTCGAGGGTGGCAAGACCATTCTCGGGCACGTCGAGCGCGTAATCATTTCCGACCAGGGCTTCAGCCTGAAGGCGCGACTCGACACCGGGGCCGAGACAACGTCGCTGGATGCGCACAACATCCGCCGATTTCGCCGCGGCGACGCACGCTACGTACGCTTCGAAGTCATCGACCCGGACAGCGGGGAGTTCGTTACCCTGGAGCGGCCGTTGCTGCGCAATGTGCGCATCCGGCAGCACAGCGGACAAGCGATGCGCCGTCCTGTGGTCAAGATGTGGCTGTGCATAGGCCCGCTGGTGCACGAGGTCGAGGTCAACCTGACACCGCGCAGTGAATTTCTCTATCCATTGCTCATCGGGCGCAGCGCGATGCGCGGCACCATCGTGGTCGACCCCGAACTGAGCTTCACCCATCGGCCGGAATGTGACCCGAAGGATTTCGTCGAGTGAAACTTCGTCATCTGCTGTTTCTCGTGCTGGCGCTCACGGCCGTCGGCGGCGGTTTGTTCGTCTTCAAGTGGCAGGTGCTGGGTTTCCCGATCGACGCCAACCGCGATGCGGATACCTGGACGGTGGAGGCGCGGGTCGCCTTCGACAGGCCTGTTGCCGGCCCCGTGAAAGCCACGTTGCAGTTGCCCCAGGCGCCGCCGGGCTTCGTAATTTTCGATGAACAGTTCATCTCGCGCGGCTATGGCCTCACGAAGGGCGGCGGAGCTGGCGCACGATCCGTCACCTGGGCCGTACGACGAGCCCGCGGGGAGCAGGCGCTCTACTACCGCGCCACCTTGTTTCGCACCCTTCAGCAGGAGGCGCCGGACGTCTCCGCTGCATTTCCGCAGGTCCCCAGCCTGGAGCAGCCCTACGGTTCGGCGCTGCAGGAACTGGTCAGCCAGGCCCGCGAGGAATCGGCGGACATAGCGACCTTCGCCACCGCGGCGATGCGGATCGTGCGGTCCGGGGAGAACACCGTGCGGTTGTTTCTCGGCGGCCGGCCGGAACCCCTGGAGCAAGCCGGGCTGGTGCTCGACATCCTGCACTCGGCGCGGATTCCCAGCCGAATCATCCAGGCGCTGCGGCTCGGGGACGATCGGCGCGACGTTCCGCTCGAGCCCTGGATCATGGTCCACAATGGTGACGAGTGGCTGTATTTCGATCCGCGCGACGGCAGCCGGGGCCTGCCGAGCAACCTGCTGATCTGGTCATGGAGCGGCGATCCGGTGCTGGAAGTCGAGGGCGG
>CBDDRR010000162.1:0-5263 GCA_965233095.1 uncultured bacterium
TGTCGAGCTGGAAATCCTCCATCGCGGGATACAGGATTTCCTCAACCACCGGGCTGAGCCGGTGGATCTCGTCCACGAACAGGACGTCGCGGGGCTCCAGGTTGGTCAGGATTGCCGCCAGATCGCCCGGTCGCTCCAGCACCGGCCCCGAAGTGTGCCTGAGGTGCACCCCGAGCTCGTTCGCCACGATGTGAGCCAGGGTGGTCTTGCCCAGCCCGGGCGGACCGAAAATGAGCACGTGATCCAGCGCCTCTTCGCGCTGGCGCGCTGCCTTGATGAAGATGTCCATCTGGCGCCGCACCGACGCCTGGCCGACATAATCGGCCAGCAACCGCGGGCGAATCGCCCGGTCCAGGGCCTCATCTTCCTTGGCCGCGGCGGCCGTCACCAGCCGGTCGTGCTCGATCATGGCCTCACCTCGCCGCCGCCTGCAGCGCCGCGCGTATCAGGTCCTCGGTGGTGCTCGCCTTGTCTTCCACGAGTTTCAGCAAGCGCTGCGCCTCCGGCGGACGATACCCCAGTGCCACCAGGGCGCCGAAGGCCTCGTCGGATGGCGAGCCCGTCGCGCCCGCAGGCATAGCCTGGGCGAGGCTCGAACCTGCCTGCTTCAGCCGATCGCGCATTTCCACTATCAGCCGCTCGGCGGTCTTGCGCCCCACGCCCGGGATCTTGGTGAGCGATGCCGCATCCTCGGACTGCACGCAGCGCACGAAGGCCTCGGCGCTGATGCCAGAGAGGATGGCCAGCGCGATGCGTGCGCCCACCCCGCTGATCCGGATCAGGCTGCGGAACAGCTGCCGCTCTGCCTCGCTGGCAAAGCCGTACAGCACGTGCGCGTCCTCCCGCACCAGCAGGTGCGTGAGGATGTGCACCGGCTGGCCGGTTTCCGGCAGCTGGTAGAAAGTGGACATCGGCGCCTCGACCTCGTAGCCGACGCCGGCGACCTCGATCAGCAGTTGCGGCGGATGCTTCGCCGCCAGCGTGCCCTTCAGGAAACCGATCACTGGCCGCCTCCGCCGAGCGCCGCGCGCAGCGCCCGTCCGCTGCGCAACTGCGCGTGGCAGATCGCGACGGCGAGCGCATCGGCCGCGTCCGCCGCGAGTGGGCCGCGCACGGCCAGCAGCCGCCGCACCATGTGAGCGACCTGCACTTTCTCTGCGGCGCCGCTGCCGGTGACCGCCTGCTTGATCTCGCGTGCGGCGTATTCGTGCACCGGCACGGCATGCGCAAAGGTGCCGCACAACGCCGCCGCACGCGCATGCCCGAGCTTCAGCGCGCTGTCCGGGTTGCGGGCCATGAACACCCGCTCGATGCAGATCTCGTCCGGACGATACTCCTCCACCAGCCTGGCGGCGCCGTCGAAAATAATGCGCAGCCGATCGGGCATCGCGCCACCGCGCGTCCGGATGCAACCGCTGGCGACATACTTCATTCCCCTGCCCTCCACGACGATCAAGCCGAAGCCGGTGACCTGGGACCCGGGGTCGATGCCGAGGATGGTCAGGTCCCCGGTCATCGCCCGCGACCCGGACGGGCCTCAGGCCTCCGCCAGCACATCGTCGGACAGTTCCGCGTTGCTGTAGACGTCCTGCACGTCGTCCAGGTCATCGAGCATCTCGAGAAGCTTCAACACCTGCCCTGCCTCGTCGCCGTCCACCGCAACGCCGGTCGCCGCGCGCATGGTGACCTCGGCCTCCTCGGGTTCCAGCCCCGCAGCCGTGACCGCGTCCCGCACGGCCTCGAAGTCCGCCGGCGCCGTGATGACGTCGAGGGAACCGTCCTCGTTGGTCACGATGTCTTCGGCCCCCGCCTCGAGCGCCTCGTGCATCAGGCGTTCCTCGCTCGTGCCCGGCGGAAAGCTGAGCACGCCGCAGTGCTGGAACAGGTAGCTGACGCTACCGTCGGCCCCCAGGTTGCCGCCGCACTTGGTGAAGGCGTGGCGGACTTCGCCGACGGTGCGATTGCGATTGTCGGTGAGACACTCCACCAGCACGGCCACGCCGCCCGGCGCGTAGCCCTCGTAGCGCACTTCCTGGTAGTCGTCCCCGTCGATCTCGCCGCTGCCGCGCTTCCAGGCCCGGTCGATGGTGTCCTTGGGCACGCTGGCGGCCTTGGCTTTGTCGATGGCGAGCCGCAGCCGTGGATTCATCGCGGGATCCGCGTCACCGGCCCGCGCCGCGCTGGTGATTTCGCGGATCAGCTTGGTGAAGATCTTGCCGCGTTTCTTGTCCTGGGCGCCCTTGCGGTGCTTGATGTTCGCCCACTTGCTATGGCCTGCCATGAAATCCCCGCGGGGTGATGAAAGCCGCTGATTTTACCTGCGGCCCGGAAAAGCCGTCCATGCAAACCTAGAAGCGCAGCCGCAGCCCGAAATGCACGCCCGTATCCATGCTCACGTTGGGCGTATCTTCGAATTCCGCGCGAATGCCGCGGACGCCGAGGTACACCTGGCCGGTCCGCAGCACGCTGTAACCCGCCCAGGCGTTGTACTCCCAGTAGGTGCTGACGTCGCCGAACGACAGCACGTCCGGCGCGTAATACAGGCTCCCACCCAATACGAAGCGGTTGTACTCGGGCAGCGTGTAATTCACGAAGCCGCCGAGCGGCAGGACGCTGCCGTCCTCGCGGCCGCCCGCATCCGAGTCCACGCGCAACAGCCGACCGCCGAGCCCGGCCTGCACGGGGTCGCGCCCGCCGGTGGCCGCGCCCGTGACGTGCAGGCCGACGCCGTAGATATCGCCCTTGTCCTGGTGGTGAAACCACGACCCGTCGACGACGAGATTGTTGGACAGTTCGAAGTCCATGGTGCCCCGAACCGCTTTATTGTTAACGTTCAGGTCGAGTCCGTTCGCCGCAGCCAGCGGGGAACCACTGAGCAGTGCCAGGAGAAGCAGGGTCCGCCTCAGCATAAAACCTCCAAAATTACTTTAAATACTGAATTCTAGTTTCTGTATTATATACAAAATCCAAATCAGCCAGCATTGTGACTCTCGCCACCGACATTGCGCCCCAGGGCGAGCAGGTACTTGCTGCCGCGGTCGCGGAGGCGCGCGCGCGCGGCGCTGACGGCCACCAGCCCGCGGCCGACCGCGGCCTCGCCATTGCCGCTCTGCTCGAAGAGATCCGCGCCGAGGCCGAGATTCGCGCCGCCGCAGTACTTTACCCCCTGGTGGAGTCCGGCGCGATCACGAGCGAAGCCCTCGAGAAGCGCTTCGACATCACCATGCGCCGCCGCGTAGAGGAGCTGCTGCGGCTGGGTTCCTTTGGCCTTCCCGAAAACTGGCGCGCCGGGACGCCCCTGCCGCCGCCCCAGGCGGAGACCCTGCGCAAGATGCTGCTCGCCATCGTGGCCGATGTCCGGCTGGTGCTGGTGCGGCTGGCGGACCAGCTGGACCGCCTGGCACGCGCCCGGGACGGCGATGCGGAGGTGCGCGAGCGGGTGGCGATGGAAACGCGCGAGATCTTCGCCCCGCTCGCCAACCGGCTCGGCATCTGGCACTTCAAGTGGCAGATGGAAGATCTCGCGTTCCGTTACCTTGAGCCGGAGACCTACCGCGGAATCGCGCTGTATCTCAAGGAGACCCGGGAAGACCGCGAGGCGCGCATCGAGGAAGTGCTGCGCATGCTCCGGCAGGAACTCGACAAGACCGGCATCCGCGGCGAGATCGAAGGCAGACCGAAGCACATCTACAGCATCTGGCGAAAGATGCAGCGCAAGCACGTGGGTATCGAGCAGGTGTTCGACATCAGCGCGGTGCGCGTGCTGGTGGAGTCGATTCCCGAGTGTTACGCAGTGCTCGGGCAGGTGCACAGCCTGTGGCCCTACATCGCCGGCGAGTTCGACGACTACATCGCCAACCCGAAAGGCAACTTCTACCGCTCGCTGCACACCGCCGTGATGGGACCGGGCAACGAGCCGCTCGAAGTGCAGATTCGCACCCGGGAAATGCACGAACATGCCGAGCTCGGCGTCGCGGCCCATTGGCGCTACAAGGAAGGCGGCCGTGGCGACCCGGCCTTCGAACAGAAGATCAACTGGCTGCGACAGCTGCTGGCCCCGGGCGAGGACGCGGAGGCGGACCGCGACCTGCTCGACCAGCTGCGCACGGAGATCTTCGAGGACCGGGTGTATGCCTTCACCCCGGCGGGCGACGTGGTGGACCTGCCGGCCGGCGCGACGCCGCTGGATTTCGCCTACCAGGTGCACACCAGCATCGGGCATCACTGCCGCGGGGCGCGCGTCAACGGCCGGATCGTGCAGCTCACTCACCCGCTCAAGAACGGCGACAAGGTCGAGATCCTGACGGCGAAGAATTCGCACCCCAGCCGGGACTGGCTGTCCCCGCAGGCCGGCTACCTGGTGTCGCCGCGCAGCCGCAGCAAGGTGCGCAGCTGGTTCCGGCAGCAGGACCAGGAACAGAATCGCCGCTCAGGCAAGCAGACCCTGGAGAAGGAACTTGCGCGCCTCGGCATGAGCCTGGATCTCGAACCCGTCGCGAAGCGCTTCGGGCTCGGCAGTGTCGAGCAGCTCTGGCTGGCCATCGGCGCCGGCGACCTGACGCTGCCGGCCGTGGTCGCGGCCTGCGAGCGCGAGAGCCCGCCGCCGCAGCCGCAGGTGACCGAGGAGGTCCAGGTCAAGGCCCGCCACCCCACCTACACCGAGGCCGCAGTGTCGATCTCGGGCGTGGGCGACCTGATGACCAACTTCGCGCGCTGCTGCCGCCCGCTGCCGCCGGAGCCGATCGCCGGGTACATCACGCAGGGGCGCGGCGTCTCGATCCACCGGGCCGACTGCAAGAACCTGCTGCGCCTGCAGGCCGATCATCCCGAGCGCCTGATGGCCGTCGACTGGGGCGGCCGGGCACATGCCAGCTACCCGGTCGCCATCGAGATCCAGGCGTGGGACCGCACTGGCCTGATCCGCGATATTTCGGCGACCCTCGCCGACGAGAAAATCGACATCAATTCCATGACCTCGCGCATGGAGCGCGCGACGCACCGCGCCACCATCGACCTCACCGTCGGGATCGGCAGCCTCGAGCACCTGAGCCGCCTCATGAGCCGCGTCGGGCGGCTGCCGAACGTCGTCTCCGTCCGGCGCAAGGCCTGAAATCGGGGTCTGACCCCGATTTCCGGTTGTCCGCATGCGCGCGGCGCCTCGGGTCGCCGGTCGAACGCGGGCGCGCGGCGCCATAGGCCGGCCTGCGCTCGGACAAGGAAAAACTCGCTCGGCCGGCCTATGACACCCCACGCCCGCTACCGG
>CBDDRR010000163.1:0-10624 GCA_965233095.1 uncultured bacterium
GCCTTGGGCGCAAAGGCGCGCTCGGCGGTCTTGCGGATTTCCTGGCGGAAGGATTCGAGGTCGGGGTCGAGCTGGAACATGGGATCTCCGGGATCGTGAACATCAATAGCCCTTGAACATCGGGGCTCGCTTCTCGCGGAAGGCGGCCGCACCCTCGCGGTGATCGGCGGTCTGCAGGACCTCGGTCTGGATGTGCGATTCGAGTTCTAGGAAGTCTTCCAGGCTCGGCTTGGCCGCGGCGTGGAACATGCGCTTGCCCATGGCCAGTGCGAAGGTGGCGGAGGTCGCGAGTTCTTCGGCCACGGCCAGGGCGCGGGCGTCGAGCGCGTCGTCGTCCACGACTTCCGCGGCCAGGCCCAAGCGCTGCGCCTCCTCGGCGTCGAACAGGCGCGCGGACAACATCAGTTCCTTGGCGCGCCGCGCCCCGATGGCGTGGGTGAGGAAGTAGGCAATGCCACCGTCCGGCGCCAGGCCCACCTTCTTGAAGACCAGGCCGAACTTGGCCGTGCGCGAGGCGATCATCAGGTCGCTGCATAGCGCCAGGCTGAAGCCCACGCCGACCGTGGCGCCGCGCACCGCCGCGATCACCGGCTTGTCCAGGTTGGCGAAGCCCAGGATGAAGCGGTGCGCCTGCTGCAGGCGCGCACGGCCGGTGCGCACGTCGAAGCCGGTCATGGTGCCGATGTCGGACCCCGAGCAGAACGCGCGGCCCTCGCCGGCGAGCACCACGCAGCGCAGCTCGCGATCGAGCTGCAGCTGGTGGGCAATGTCGCCCAGCGCATCCTTCATCTCGCCGTTGAGCGCGTTGAGCGCCTCGGGGCGCGCCAGGACCACGCGCGCGATCGCGCCGTGCTTTTCAAGTCGGACAGTCACGTGGGTCTCCTCAGTGGCCGAAGATGTGCTGGGCGATGGTGTTCTTCTGCGTCTGCGTGGTGCCGCCGGTGATGGTGAGCATGCGCACGTCGCGCAGCATCCGCTCCAGCGGCAGTTCGCCGAAATAGCCGTAGCCGCCGAACATCTGCTGGCACTGCAGCACCACGCGCTGCGCCATCTCGGTGGACTGCACCTTGGCGATCGACGAGAGCGCGGCATCGGTCTTGCCGGCATCCACGCAGGCCAGCGCGCGGTAGCACAGGCCACGCGCGGCCTCAATATCGATCAGCATGTCGGCCATCATCCAGCGCAGGCCCTGCATCTGGCTCAGCTTCTGGCCGAATTGCTCGCGCACCATCATGTAGTCGCGCGCCAGGTCGAAGGCGCCCTGCGCCACGCCCAGCGCCATCACACCCATGCCCACGCGCGTGCCGTTGTACACGTTGAGCGCGGCGGTGAAGCCGCGCGAACTGTCGGTCACGCCGGGCGTGACCACGTTACAGGCGGGCACGCGCACGGCGTCGAAGAACAGTTCGTTCTCCGAAGCGCCACGCACGCCCATCTTGTATTTGAGCGGCTGCACGCGCAGGCCCGGGCGGTCGCGCTCGACCAGGATCGTGCCGATGCCGCGCGCGCCGCTGCTGCCCGGCGCGAAGCGCGCGTACACGAGGTGGGCGTGCGCCCGGTCGCCGAAGGTGGTGAACACCTTCTGCCCCTGGATCACGTAATGGTCACCATCGCGCGTGGCGGTGGTGCGGATGGCGGTACCGTCCGAGCCAGCTTGCGGCTCGGTCCAGGCAATGCTGATTTCCATCTCGCCGCGCGCCACCGCCGGCAGCAGGCGCTCGCGCAGCGCCTGCGGCGCGTGGTTGGCGATGATCCGCGGCGAGACGTTCTGGTCGTGCACGATCAGCGCGGTGAGCATGTCAACCTTGGCGATCTCCTCGACCACCAGGTAGGTGTCGACCAGTCCGGCGCCCGAACCGCCGTACTGCGGGTCGATGGACAGCCCCAGGTAGCCCAGCTCAGCGAGTTTCTTCTTGTTTTCCTCGGGGAACTCGGCGTTGCGGTCCCAGCGCGCGGCCTTGTCGCGGAAATGCTCCTGTGCGAGCCGGCGCGCGGCATCCCGCAGGCGGGTCTGTTCCGGGTTGAGTTCGAACTGCATGGCGCTCCTGGTCCACCGCGTGCGGGCGGACGCCATGGCCGGCCCGCCTCGTCACTTGAATCGTTAATCTAACTAACATATGTTTGATTTGCACGCATGCCCGCGCACGGCACCACGAAATCCACCCGCAACACGCACCGGCCTTTTCTGGAGGGAGTCCCGCATGTCCGAGAAAGAAGTCATCTATTCCGTCGACAACTACGTCGCCACCATCACGCTCAACCGCCCCAAGACGCTCAACGCCTTCACCGGCGACAACATCAAGGAGATGCAGGAGCTGCTGGACAAGGCGGCCAGTGACCGCAACGTGGGTGTCATCGTGCTCACCGGCACTGGTGACCGAGCGTTCTGCGTTGGCGGCGACATCAACTGGGAGAAGGGCGATTCCAGCGGCAAGAGCGGCCTGGAAGATCTCAATTTCACTTTCAACCGTCAGATCGCCGAGTGCCTCAAGCCGGTGATCGCCCGCGTCAACGGTTACGCCATCGGCGGCGGCCACCACATCGCGTATTTCTGCGACTTCACCATCGCCGCCGAGCATGCGATTTTCGGCCAGAACGGCCCGCGCGTGGGTTCGCCCGCCGGCGGGTACATCGTCAGCCATTCCGCCAACGTGCTCGGCCACAAGCGCGCGCGCGAGCTGTGGATGTTGTGCCGTCGCTACACCGCCGCGCAGGCGCTGGAATGGGGCCTTGCCAACGCCGTGGTGCCCAAGGAGCAGCTCGATGCCGAGGTGCGCAAATGGGCCGACGAGCTGCTCGCCGTGAGCCCCACCTGCCTGAAGATCCTCAAGCGCTCGTTCTACTACCACATGGAGCCGATCATGCAGCGCGACATGAACGACATGATCCAGGAGATCGCGCCCAACTACTTCCGCACCGGCGAGCAGAAGGAAGGCGCCGAAGCCTTCCTGGCGAAGCGCCGCCCGGATTTCAGCCCGTTCCGCTGATGGAACGCTCCATGGCACAGGCGGCGGAGGACGGCGCGCTGGCGGGTCGGATCGCGCTGGTGACGGGCGCGACCGGCTTTATCGGTCGCGCCTGCGCGCTGCGGCTGGCGCGGGCGGGTGCGACCGTGGTGGTGAGCGGACGCAATGCCCAGGCGGGTGCCGAGGTGGTCGCGCAGATCGAGGCGGCCGGCGGGCTGGCCAGCTTCGAGTCCGCCGACCTGTTCGACCCGGAGGCACTGGCAACGATGGCGCAAAGCGTGGTGGCCCGCCACGGCCGTATCGACGTGCTAGTCGCCAGCGGTGCCGGGGCGAGCCGCGATTCGCTCGGGTTCCGGCTGTTCAAGGACATGGAGCTGTCGCACATCGACCGCTTCATCCGCTCTCACTGGCTGTCCCGCATCCACGTGATCCGCGCCGTCTATCCGCACATGCGCGTGCACGGCGGCAGCATGGTGATGATCGGCACTGACGCCGGCCGTATTGCGACGGTGGGCGAGGCGCTGATCGGCGGCGCCACCGCCGCGATGATGCAGATGTGCCGCGCCCTGGCGCGCGAGTTCGGGCGCGAGAAGATCCGCGTGAACGTCGTCTCCATGAGCTACGTCGGAGACGCCGAGCCGCGCTGGGACGACGGCACCGAATCCCTGCTCGGCCACGACCGCAAGGGTGGCATGCTCGAGAACTTGCGCAAACGGATGCTGTTCCCGGTTCAATGTGTAGACGTGGCCGAGGCCGTGGCGTTCTTCGCCGGCCCAGCCTCCGGGGCTATTACGGGACAAACCCTCAGCGTCAACGGCGGGCTCACTACGCCGGGTTGATTGGGTTGAACGCGCTGCGGCGGCGTGCCGCCCACTGGGCGCTTCAGCGCTTGAGGGGTGGCGCACCCGGCTCGAATTCCGCCACGCGGTAGCCGGCCTCGATGGGAATGCGCAGGCGCATTCCGGCCGGCGTCTTCACCAGTTCCGGCAACACCGTGACGATCGGTTGCGCGCGCGCGGCCGCGATCGTGGCGTCCACAGTGCCGGTGAAGCCCAGGCGCATCACGTTCATCAACGTGGGCTTGATGATGGTGAGCGTGCCGGCTTCGGCCTGCGCGATGGCGTCCGCCGGGCGGATCCACACTGAGTCCACCGCCTCGCGGCCGTCGTGGCACGCCGCCTCGATCTGCTCGGCCGGCGGCCGGGCCAGGAAGAACAGGGTGTCGAAGCGCTTGGGCATGATCACCGGGGTGATCCAGTGCGCGAAGGGCACCAGCTCCTCGCAGGCCAGTTCCAGGTTCTCCTCGCGCAGCATCTGCACGATGCCGATCTCGCCGCGGTCCAGCGGCTGGCGGTAGTGCTGAAGCTGCTTGAGGCGCTCCCGGCCGAGCAGCGTCGCCGCGCCGCGCTCGCGCGCCAGCAGCACGCCGCATTCCTCAAAGGCTTCGCGCACGGCCGAAATGCGCAGCGCGGCCTCGGCCGGCGCCACGCCGTGCAGCCCACTGCAGCGCGCGATGGCCTCGGGATCGCTGTCGCCGGACGCGAGTTTGCCGCCAGGAAACACCAGCGCGCCGGAGGCGAAGTCGATCTCGTGGTGGCGCACCACCATGAACACCTCCATGCCCTGCGCGCCGTCGCGCAGCAGCAGCACGGTGGAAGAGGGGCGCGCGGGCGCGGGCGTGGTGGGTGTGGGCAGGTCCATGGACGGTGTCGGGTTTCAGGGGATGTTGGGGGCTACGGCGCCGCTGGCGCGCAGCGCGTCGATGTCGGCGGGCGTCAGGCCCAGTTCGCGCAGGATCGCGTTGCCCTCGGTGCCCACCGGGGCAGCGAGCGTGTCGAGCCGGCCGCCGCGCCGGCCGTTGGCGCGGATCGGAAAGGGCAGGTGGCGCTGGCCGTCGCGCTCCATCACCAGTTCGCGCGCACGCGCCTGCGGGGTGCGGCCGGCCTCGGCCGGTGACAGCACGCGCTGGTGCGGCACGTCATGCTGCGCCAGGCGCGCGTCCCAGTCGGCGGCGGGGCGGCTCGCGATCACCGCCGTGATGCGCGCGTGCAGGGCGTCGCCGTCGGCGAGGCGCCCGCTTTCCTGCGCCCATCCGGCCTTGGCGAGGTCCGTCGCAAGGTCGGCCGTGGCGGCGACGAAGCCGGCCCAGAAGTGCGGCTCGATGATCCCCAGGGCGATGGCCGCGCCGTCGGCGGTGGCGAAGACGTCGTTGGTCGGATACAGGTGCGCGCGCGAGGGGCCCGTGGCATCCAGACCATGGCGCGCGGCGGTGAAGGCCAGCGCCGAGTCCGCGAGCGCGACGTCCAGGCAGGCGCCGCGCCCGGTGCGCTCGCGCTCGTGCAGGGCGGCGAGCAGGCCGATCAGCGCGAAGCTCGCGCCGGCGAGGTCCGCCACCGGCATCCCGGAGCGTCGCGGCTGCCCGGCCCAGTGACCGCTGAACATCAGGCCACCGGAGGCCGCGATGTAGTTGAGGTCGTGGCCCGGCGCGTCGCGCAGCGGGCCGTCCTGCCCGTAGCCGGAGATCGAGCAATACACCAGGCGCGGATTGAGCTCGGCCAGCGTGGCGTGGTCGATGTGCAGGCGCGCCGACACGCCGGGGCGAAAGCCCTCGATCACTACGTCGGCCCAGCGCGCCAGACGTTCGATCAGCGGGCGCACGGCCGGATTCTTGAGGTCCAGCGCCAGGCAGCGCTTGTTGCGGTTGGCCTGTTCGAACATCGGCCCGGCCATGCGCCGCGCGAAGTCGCCCGTCAGCGGCTCGATCTTCAGCACCTCCGCGCCTAGATCGGCTAGCGTCACGCTTGCGAAGGGGCCGGGCAGCAGCAATGAAAAATCCAACACGCGCAGGTCGCGCAGCGGCAGCCAGGGGCTCGCCGACGAATCAGTGGTCATTCTTGGTCTCTTCCGAAACGCCAGTTCAGCCCGATGTGGAATTGCCAGACTTCGAGCGCAACGTTGATGCGCTGATCCGCATCGTCGGCTTCGGTCTCGAACCGCAGCAGCGGTGAAATCCCAATCCGCGCGTTCACGCTGCTCAGGGAATTGGGCGCGCTCAGGCGTTCCTGTACGGCGTGAATTAAGGCGGCATCTAGGCCCAGCCGAGGCGTCAATTCCCAGCTCAGGCCTATGGCTTCATGGCGGCGGGTGATGGCCGGCGCGAAGACAGCCACGACAATCTGCTCGTCTCCGAGCGGTGCCTGGGTCCAACTCAGTCCGGCACGCAGCGCAAGCCGACCCCTGTTCCACTGGTAACCGATCTTGTAGACGCTCAGGTTGCGCAGGCCGAATCCGGGGCCGGCGTCTCCGCCCAGGCAAGTCTGGTCATCGCGCGCCACGGTGGCCCCCAGGGCGAGTTCATCCAGCAGACGAGGCAGCAGGCAGCCGTTGGTGATGCGATCGGTGTCCAGACGCATGGCGAGCGACGGTACCTGGCTGTGCCAGACCCGCTGGTAGTCCAGCAACAGACGGTGCTGCGGGCTGAGCGTCAGGCCCACGCCGAGGTCCAGCACGGGGGGCGCATCCAGCCGCCCGCCGGTGATTACTCCCTCGTAGTGCGCGAAGGGTTGGGTCAAGGTCTGTGACTGCAGCGTCGCCGCCAGCCGCAGGTCTGGGTGCGGTTCCCAGATTGCCCCGATTTGCATCGCACCGCCCCAGGACCATTCCGCTCCTTCGTCGCTGGTCGCGGCCGGATTCACCGAGTACGGCCGAAAGGCGCTCAGTCCGCGGATGACCAGACGTTGTCCGACCAGAATCGGAGCGATCCCGACGCTCAGCTCGGACCCGATGCGCTGGGAGAAATGCGCCGACAGCATGAGTTGGGCGAATTCTGCGCCGGCCTTTGGTCCGGCGCGCCCGCATAACCGCCTTGTGTCTGCACGCCCGGCTAGGGGGACGCCGCCGCCAAAGGGACCTTCGCAGCGCGTGGCAAACGTAGGGAATCCGCGTGCCAACGTCGCGCTTCCGGCATTGGTACGGGATTGCAGCCCAGCAAACCGAATGCCGAGTCCCCAAGCACGGTCGTCATCGACGCGGCGGTTGTAGCTGAGCGCAGGAATGGGAAATATGCCCTGGACGTTCTCCGTCGCGACGGGGTCGATCTCCAGTACCCCGAAAAGCGAGTTCTGTCCGGTCGGGCCGGATCGGAATCGACCCTCAGGGCGCGCCAGACCCAGGACCAGACTCAGCCCGCTTTCCATCCATGCCCCCGCGGCGGGATTGCGCAGATTCGCGGCAGGACTATCCGTGAGCGCCGTGCCCGCTCCGGCCATTCCCAGTTCTGCGGCGCTGTTTCCGGGCTGGACGAAGCCGTTGGCCGCAAATGCCTGACCTGTGCATAACAGCGTGGTCGAGACGCAAATGCCAATGGAGGTCACGGTGATCGGCCGCGCCGCACGGGCGATGCGGTGGAGCGATCGAAACGGCGATGCGCCGAGCACCAGGGGGACGAGGGACATGCCCAGGGTCTACCAGACCTAGGCCGGCATGAACTTCGGCAGGGTGATCTCGTCGGAGATTGCCTCGAAGCGCACCTGCACGGGCAATCCGATCCTCACGCGCTCGAGGTCCACTGACACCAGATTGGTCATCATGCGCGGACCCTCGGCCAGTTCGACCAGCGCCACGACGTAAGGGGTATCGGCCTTGAAAGCCGGGCCCGCCGGCCGGCGCGCAACGGTGTAGGTGTACACCGTGCCCTTGCCGCTGGCCTGCTCCCAGGTCACGCGGTCAGAGTGGCAGTGCGGGCAAAGCTCGCGTGGGTAGTGGTGGGCCTTGCCGCAGTCGGCGCAGCGCTTGATCAGCAGCCGGCCCTCGCGGGCGGCGTTCCAGTAAGGCTGGCTTTCCGGATCGACCTGGGGCAGCGGTTTGTCGGTCATGACTCAGCTCCGCGAGAGAATGCAGGTGGCGCCGCTGGACAAGGTGCCGCCGGTGCCGTGGACCAGGGCGGTGCGCGCGTCGGCCACCTGGCGCGCGCCGCACTCGCCGCGCAACTGTCGTACCGCCTCGATCAGCAGGTATAGGCCGAGCATGCCGGGGTGCGCGTTGGACAGGCCGCCGCCGCTGGTGTTGAGCGGGAACGCGCCGCCGGGCGCGATGCGCCCGCCGGAGACGAAGGCGCCGCCTTCGCCGCGCTTGCAGAAGCCGAGCGCCTCCAGGGTCAGCAGCACGGTGATCGTGAACGAGTCATAGACCTGCGCCACGTCGATGGCGTCGAGGCCGATGCCGGCCATGCGGAACGCCTCGCGACCCGCTATTTCAGCAGCGGTGAGGCGCACGGGATCCGGCATGCCGGCCATGGTCCAGTGGGTGTTGCACTCGCCGTATCCGCGCACATAGACCGCGGTCTTGCCCAGTGCCCGCGCGTGCTCCGCCGTGGTCATCACCACAGCGCCACCGCCGTCGGTGATCAAACAGGAATCGAGCAGGTGCAGCGGATCGGAGATCATCGGACTGGCCAGCACGTCGGCGACGCTCAGCGGGTCGCGCATCGTGGCGTCGGGATTGAGTTGCGCCCAGCGGCGCGCAGCGACGGCGACTTCCGCGAGCTGTTCGGAGGTTGTGCCGAACTCGTGCATGTGACGCATCGCGGCCATGGCATAGCCTCCCAAGGGTGTTGGCATGCCCCAAGGCGTTTCGTACTGCATGGTCAGCGATGCCGGCCTGCCGCCCAGGGTGCGGCTGCTCTCGCTTTTCTGCAGGCTGGCGTAGGTGATCAGCACGACTTCGCAGCGGCCGGCGGCAATTGCGGTGGCGGCGTGAGCGACGAAGGCTTCGAAGGCCGAGCCGCCAATGTTGGTGGAGTCCACGAAGCGCGGCGCGATGCCGAGATATTCGGCGAGCGTGAGCGTGGGCATCTGGCCGGGCCCTGGAACGGCCCACAGGCCGGTGGAACATAGCCCGTCCACGTCGCCCAGGCTCAGGCCGGCCTCGCGTAGGGCCGCGTGCGCAGTGCGCGCCTGCACCTGTAGGGCGGATAGCGGCTCGGTCACCTTGCCGTTGCGCAGCGGGGTGTCGGCGACGCCGACGATGACGGGTTCTCGCGTTTTCATGTCGAAGGATTGGAGGCTCGTTCGTTGAGTCTTGGCGCAGCGCCGAGACGGGTGACGCGCGTTTCGCACAGGGCCGCGATCGCGGCGCGGTCGTAGCCCAGCTCCGCGAGGATGGCCGCGCTGTGCTCGCCCGTGCCCGGGGCGCGCGGCAGCTCGGACACGCCGCGCATGCCGCGCTCGCAGCGCACGGGGAAGTCGGGCTGCGGCAGTTCGGGTGTCGCCGGATGGCGCGGTAGCAAGGCGCCTAGCACCGGGTCGGCGAGCATGTCGGGAACGGTGTTGACCGGCCCTGCGGGAATGTCGGCCCTGTCCAGCTCGGCAATCCAGCCGCGCGCGGTGCGCGTGGCGAAGATGCCCTCCAGGATGGGCAGCAGTTCGGATCGATGGCGGATGCGCGACTCGTTGCTGTTGAAGCGCTCGTCGGTGATCCATTCCGGCCGATGGATCACCTTGCACAGTCGCGCGAAGGCGGCGTCGTTGATGATGGTCATCGTGAACCAGCGCCGGTCCGAGCCCTGGAAATGCCGGCTCGGCGCGACGATGGCCGGGTTGATGGCGCGCTCGCAACGCCCCTCGATGCTAGCCTCGGCGATCTTGCTGCCGAGGAAGTTGAACATGGTGCCGATCAGCGTGAGTTCCACCGCCTGACCGCGGCCGCTCTTCTCGCGCTCCATGAGTGCGCCGAGGATGCCGGAGACGCCGCACATGCCGGAGGCCACGTCCACGATCGGCAGGCTGATGCGGATCGGCGGGTCGCGTTCCTCGCCGGCACCGTAGAAGCCGCCGGCCACGCCCTGCACCACGCTGTCCACGGCGGGCTTGAGGCGGTAGGGGCTGGTGCTGCCGTAGGCCGACACCGCATAGTGCACCAGGCGCGGGTTGAGCAGCGCGAGGTCCTCGTGGCGCAGGCGTGCGCGCTCGGCGAAGTCCGGACGGAAGCTATGGATCAGCACGTCGGCCTTCTTTACCAGGCGTTCCAGTACCTCACGACCGGCCGGCTTGCGGAAGTCCAGGCACAGCGATTCCTTGCCGCGGTTGGTCTGCACGAACAGCGAGGCCAGCTCGCCGGTGAAGGGCGGGCCGAAGCCGCGCCCCTCTTCGCCTTCCAGAGATTCGACCTTGATCACGCGCGCGCCGAAATGCGCCAGCGCCATGGCCGCGTAGGGCCCGGCCATCAGGCGCGACAGGTCCAGCACCGTGATGCCAGCGAGCGTGCCGCCGCCCGCGGTCATGCCGGTTTCTTCGGCAGGAAGCACACCGTCTCGGTGAACTCGGCGAGCTGCTCGCCGCGCTGGTTGATCACGCGGTGGCGGATGTCCAGCAGCGTGTAACCGCGACTGGTCTTGGGCTTGCACTGCGCCTCGCCCTCGACGTGGATGGTGTCGTTGGGGAACAGCGCCGCGCCCAGGCGCGCGTTCACACCGGTCATGCCGCCGAACTCGCCGGCGTCCTGTCCTTGGAGCGCGCGCTCGATCACGTCTTTGATGATCGTGGCCACCAGGCCCATGCCCAGTGAGATGACCATGGGGCCGGGTGCGAAGCGGCTGCGGTGGCCATCCGCGAGGTGGTCGCGGATGTATTCCATGTCGATGAAGAACGGCTCGTGCAGGC
>CBDDRR010000164.1:0-6656 GCA_965233095.1 uncultured bacterium
AGGAGCCTGTCGGAGGTTCGCCATGAAAAAGCAAATGTCATTGATCCTGGTCCCGGTCGCGCTTGCGGGCCTGGTCTTGTCCGGTTGTGCCTCGACCCAGCAGGCGGGTGAACGTTCCGCCAGGAAGTACGAGCAGGACAAGCAGTACATCGCAGCTGTCGAGAACGCGACGAGACGCGCGGGGCTGACCGTCATCTGGGTCAATCCGCCTGAAAAGAAAGTCGATAGCAGCGACAACTAGGCGAGTCGACCTGCTGCGGGGCCGCCACCCTCGCCGCGGCGAGGGGCGGTCCTTTTTATTTTTTTGGCCGAACGGCAACGCGCGCGTCACCGGGGCGTCATGAACTGACTTTAACTTGCGCGGCAAGCCCACACACGGGATTGCCATGTTCGCAGCCGCCGCCCGCTATCCGGTTTCACCTGACCAGCTGCCGCCCATCGATCGCGTGGCCGGCTCGTACCGGCTGCGCTTCGGCTGCAGCCCCGAGGACCTCGCCGCCGTGCAACGGCTGCGCTTCGCGGTGTTCAACCGCGAGCTCGGCGAGGGTTTGGCGACGAGCTGGGCCACCGGGCTCGACGCCGATCCATGGGACGAAATCTTTCATCACATCGTCATCGAGCATGTGCCCAGCGGTGAGATTGTCGGCAGCTATCGCGTGCAGACCGGCGACATGGCCGAGCAACACGGCGGTTTCTATTCGGAGGCAGAGTTCGACCTGTGCCGCTTGCCGCGGGACCTGCTGCGTGAGGCGGTCGAAATCGGCCGCGCCTGCGTTCATGCCGGGCATCGCAACGGCAGGGTGATCCACCTGCTGTGGCAGGGCCTGGCTGCCTATCTTCGCTGGAACGGCAAGCGCTATCTCTTCGGTTGCTGCTCCCTGCCGACGCTCGACCCGAAGGTGGGCCTGGCTGCCTGGCGGCAGCTCAAGCGCGAGGGCTTTGTCAGCTTGCGTCATTCGGTAGCTCCGCAGCGTGGTCTCGCTTACGAGTTGCGCCGCGCAACGCCGGTGCAGCTCGAGCGCAACGATTTTCCGCCGCTTTTCCAGAGTTACCTGAATCTCGGCGCAGAGGTCTGCGGACCGCCGGCCGTGGACGCGGATTTCGGCTGCATTGATTTCTTCCTGCTGCTGGACCTCGAGCGGCTCGACGAGCGCACCCGCAAGACCTTTTTCCGCGACCTGCCGGCGGCCGCGCTGTCCCGCTCGGCATAAAAAAAGGCCCGCGCCTTGCGACGCGGGCCAAGGTTGCCCTTTGGGGGAGGGAATTGAGCTCCTCTGTCGGAGGTCCTTGCCCGAGGCTCCGCTAGCTGCGTCGCTCGAGTTCGGTGTTGATGCGCTCGGCGAGCTCGGGATCCGAGCCCATCAACGACGCAATCTGGTTGTATTCCTCGACGCTCAGCCCCGCGCTTTCGACGGCCTTGACCATGCGCTGCTGGGCGTCCTGCTGCACCTTCTGGGCTTCCTCCATGTCCGCGGCCGACTCGAGCTCGACGGCAGCAGTCTGGCGAATCGTGCTGATCTCGGCCAGCGCGTCGACGAACTGGTTGATCTTCTGTTCGCTGACTTCCGTCGCCTGCTGCGGCTGCTGCTGCGGCTGCTGGCCGTACTCCTGCGCCATGGCCGGCGCGGCGGCCATCGCAGCGCCGAGACCAAGCGCAGCGGCGAGGGAGATGGTACGTGTTGCTCGATAGTTCATGAGTGCTCCATTCGTGATTGGGTAGTCACTGGGAAGCAAGTGCCGTGCCACATGGCTGCAGCCCAGCAGTCACGGGGAGCGCCGCCATGAACCCGCAGCAGGCGCGGCGCCTTGTGTGTCAATCTGCCACGCCTGCGCCGCGCATGTGCCAGGTCGTCACACTCCGTCATCGAGCTTGCGGTAAAGGGTCCGCCGGCCGATCCCCAGCATCTCGGCGGCCCGCCGCTTGTTGCCGTCGGCCCGGTCGAGCACCCAGCGAATGTAGCGGCGCTCGAGCGTATCGAGCGGCACCGGTTCGTCGCTATCGAGAAACGGAAAACGGCCGTGGCCGTGACCGGTCATGGGCGGTGCGTCGGCGCCGGTGCCGCCGGGTGCGACGTTGATGCGCCGGCTGCGAATGCGCTCGGGCAGATGCGCGGGACGGATTTCGCGCCCATCGCAGAATGCTGTCGCCCGCTCCAGCGCGTTCGCCAGTTCCCGGACGTTGCCCGGGAACGGGTAGGCGCGCAGCAAGGCAAGCGCCTGCTCTGCCAGTGCCGGTGCATGGCGGTCGGCGAGCGCCGCGAATCGCGCGATGAAGCGCGCCGCGAGCAGGTCGAGATCCTCGCCGCGCTCGCGCAGCGGCGGCACGCTCAGTGGAAAGGTCTCGAGCCGGAAGAACAGGTCCTCGCGAAAGCGCCCGGCAGCGACTTCCGCCTCGAGGTCGCGATTGGTGGCGGCGATGAGCCGCACGTCCACGCTGATCTCGCGGTCTGCGCCGAGTGGGCGGATGCAGCCGTCCTCCAGCACGCGCAACAGCTTCGCCTGGGTGTCGGCCTGCATCTCGCCGATCTCGTCGAGCAGCAGCGTCCCGCCGTCCGCCTCGACGAACAGTCCGGCACGCTGCTGGGTGGCGCCGGTGAACGCGCCCTTCGCATGGCCGAACAGCTCGCTCTCCATCAGGTCCGGCGGCATGGCCGCGCAGTTCACCGGGACGAATGGCCGGCCCTGGCGCGGGCTCTCCGCGTGCAGGGCGCGCGCCACCAGTTCCTTGCCCGTGCCGCTCTCGCCGCTGATGATGACCGGGCCATTCAGCGGCGCGACCTGGCGGATCGCGTCAAACAGGCGCCGCATCGGTGCGCTGCGCCCGACCATCCCGTGAAAGTCGCCGTCGGCGAGCAGGGAGCGGAACTGCGAGAGCCGGGAGCGCAGCTCGCGTGCTTCGAGCACGCGCGCCACCGCCAGTCGGAGGTGATCCAGGCGCAATGGCTTGGTCAGGAAGTCGTCCGCGCCGGCCTTGAGCGCCTCTACCGCCTGCTCGACCGTGCCGAAGGCCGTGATCATGATGAATGCCGGCGGTGCGTCGAGTCCACGGCAATGATCCAGCAAGTCCCGGCCGCTGTCGCCGGGCAACCTGAGATCGCTGACCACGAGGTCCGGCTGGTCGCGCGCGATCAGTGCCTGCGCCTGTGTGGTGTCGGCCGCGGTGGCGAGCCGGTAGCCGGCGTCCTCGAGTTCGCTGCGCAACAGCTCACGCAGTCCCTCGTCGTCCTCGACGACAAGGATACGGGCGGGTCGCCGTTCATTTCGCGCCATCATGCGCCTCCCGCGGCAGCGTCAGGGTAAAGCGGGCGCCGCCGAGCGGATCCTGCGCCAGCGCCAGCCGGCCGTCGTGGTCCTCGGCGGCGGCGGTCGCCACGCTGAGGCCGAGGCCGGTGCCCTGGCCGACCGGCTTGGTGGTGAAGAAGGGATCGAACACCAGGTCGCGGACATTTTCGGCGACCCCGGGACCGTCGTCGCCGACGTGAATGTGCACCGCCTCGGGGTCCTGCGACACGCTGACGCGAACCTGCCGGCGCGCCGCCTGCACGGCGTTGTCCAGCAGGTTGCCGAGCGCCTGCTCGAGCCGCAACGCATCGGCCGGCACGCGCACCGCTTCATCGCAGTCGACCACTATGTTGACCTGTGCGGTGCGGCGCTCGCCCGCGTCCGCGGCGAGCCGCCGCAGCATCGGTGCGATCGCGACCTCGGCGCGGTTGAGCGGGTTGCCTCGACCGAAATCCATCAGCTGGCGGATGGTCTTCTCCATGCGCACGGCGTTGTCACTGATATCCAGCAACGCGCGCTGCTCAGTTGAGTCCCTGGCGGCACGGCGCAGCAGCTGCTGGGCACGCCCATAGACGGTCGACAGCGGCGAGCCGAGTTCATGCGCAATGCCCGCCGCCAGCCGGCCGATGGCTGCCATCTTTTCGGCCCGGTGAAGGCGTTCACGCAACGACCGCTCGGTTTCGCGTTGCTGCTCGATTTCGCGCTGCGACGCGGTGATGCCGTCGAGCATGCGGTTGATGCCGCGCGCCAGGTGGCGGAATTCGGCGGCGCCACGCACCGCGAGCCGGTGCTCCAGGTCGCCATCCCGGATGCGGCGCATACCGCCCTCCAGTCGGGTGACGTGCCGCCCCACGCCGAAGTGATGGCCGAACACGATCACCCCGGTGAGCAGCAGGCCGGTCATGCCGATGGCGAGCAAGGCCATGACTTGAGCACGATCAAGATAGCCCTGCACAGCTCCGCTGTGGCGAGTGACCTGGAGCAGCCCCGAGATCCGGCCGCCTTCCGAGGTCAGCGGCTGGAACACCGACACGAGCTGTTCCTCGCCAACGTCCGCGGAGCCCTCCTGGCGCTCTCGTTGTCCGGCGAGTTCAGCGGCCTCGGCGGTCGGCACGGCAGCGCGGCGTCGGCCGATGCCCGCGACCTGTTCGCCGTGCTCGTCGTAGACATGCACGGCATAGACCTGGTCCATGCCGATGGTCGATTCGATGGTTTCCTGGATCAGCCCGGGCCGGTCGGCGGCCAGTGCCCGGCTGAGCGGCAGCCGCAGGGTCCGCGCGATCAGCTCGAGGTCCTCCTGCATGCGGGAGTTGACCTGTTCCTCGAGGCCGCGGAGCCCGGCCCAGCCGATCACGGCCGTGGCCAGCAGGCAGGGAAAGACGACAAAGGCGACGATGGCGACGCGGAGATTGGTAAAACCCAAGGGTCGGCCGATAGGCAAGAAACTATGCGCCATTATTACACATGTGCGTTTGACGCAACGTTGCCGCGGCCAGCTTGCGGTGACCGGGACCCGCTGTCACGATGCCCGCCGTGAGAGCTGCGCTGCCCGATGAAAAGCCCGGTTATGCCCGCGTGCGCGTCGGCCCGATCGGGCTGCTGCGTGCATTGTTGCGCCTGTTGCTGCTGGTGCTGGTGACGTTCGCTTTCGTGTTCGGCTGGGGGTTGCTGGCGCTGTGGCCGCGGGGCCATGCGAGCCGCGTTGCCCTGCGGCGTGGCGTGTCGCGTCGCTGGGCGGCGACGATCTGCCGCGTGCTCGGCGCGCGCATCGAGGTGCAGGGCGAACTGCCGCAGGGTCCGGGCTTTCTCATCACCAATCATGTCGGTTACCTCGACATACCGGTGCTGCTGTCGCTGACCGGCTGCCGCTTCGTATCCAAGCACGAGATCGCCAACTGGCCCGTGATCGGATTTCTCGCGCGCGTCGGCGGCACTCTGTTCGTCAGGCGCGGCGGCGGCGGGCGCGATGCCGGCATTACGCTGGAAGGCATGGCGCGCGCGCTGGAGGACGGCGACCTGGTGGTGTTCTTCCCCGAGGGCACGACCAGCGCAGGGGAGCGGATCCTGCCGTTTCGCTCCGGGCTGCTGAGCCTGCCGGCGCGCGACGGCCACCCGGTCTGGCCGGCCGCCATCGCGTATGACAGCCGCGACCCGGATATTGATCCGCGGCTGGCGCTGGCCTGGTGGGGCAAGCAGTCGCTGGTCCCGCATGTCTGGAAGCTGGTGTGCATGCGCGGCTTCACGGTGCGCATCGCAGTCGCCGATGCCGTCGAGGCCCGCCACCGCAAGCATCTCGCCCAGGCCCTGCAGCACCGCGTAGCGACCATGCACGCCGGGCTGGCGGGCGCCGACGCGGCGCGGCTGCCCGAACCGGCACTGGTCGCGCTAGATGGAGATTGAGGCGCGCCGCCGCCTGATTCGGGGCGTCGCGCTGCTGGGCGTCCTGCTGGTGTTCGCGGTCACCTCGCTGAGCGCGTTCGTGCGCCTGTCGAACGCCACCGCGGCGACGGCGGCAGTGGAACAGGTGGCTGTAGAGGCCGGGGCAGTCGCCGTGGAGAGCGAGCCGGTACTCATCGCGCGCCGGGCGCATCGCCTGGTAGCCTCGGCCACGCTGCTGGTGGTCGTCGGGCTCGTGGGGCTCAGCCTCGGCCCGCGGCCCTACCTGCGACAGGAGGGCCTGCTGTCGCTGGGGATGTTCGTGCTGGTGGTGTTCCTGGCGGTGCTGGGTCGCTGGTCATCCGGCGCCGTCGGCCCCGCGGTGGCGCTCGGCAACCTGCTGGGCGGTTTCCTGCTGTTTGCATTGTGCTGGCGGCTGGCCTGGCCCGAGCCGCCCGCGACAGCGGCACGGCTGCGGGGACCGGCGCTGCTGGCGGCGCTTGCACTCACAGTGCAGGTCGCACTGGGCGCCCTGTCGCATCCCGCGCATCCATGGAGCGCGATCATCGTCGCGGGGCTGGTGCTTTCGCTGGCCGTCGGCGCATGGCGCGCCGGATGGCGGCCGGCGGCGCTCGCGCTGGCAATGCTGCTCGGGCTGCAGCTTGCGATCGGCATCGGCCACACGGCGGCGGGCTCGCCGCCGGCATTCGTGCTGGCGCACAACATGGCGGCGCTGCTGCTGTTCGCCACCACGTTGCGCATGGTTACTGTGCGTCGCGCCCTCCGACGGCCTCGATAAAGGTCGGCCGGGCGCTGCGCGAGCCGAGGCGCTCGGCTTCCTCCAGCAGTCGCAGGGCGCGATCGATGTCGCCGGACTCCACGGCGCGCCGGATGGCATCGTTGAACATGGCCTCGGAGGTAGGCGCGGGCGCTGCGGCAGGTGCCGGCGGCGGGGGCGGCAGCACCGGTTGCTGCGGGACCGGCTGGAGCGGACGTCG
>CBDDRR010000165.1:0-2794 GCA_965233095.1 uncultured bacterium
TTCGCCGGCGCCGACATCTGGCGACAGGGAGCGTTCCTGCATGGCGGCGCGTTGTGGGCGGCCGAGGCTGTCGACGAGGAAGACAGGCTGGTCGGGCAGCGGTGTCCCGGCCCGCGAGCGCCGGCCGAAAGTGCCGCCGCGCGACTGCAGCAGGTCGGCGACGGCTTCGAAGCGATCCGGGTGCCGGGGCACCAGCAGCAGCAACGCGTCCGGGTGGCGCGCCCGCACACGCTCGTGCGCATCGAGCGCCGCTTCTTCCTCGCCCGCATGGGTGCTGGCGGCGATCCACACGGGCCGCGTCCCGATGTGCTCGCGCCTGAACTCGCCACCCGCGTCGATCATTCCCGCCGGAAACGCCACGTCGGCCTTCAGGTTGCCGGTAACCACCGTGCGCGCGGGATCGGCCCCCAACGAGAGAAAGCGCTCGGCATCCTGCTCACTCTGCGCGGCAATCACCACACCGTTGGAAAGCGCCTGCCTGAACAGGCTGATGAAACGCCGATAGCGCGCCACCGAGCGTGGCGAAATGCGCGCATTGGCCAGCACCAGAGGCACGCCCCGTGCGCCGCAGGCCGCGTACATGTTCGGCCAAAGCTCGGTTTCCATCACGATGGCGAGGCGCGGCTGCATGCGCTCGAAGAAGCGGCGCACCGAGCCGATCGTGTCGTAGGGCGCGTAGCTGTGCAGCACATCATCGCCGAACAGGTCGCGCACGCGCTGTGCCCCGGTCGGCGTAACTGTCGTGACGACGATCGGCAAGCCGGGATAGTCGCGCCGCAAGGCGGCGATCAGCGACGAAGCGGCGACCACCTCGCCCACCGACACGGCATGCACCCAGATCCCAGGCTTATCGAGCCGGCTGCGGCCGAAGCCGAAACGCTCCTCGAAACGCTCCCAGTAGGCACGGTTGCCGAGCCCCTTCCAGAACAGCACCAGCGCGATCAGCGGAGCTGCGAGATACGAAATGACGAGGTAAATGCGGTGCAAAGCGGATCGCCCGGCGGGGTGGCGGCGATGTTAGCACACCGCCTCGGCCGGCCACGGGGTGCGCCGCTATAATGCAGGCCACGCGCGGATGCGCGGCACGAAACCCGGCACGATCTTGAGCACCGGCAAAACGCCACTGTACCGCTTCCTGGCACCGCGCTACTGGCCCATCTGGCTGGCGCTGGGCGTGGTGCGCCTGCTGGTTGCGCTGCCGTTCGGTGCCCAGCTGGCGGTCGGCCGGCTGATCGGCCGGCTGGGCTCCCGGGTCGCGCCCCAGCGTCGCGCGATCGCAGCGCGCAACCTCGAGCTGGCCTTCCCCGAGCTCGACGCCGCGGCGCGTGGCGACTTGCTGGCGAGGCATTTCGACGCCCTCGGCATGTCGGTCATCGAGACCGGCATGTGCTGGTGGGCCAGCGACCGGCGCATCGGGCGCCTCGCCGAGGTGCGCGGGCTGGAACACGTCGAGGCGGCGCTGGCGGAGGGCCGCGGCGCAATCATGCTGACCGGGCATTTCACCACGCTTGACCTGGGCGGCCGGTTCCTCACGCAGCAGGCGCCGGTGAGCGCCATGTACCGCCCGCATCGCAACCCGCTGTTCGAGGAGATCATGCGCCGTGGGCGCGAACGTGCCGCCAGGCACGCCTTCCCGAAGCGGGACGTGCGCGCGATGATCCGGGGCCTGCGTACCAACCACCTCATCTGGTACGCGCCGGACCAGGCGCACGAGCACGGCAGGTACAGCGCGGTCGTGCCGTTCTTCGGCGTGCCCGCGCCGACCAACACCGCCACCTCCGCCTTCGCCAGGCTCGGCAACGCGCCGGTGATCCCTTTCTTCCCTGTCAGGCTGCCCGGCAAGGCCGGCTACCGGTTGGACATCCTGCCGCCGCTGCAGGACTTCCCCAGCGACGATCCGGTGGCCGATGCCGCGCGGATCAACCAGCTGCTGGAGGAGCGGATCCGGCTTTGTCCGGAGCAGTACTTGTGGGTGCATCGCCGCTTCAAGACGGTCGGCGCGGACGGCACTGACCACTACGGGCCGCTGGCGCGCCGGCGCAGGGCCCCGCCGGCCGCATAACCCGCCCGCAACTCGGACCAGCCGGCGGCATCGAAGCCCTGCCCGACCCCCTCCCTCGCGATCTTGCGCAGCGAGCGCTCGAGTCGCTCAAGGTTCGCCTGCTGCCACGACCCCGGCGCGCGAAATCGGCCGCGATCAAAGTCGAGCAGCCATATATCGCCGGCCGGGCCGAGCAGGATGTTGTGGGCGTTGAGGTCGGCGTGGCAGGCACCGGCCTCGTGAAAACTCCTGATCATGCCGCCGATGGCGCGCCAGTCCACGGCGCCGCCTTCCATGATGCGTGCCGACAGCGGGGCCGTGCCGGAAATGCGTTCTGTCACCAGGTCGGCCACGTAGACGAGGCCGCGTCGTCGCCAGCCGGCCGCCACCGGCCTGGGCACCGGCATCCCGGCGGCGTGCAGGCGGGCCAGCATGCGCCACTCGCGAAACGAACGGGCGAGCGTTTCGCCGCACCACAGAAAGCGGTCCGCGAGTACCCGGCCGGCCATGCCGCCCCGCCGGTAATGTCGCACGGCCCACTGCCCGGTGCCGGCATCGACAAACAGGAGATTGCCCCGGCCGCGCTCCGCATGGCCATCCACGCGTCCCTGCCAGTGAGCAGGATCGAACAATTCGGCTTCCGGGTCGGAGACCAGCGACTGGTCGTGCAGGATTGCCCAGCCAGGCCCGCGCGCGATTGCCGCGCTCACGGCGCCCGCCTCAGGTCGCTGCAGCCGGGGCGTCGACCAGCGT
>CBDDRR010000166.1:0-3004 GCA_965233095.1 uncultured bacterium
GCGCTGGTATGCTTCGGCACGGACGCAACGCACGGCTATGAGCGTACCCACCTGCGGGCACTGCAGGCGCTGGCCGACCTGCTCGGACTGTATGTCCAGAGTCCGCCAACCGCACGGCGTGACCGCCTCGGGCTGGGTTCCCCGGAGGGCTTCACTCACCTGCCCGTGGGCGGGGCCTGTGCCGGCGGGCGCCGGCCCGGCAGCCGGCGCTTCACGCGCGCTGTGCCGGCCGCTAAGCTGCGTGCCTCGATAGAGGAGGACGCATGCCACCCAGGGTCTTTATCACCGGCGCGGCTTCGGGCATCGGTCGCGCTACGGCGCGGCTGTTCGCCCGCCAAGGGTGGTGCGTCGGCCTCGGCGACCGCGATGCCCCCGGGCTCACCGCGCTGCAGAGCGAGCTGGGCGATACCGCGGTCGCCTTTCACTGCGACGTCACAGACCCTGAGGGACTGCGTGCCGCACTGGAGAAGTTCTGTGGCGGGCCCGACGGCGCGCTCGAGCTGCTGGTAAACAACGCGGGCGTGCTGCGGGTCGGGCCTTTCGAGGAGGTGGCCCCCGCGGATCACCGTGACCTCATCGACGTGAATGCCCGCGGCGTCGTCGAGGCCCTGCTGGCTGCCTTCCCCATGCTGCGGCGGGCACGCGGCCGCGTGGTGAACCTGGGCTCGGCGTCCGCCGAGTACGGCACGCCCGACTTTGCCACCTACTCGGCCAGCAAGATGTTCGTGCGCGGCCTGTCCGAGGCGCTGGACATCGAGTGGCGGCGGCATGGCATCCGGGTCGCCTGCGTCATGCCGGCGTTCGTGGCGACGCCGATGATTGCCGGCCGGCACAGCAACTCGATGGAGCGGTTGGGTGTGCAGCTGCAGCCGGAGGACGTGGCGGACGTCATCTGGCATGCGGCGCGCAAGCGGCGGCTGATGTGGCATGTCGGCGGGCAATACCGGCTGTTGCGGCTGCTGTCGAAGCCGCTGCCCGCCAGCCTGAAGCGTGCCGTGATGCGGTGGATTTCCGGCTACCCCGGAGGGTTGCGATGAACGACGCGGCGCGACGCCATGCCTTCGCCGGCAAGGCGGTGTTCATCACCGGCGCAGCCTCGGGAATCGGCGCGGGCCTGGCCGGCAGCCTCGCGGCCGCTGGCGCGCGCGTCTGCATGAGCGACGTGGATGGCTCCGCCTGCGAGTCCGCCGCGGTGGCGTTGCGCAGCGCGGGCGGCGATGCTGTCGCCGCGACGCTCGATGTGCGCGACGCTGCGGCTTTCGAATCCGTCTTTGCCGCGGCGTGGCGCGATATGGGGCAGATCGACCTGCTGTTCAACAATGCCGGTATCGGCGCGGCGGCTGATGCCAGGGACATGACGCCGGATCTTTGGCGGCGCGTGGTCGAGATCAACCTCATGGGCGTCATGCACGGCTGCCAGGCGGCATGGTCGCGGATGGCAGAAGCCGGCGGCGGCCAGGTGGTCAATATCGCATCGGCCTTCGGCCTGTTGCCCGGTCCGCTCTACGCCGCTTACAGCGCCACGAAGCATGGCGTGGTTGGCTTGTCCCGTTCCCTGCGGGCGGAGGGCAGGGCGCTCGGCATCGGTGTGACCGCTGTGTGCCCCGGATTCATCCACACGCGGATTCTCGACAATGCGTTGATGGTGGGTGTCGATCGCGATACTGCCGAGGATGCGGTGCCCTTTCGCTTTATCGGTGCCGACGTGGCGGTGGCGCGGGTCCTGCAAGGCGTGGCCCGGAATCGGGCGCTGATCGTTTTCCCATGGGAGATGCGCCTGCTCTGGTGGCTCGACCGCATCGCCCCGGCCCTGGTCGACGGCGTCAGCGCAGCGGCCGCGAGGCGCTATCGCGCAGCCGCTCGGCGCACCACCTGACGCTTCCCGTCGGGTATACTTCGACGAAATGAGAACAAGGCACGGATGAGCCAATCCGGCGCCCAGTCAGCGTCACGCGGGAACCGCATGTCGATCAGGATTCGTCGCGGCCTGGACCTGCCGATCCAGGGCGAGCCACAGCAGGTTATAGAGACGGGGCGCCCGGTCGCTTCGGTGGCCGTTATGGGGCGCGATTACCTCGACCTGAGACCGTCCATGCACGTCCAGGAGGGCGACCGGGTCCGCCTTGGCCAGCCCCTGTTCAGCGACCGCCGCCGGCCCGGCGTCACCATCACTTCGCCCGGCGCCGGCATCGTGTCTACCGTGCGGCGCGGTGCCCGGCGGGCGCTGCAGTCAGTCATCATCCGCCTCGAGGGGGACGACGAGGAGACTTTCGGACACTGGGCGCCCGGGGAATTATCCAGCCTGGACCGCGACCAGGTGGTCGAGAACCTGACCCGCTCCGGCCTGTGGTGCGCGCTGCGCACGCGCCCATGGAGCAAGGTGCCTGATCCCGCTACCACGCCACATGCGCTGTTCATCAACGCCATGGACACGAATCCGCTGGCGCCGGATCCCGTTGTGGTCATCGGCGAGGCGGCGGAGGCTTTTGCCAACGGGGTGGCCGTTCTGTCGCGCCTGACCTCGGGCACGACCTTTGTCTGCAAGGCCGCCGGGACGGACGTGCCGGTGCCCGCAGGCGTGACCACGGTGCAGGTCGCGGAGTTCTCTGGCCCGCATCCCGCCGGACTGGTCGGCACCCATATCCATTTCCTGTATCCGGTGGGTGCGGACCGCACGGTGTGGCACCTCGGTTACCAGGACGTGATTGCGATCGGGCACCTGTTCACCACGGGCCGAATCGATCCGACGCGCGTGGTGTCGCTCGGCGGTCCGATGGTGACGCGGCCGCGGCTGCTGCGCACGCGACTGGGCGCCCATATCGAGCCGCTCGTGACCGGCGAGATCCTGGACGACACCGAGGGCCGGGTGCTGTCCGGCTCCGTGTGGAGCGGTTACCGTGCCGTCGGCTGGGCCGCCTTCCTGGGCCGCTATCACCAGCAGATCACGGTGCTCGAGGAAGGTTACCGGAGGGAGTTCATCGGCTGGCTGCGTCCCGGTGGCGAG
>CBDDRR010000167.1:0-13410 GCA_965233095.1 uncultured bacterium
AGCCTGCCGGATCTCGGCACCGCGATTGAGCGTTCCGACCGGCTCGCCTCCTCGCTGTTCGCCGTCATCAGCGTGATTGCGCTGGGTATATTCTGGGTGGGCGCCCTGGTGGCGGCAACCGCGACCATTGGTGGCCTGGTCGGCGCGCGCTTCGGCGCCACCAACGTCGGGATCGAGTTCGCATTCCTGGCATTGATTGCACTCGCGATCAGCGTCCCGCTGCTGCTCTGGCTGCTCGATGCGAAGCTCGCCAGCCGCCGGCCGACCTTGCAGCGCGTCGGCTGGTTCCGCAAATTGCTGGGCGGTCTCGCCCGTGTACATGGCTGGCTGGTGCCGCAGCGACTGATCCTGCCGGTGCAGCTCACCCTGCAGAGCAACACCCGTCCCGTGCTGTTCATTTTCATCCTCACGCTGGCAGTTATTGCCATCGTCATGATCGGCCAGTTGAGCTACGCGCGAGCGACCCAGTTCACCCTGTCCGACCAGTTCCGGTACCTGGATTCCACGCAACTGCGTGGCGTGACGTTTCGTAGCAGCCACTACGAGGACATGCGCGACGGCCGCGACCGCCTGCGGGCCTGGCCGAGCATCCCCACGTTCGAGCAACGCGGCAGCCACGTACGGCTTTTTCTGCCTTACCGGCCCTTGCGTGACAACCTGCTGCTTGAGCGCCTCTGTCCCGGCGCAGATGCGGCTCTCGGCGCGGACTGCCTGAAGAGAATGTGGTCAGTGTCGCTGAATGGTGAGCCGGTCGAGATGGCCAGCTTCCTGGCGGCCGAACGCCTCGACATCCGCATGCGAGGCCTGATGGGCGTCGTGCCGCTGGATAACATTTCACCGGGAATGCAGGTGCTCACCGTGGTCTGGAACCCGAGCGCCGAAGAGGACGACGTTCCCATCGATGATCGCTATTCGTCAGCACGGCTAGGCTACGATATTCCCTTCGCGTTCGTACCCGACTACGAGCGGGAGCTCGAGGCGACCGATGCCCGGCAGCCGCCGGCAGTCACGCCGCAAGAATGATCAATCCCGGCGGTGACGGGCAGCCCTACGGTCGCCGCCAGCGGCGGTCTTCGCGATTACGCCGGACTCGTTGCCCGACTGGGCGCACTAGCGGCTCCGACGCGGCGCCTCAGGCGGGTTGGCCCTCGCTCTTGCTCTTCGCGCCATGGTCGCCGTCGTGATCGTGGTCGTGGTCGTGGTCATGCCTGCCGTGGCCGGCGGCGCGACAGCGCTCGCAATCCACCCAGGTCGACTCACCCTCGATGTAGTGCTCTTTCTTCCAGATCGGCAACCGCTGCTTCAGTTCGTCGATGACGTAGCGGCAGGCCTTGAAGGCCTCGTCACGATGTGGCGCAGCGGCGCCTACCCAGACCGCAAGATCACCGACCGCCAGGTCGCCGACGCGATGCACGCAGGCCAGCCGCACGGGGCCGAAGCGTTCCTCGGCCTCGGCGAGGATCTTCAGGCCCTCGGCCCTGGCGAGATCGGCGTAGGCTTCGTAGTGCAGGCCAGACACCGCGCGGCCCTGGTGATGGTTGCGCACCCAACCTTCGAATGAAGTGAAGCCCCCGCAACCCGAATCCATCAGGCCGCGGCGCAGCGCCTCGACGTCCACCTGGTCGCTGGTGATCTCAAACATGGCGCGTCAGCCTCCGGATACCGGTGGGATGAATACGACCCGGTCGCCTTCCGCCAACGGCGCATCCCAGGTCGAAAAAGCGTCGTTGACGGCCACTCGCAGATGGCGGCGCTCGGTGGCGAAGTCGTGGCGGGCGTCCAGCTCGGTCCAGAGCTGTGCCGGCGTCGCGGCGGTCGTGCTTATGGTCTCGCCGTCACATCCGGCGCGTTCGCGCAGCCACGCGAAATAGCTCACCTGGAGTTGCCTGCTCATGCCGCCCGCCAGTCGCCGCTCTTGCCGCCGGTCTTCTCGATGAGCTTCGCCTCGCGAATCACCAGGCCCTTGGAGAGCGACTTGCACATATCGTAGACGGTGAGCGCAGCGATGCTCGCGCCGGTCAGCGCCTCCATCTCCACGCCGGTCTGGCCGTGCAGGCTGACCCGGCAGTCGATCACCGCCTCGTCTCCGTCCATGGTGATCCGTATGTCGCAGTCCTCGAGGCCGAGCGGATGACAGAAGGGGATCAGTTCGTGGGTGCGCTTGGCGGCCAGCACGCCCGCAACGATCGCAGTGTGGAACACTGGCCCCTTGGCGGTCGCGAAATCATTATCGGCGAAATGCTGCGCCGCCTCCGGCGGGAACGTGACCGAGACGCGCGCATGCGCGGTGCGGCGGGTGACGGCCTTGCCGCCGACGTCGACCATCCGCGGCCGGCCACGCTCATCGAGGTGGGTAAGCTTGCTTCCAGTCACGCCTGTTACCCGCCAATGTAGTACATCTCGATTTTCTCGGTGCGGACCTCGCGCCCACCTTCGGCGCGCTGCTCACTGTAGCGGTCGCCGCGATTGGTCCAGACGCTATCGATCATCCGGCCGAGCTCGGCTTCCTCGATGCCCTCGCGCATCGGTCCGCGCAGGTCCGTGCCGCGAGCCGCGAACAGGCAGGTATACAGGCTGCCGTCGGAGGACAATCGTGCGCGGGTGCAGTCGCCGCAAAACGGCTGCGTGACAGAGCTGATGAAGCCGATCTCGCCGGCGCCGTCCTCGAACTCCCAGCGCTCGGCCACCTCGCCGCGGTAGCTCGCCTCGATCGGCCGGATGGCCCAGCGCTGCTTGATGCGCTCGACCAGCTCCGCGGAGGGCACGAGTTCCTTCTCGTTCCACTTGTTGAGCGTACCGACGTCCATGTATTCGATGAAGCGCACCACGACGCCGGTGTGGCGGAACCGTTCGAGCAGCGCGTAAATCCCGCGCTCGTTGATGCCGCGCTGGACGACCGTGTTGATCTTGACGGGCGTCAGTCCCGCCTCGACGGCCGCATCAATGCCTTCCAGGACGCGCTCGGGCGTGCCGCGACCGCCGCTCATGCGGCGGAAGGTCGCCTCGTCCAGCGCGTCGAAGCTGACCGTGACCCGATCGAGCCCGGCGCCTTTCAGCGCTGCCGCATGCTGCGCCAACAGGATGCCGTTGGTCGTGAGCGCGAGATCTTCCACCCCCTCGATCAGGCTCAGCTCGCCGATCAGGTCCACCAGGCCGGGACGCAGCAGAGGTTCCCCGCCGGTGAGCCTGAGCTTGGTCACGCCACGCTCCACGAACAGGCGCGCGAGGCGGGTTATCTCGCCAAAGGACAATCGCTCGTCGGAGTGGAGGAACTGGAAGTCCCGGTGGTACTGGTTCTCGGGCATGCAGTACGGACAACGGAAATTGCACCGGTCCATGACCGATATGCGGAGATCCTTGAGCGGACGCCCACGACGGTCATCGAGGCTGCGCAATCTGGTTGGCATGCTGTCTGGCGTGCGGGCCTTTTGCTCCACTGTCTTACCCCTGCTTATCATAATTATTTGTGCATTATCGCATGGCCCGGAAGCGAGGCGCCACCAGCCCTGCAGGGATGCTGCGATGCGCAAGGCGCCGCGGGGCCCGCAAACACAAAGGGCGCCCTCGCGGGCGCCCTTTGCGGGTCAATCCTCGGCGAAACCCGGCCCTCAGTCTTCCTTCTCCTCCTGCACGAAGTTGTACCGGAAGCCGAGCAGGAACACATCGACGTCGTAGTCGAGCGTCTGCGCGCCGAAGGTCAGCACATTGGCAATGGTCGCAGGTCCCACGCCGTCCTTCGACCAGTCGTCCGCTGAATACTTCTCGCGCCGCCAGCCGGCGTTCAGCGTCCAGCGCGTGTTGAGGTGGTAATCGGCCGTCAGCTGGGTCCCGGTGAGTTTCGAGCGCAGCGACGGGAACGGCACGCCGGCCGCCCCGAGCGGATTCTCGATGACGATGTCGCCGGTGGTGTCAGCCTGGCTCCAGTCGGCCGTCAGGTCGAGCTTGCCGTCCATCAGGCCGGGCCAGGCGAAGACCAGCCCGAGCACGTCATGGCGATCCCGGGTGCGGCCCTCCCAATTGGGTGGCGCCAGATTCGGCGCGAGGAAACCGGCCGCCCCAACCGTGTCCGAGTCGTAGTTCTCGCGGCTGAAGTAAGCGGTCATGACCGAAGTCTTCCAGAGCTGCACGCTGGCATCGGCGCTGAACTGGTCGTAATCGGTGGCTACCAGTCCCACGAGGCTCTCGTCGTAACGGTCCCGCGCATCCTCGTACCGCATGGAGATGCTGCCGCGGGAATGCGGCGCGAGATCAAGCTGGACCTGCACGAGGTCCCGATCGCGGTCCGCCAGGTAGTATTTCCGCAGCAAGGGGTTCTGCTCGGCACCGGCGCCGGTCGTCGGCAGCTGCTGGTACTCGGAAGCATCGCGCGAAGCAGTTTCGGTCTTGACGCTGAGCGCAAGTTCGCTGGCCGGACGGAAACGCACCCGCGCCCATATGCTGTCGTCCTCGGTGCGCTCTACGTTCTGGTAATCCCGCTTGCGCACTTTGCGATCCACGCCGGCAGCGCCGGAGATCTTGGCACTGAAGCTGTAGTCCGCCAGGAGCGACCAGTCGGTGTTCTCGAAGCTGTGCGCCGGATTGCGGAACGGCAGCGTCGGGAAGGCATCCGCCTGCACCGCAGCCCAGTCGTACTGGCCGGACTTGTTGTCCCGTTCCGTGTAGCGGTACTCGCCGGAAATCCTCAGCCGCTCCATGGGCCGGGCCGTCAACCGCAGGTTGGCGGCCGTCGTGTCCGCCCGCCCGTCGTATTCGTCAATCGGCAGTGCCTGGGCCGCAATCGCCGGATTGATGGTGTAGGCGAGCAGCGTGTCGGTCTGTTCCATCCGGCCGAATGCATAGCTGGCATTCAGCGTGGTGTCCCAGGTCGCGAACTGGTACGCGCCGGACAGCTGGCCCTGGTGGTAGCGGTTGTCTGGTGCGAGCGCCGTACGACCCTGGTCCGGCCCGTTGAACGGATTGTCCCAGGTCAGCCACAGGTCCTTGTTGCTGAAGAACGAGCCGTAGTAACCGAGCCGGATATTCCACCCGGTGCCGGTGTAGACCAGCGCCGCATCGACCTGGTCGGTCTGGTGATCGAGCGGCTTGACCAGGTCCTCGGCCGTGCCGAGGAAGCTGCCCCAGGTCAGGCCACGACCCTGCTTGGTCTGCTGCGTCCACTCGGCCTCGTAACGCAGGCGCTCCGACTGTACGAACTCCAGCCCGAGGCCGAGGGTCTTGCGGTCCCATCCCAGGGTGAAGTCCCGCAGGCTCGCGTCCAGCGCCGTCATGTCGCCCGTGAAATTTCCCCGCACCCAGCCGGTGGGCAGCACCAGTGCATCGCTGCCGAGCCCGCCGTAGACGGTGCGCACGGAGTCATCCAGGCGGCGCGGAATCTCGTCCCAGCTCAGGTCCACCACCCAGCTGCCCTGCCGGCCGGCGCGCAGGTCGATCGAGCGGGAGTCCAGCCCGAGGTCGCGCGCGTCCAGCGACACGGCATAACCCTCGCCGGCACGGTACATGATGTCCGCGTCGGCGTTGACATAGGTGCCCTTCTCGTCGAGCCCCGTGTAGTCGCCGAACCGCGCGGAGTCATCCGAAACGTTGAGTACGGATGCATCTGCGCTGCCGCTCACGCCCTTCTCAGGGAAGGGGCAGAAGCGACACTGCCACTGTTCAAAATCGGGCATCTCTTGCGCCACGGCCGCTGGGCCCGTCGCAGTGCCGGCCCCCAGCAGCGCCGCCACGATCACCTTGAGGGTACGGTTTCCGTTCATTTCATGCGCCTCCTGCGACGCTCAGCGCATCAACGCCTTGCCGGACGGGTGATTCGAGCCGTGCACCTGGGTATGGCAGCTCAGGCAGTTGCCGGCGAGCACGAACGGCGACGCCGTACCGCCCGCAAGGTCGCCGCTGTCATAGGGCACGGACGGATGTCCGCTCGGCGTGTGGCAGGACTGGCAAAGCAGCGGTGCGCGCCGCGTCAACATGGCGCCGTGGACCGCACCGTGCGGGTCGTGACAGATGCTGCAGTCCTCGGCCACCGGGGGATGCTCCCAGACCAACGGGCCGCGTTTCTCGGCATGGCAGCTGAAACAGGTTTCGTTGAGGGTGCTGCGAACCAGCAGGTTTTCCGCATTCGTGCCGTGCGGGTTGTGGCAATCGGTGCAGGCGAGCTGCCCCTGGCGCACCGGATGTGCCGACGGCTTCATGAAGTCGCTCTTGACCTCGGCGTGGCAGGCATAGCAGGCCTCGCTCTGGGTGCGCGCATCGAGCATGGCGTCCCTGGGCGTATGCAGCGTGTGGCAGTCCGCGCAGGCGACGTCGTTGATGTCGTGCGCGTTGCCCGCCCACTGCTCGCCGACATGTCCATCGTGGCAGTCCAGGCAGATGGCGTTCTGCTGCGGAATCGGCGTCCACGCCTCGGAGCCGAAATTGATGATCGGCGGCCGGGGATCGCCGCGCTTGACCCGGCCCCCATGGGTGGCGCCCGGGCCGTGGCAGGCCTCGCACTGCAGTTGCTGCTCGCCGAACGGCGAGCGTGGATCGTGCGGGTTGCCGTGCGGCGTCTGGAACAGCCCCATGAGCGGGGGTTCCCAGTCGCTGTGGCAGCCTATGCAACCGTCCGCGCCGCGCCGGCTGTAGCTCGGCCCCTCGTCCTGGGCCGCTGCGAAGTCAGCGACTCCGAGCAGCAACAGGGCAATCGAAACAAAGCTCGCTCTCAACAGCATCTTGCTTCCCTTCCGGTAAGCCGCAGCCCCCCGCCCGAGAATCGGCCGGGGGCCCGGACATGATTCATAGCAGCCCGTGCAGCACGCCGACGTCGAACGGAGCGCCCTGGCCGTGACATACGCCGCAGGTCTCGAGATAGGACGAGGTGGCGTGCGATTCCAGCGTCTCCTTGGTGACGCTCGTGTCAGTCGGCGACGGGATATAGCCGCCGCTGAGCTCAATGTGGATCTTCACCGCATCCGGCGGCGAGGTGGAGCTTGCCTGGTGGCAGGCCCAGCAGGCCGCGGCCGTCGGCGTCATGGCCACGTCGTCGCGCCAGTCGGTACGATCCGCGCCGGTGTTGATGGTCACCGAGCGCGCCGTGGGCGCGGTCGGATAGTAGGTGCCTGGCTCGTGGCAGGCCTCACAGTTGCTTGTGCTCTGCGGGTAGCCGACCTCACGGTAGTCGTGCGCCGTGTTGCCGAAGCCATAGACCACGTTCTGCGCCGCGTGGATCGCATGGATCATGTAACGCATGTCGATGCTTTCCTCGCCCTTGCCGTCCAGTGGCGAGGGGCTCGCCCAGCTGAAGCCCTCGCGACGCCGTATGTCGGTCGCGTCAGGGTTATGGCAAACAGCGCAAAGCTGCACGTTGTCGGCGCGGTTGTTGCCATGGAAAGCGAGCGACTCGTGACAGCTGTTGCAGCTGTCGATGGAAACGATTTCGCGACGTGGTTCGCCGGCAAAACCGACAGC
Source organism: uncultured bacterium (assembly GCA_965233095.1). Lineage (GTDB taxonomy): Bacteria > Pseudomonadota > Gammaproteobacteria > Steroidobacterales > XN24 > XN24. Next base: position 7,444 of record CBDDRR010000167.1, read on the forward strand.
GCCCTTCACCGGAATGTTGGCCAGCGCCCCGGTTGAGGGCACCGCAACAGACGGCCGGCCTTCCAGGGCCACGGCTATACCGCCGGTCGCGGCGGCCGGCAACGGGTCTGGTGCGGTCACCGTGTAACTGCCGTCGGCGTTGCGTGCTGCGTTGGCTTTCAGGAAGGCGAGGTTCAGCGCAAAGGGTTGCGCCGGTGGCCCGTTCGGGGCGACGGCACTGCCGCTGCCCTCGTTCGAGTAGTCGCTGGTGTTCCAGGCGATGTCGAGCGTCAGGCTGGCGGAGCCCTGGTTGAACGGCGCGTCCGCATTGATGTCGTAGCGTGCGCCGGTCGCGGGGTTGTTGACCGCGAAAGTGATGACCGGCCGCTCACCGGCGAGTGCACTGCTGATCTCTATGATTTCGTAGGCGAATTGCTCGCGCCCGATCTGCACGGCCTCGCGGGTGCCACGCAGGTGATTTTCATCGTTGCTGCCGGCAGGACCGCCCGGCGCATGGCAACTTACGCACGTACCGTCTGCGGCGGCGCCGAAACTGTGTTCGTAGCTGTACTGCGACCGGCCGGTCGTCGCGTCCGGCGTGCTGGCCAACAGGCCGTCAACGTGGCAACCGCCGCAGGCCGCGGCGGTCGCGGTCTCGGCCCATGCGTCGCCAAGGGGCGTGACGTCACTCGCGGCATGGCAGGTCTCGCAGAACAGCGGCGACTGCGGGTAAGTCACGTGGGAATAATCGTGGGCCGTGCCGCCGAAGCCGTAAATCACGTAGGGTGCGGCGCGCAATGGCCCCATGTGAATGGCATGGGTCATGTACACCATGTCGAGGGAGTCGCCGGAATCCGGATCGATGGTGCCGGGGTTGTGACAGGTCACGCAGTACTCGACCGTGACGCGCGGGCCGCCATGGAACTCCAGCCGTTCATGGCAGGTGTTGCAGTTGGCGTTGTCGGCGATGGTGCGCGCCAGGGCCACGGGCGTGTTGCTGCCCGGAATGAAGTCGAATACCGGGTTGTCCGGGAAAATGCGGTTGGCCGGAGCCTGCAGCCGAATTTCCAGGCCGACGCGATGCACCACGGACGGCTCATAGCTCACCGGCACGGGCGTGGTCACGTTCGCCGGATCGGTTGCAAAGGTGTAACGGTAGCGGCCCTCGCCCAGGTCCTCGAGCGTGCCTGCGGCGCCGGACTCGGTGTTGGCCTGGACCGCCTGCGGTAGCACCTGGGGCGTCGTGCCGCCGGCCGTCTGGACCCGGTTGATGTAGCTGACCCACTGCTCGCCGCTGCTCCCGGGCGACAGCTTCGCGAGCGTGAATCCGAGCGTATTCGGGGCCAGACCCAGCACCCGGATGCCGAGCTCGGTCCGCAGCGTGAATTCCACCACCGGCGTGGTGTTCATGGTGACCGAATCGATCCGCGCAACGATGCGGCCCATCGCCGCAACCTGGTCGGACGTCAGCGCGCTGCCGTTGCCGACGATGATCGCGCCCGTCTCCCCGGGCAGGCCGATGGGGCCCGTCGGGCCCGCCGGACCGGCCGGACCACTGCGACCGTCATCGCCGCCGCAAGCAGCCAGGGCGAGTGAGAGACAGCCGAGCGCGGCGAGCGCGCCCACACCCGAAAAACGTCCATTCGTACCGGTCATTGATTGTGTCCCCAATCCGCAACGTTCGGGCCATGCGCCGTCATGAATACGGCAACTCGCGGAATTTCTTCAAATTGCCCCAAACATTTGAGTTGAGATGGACTCATTTCCATATCAGGGCTTATACCTAAGCTCTCGAAACTTATGCATTCCGAGCGGATAAATCCAGTTTCAGGCGGTTTCAGCCGAACAGCTGTTGCAGGTGGGCGCGGAACTTCTCGCCGAGCTCCGGATGCTTCAGGCCGTAATGCACCGTGGCTTCCAGGTAACCCAGCTTGCTGCCGCAATCGAAGCGCCGGCCGTCGAATTCGAAGCCATACACGGGCTCCTCGCGGAGCAGGCGCGCGATGGCGTCGGTCAGCTGGATCTCGCCGCCGGCCCCGGCCCCTGTGTCCGCCAGCAGCTCGAAAATCCGCGGCGTCAGGATGTAGCGCCCCACCACCGCCAGGTTGGACGGTGCGGCCTCGGGGAGCGGCTTCTCGACGATGCCGCGCAGGCGCCGCAGCCCGGCCTCGGCCGGCTCACCGTCGATGATGCCGTACTGGCGGGTCTGGTCGGCCGGCACTTCCTCGACCCCAAGAACGCTGCCGCCCGTGGCATCGAACACGCGAGCCATCTGGCCCAGGCAGGCCTCCTGCGCATCGATCAGGTCGTCCGCCAGGTGTACGAAGAACGGTTGCTCGCCGACCACCGGGCGGGCGCAGAGCACCGCGTGGCCGAGGCCGAGCGGCTCTCCCTGCCGGACATAGATGCAATTGACGTGCGGCGGCACGATGTTGCGCACCATTTCCCGCAGGGCTTCCTTGTCCTTGCTCGCCAGCAGCGCCTCCAGCTCGGGCTCCACGTCGAAATGGTCCTCGATGGCCCGCTTGCCGCGCCCGGTGATGAACACCAGGTTGATGGCGCCGGCGGCGATCGCCTCCTCCACCGCATACTGAATCAGTGGCTTGTCCACCACGGGCAGCATTTCTTTCGGGCTGGCCTTGGTGGCGGGAAGAAAACGGGTACCCTTGCCGGCCACCGGGAATACGGCGTATCGAATGGTGCTGCTCAAGGCGCGCCTCCTGCGTCTGCGGTTCCGTGGAACGCGGCGATGCTGGCATATACATGCAGGCGCGTGCAATGAAAGGGGCGACGGCCGGCAACCGGCCGCCGCCCTGGCAGGACCTCACTCGCCTTCGGCGGGCTTCCCGACGGTCAGCAGCTCGCGGTTATCTTCCAGCACCCGCTCGCCGATACCCTGAACAAGAACAATGTCCTCGGGCGAGCGGAACGGGCCATTTGCCTCGCGCCAGGCGACGATGGCCTCGGCGCGCGCCGGCCCGATGCCCTTGAGTTCCCGCGCCAGGGTGGCCGCATCCGCCGTGTTGATATCCACAGGCCCGGCCCATGCAAGCACCGGCAGGAGCGCCAGTGCCGCAAGCAATGACTTGGCAGATCGAATCATGTCGTACTCCCTTGTGACGAAGATGCGCGGCCGGGGCGGCCGCAACGCCAATCGTCAGCCTGCCGGCCACCAGCAGGGAGAGGGAGAATTCAGCGCTTGCGCGCGGATTCGGGCGGAATCGCCCGCGGATCCAGCATCGCCTCGAAGCGGAAAGCAGTCACCGGCCGGGTCGTATCCCAGCCGCGACAGCTCGGGCACTGCCAGTACAACGCGTTGCCGGAAAAGCCGCACACGTTGCAACGGTAGCGCGGGCTTGCCTTGGCGATGCGGCGCATCGCGCGGCTGATGCGCCGCACGGCGGCATCCTTGCCGCCATCGTCCGCCAGCGTCGGCCGCAGCGTCTCGAGAATGTCGGTCAGGATCGGATTGCCGTTGATGAAGTCAACGATGCTCTGTCGCGTCACGCGGTCGTCGAAAGTGCCGTCGGTGATCGCGGCGAATGCCACGCCCGGCCGCCAGTCGGGATGCCTTGCCAGCGCCTCACCCAGCCAGCGCTCGAAGGCGTCGGCCTTGCTCAGCTCCGAGTAGCTGAGACGCAATTCCGGCAGCACGTCGACCAGGAAGCCGCCGTCGCGCTCCAGCGCCTGCTCGTACAGCCTGACTGCAAGGCGGTGATCTCCCTCGCGCTGCGCCACCGCCGCCCGCATCATGGCGCCCCGCACGCCGTCACGATCGGCGCCCTGGGCGCGTTTCAGCCAATGCCGGGCCGCCAGCATGTCGCCGCGATTGAAGGCGTCCTGGGCGAGTTCGCAGCAGTAGTGCGCCACCACCGTGCCGCTGGCGTCGCGCGAACTGGATACCAGCTGGTCCATGGCGCTGATGGCCTTCTCCCAGTCACGCTGCAGCTCGTAGAGGCGGACCAGGCCACGCAGCCCCTGCTCGCGTTGCGCTGTGCCGCGCGCCACCTGGGTGTAAACCTGCTCGGCCCGATCGAACAGCCCGGCCTTGAAGTAGTCCTCGGCGAGTTCGTTGAGGGCGCGGGCGCGCGCCTCGCGAGGCAGGTCCGGCCGTGCCACCAGGTTCTGGTGCACCTTGATGGCGCGCTCCGTCTCGCCGCGGCGGCGGAACAGGGCGCCGAGCGCAAAGTGCGTGTCGACGGTATCGGCGTCCATGTCGACCATGCGGATGAACACTTCCAGCGCCTTGTCGGGCTCCTCGTTGAGCAGGTAGTTGAGCCCCTGGAAATACTCCGCGCTGACCTGTCGCGGGCTGCCCGGTGCGGCGCGCGGGGCACTGCGCCTTGCGAAGTACCATCCCAGGCCGGCCGCGGCGGCAAACAGCAGCAGCAGCAGCAGGGTGTCAGGCGCGCTCATCCTGCCCCATGAGCCCGCCGCCGGCAGTCTTCCTGACTTCACTGCGCAGGCGCCGCCGGTCAGCGGACAGGCGAAGGGCCCAGCCGAGCAGCGAAAGCACGCCGAGGAGCCACCCGATTGCCAGTGCCGCGACAAACGCCAGGCCCAGGGGCGCGTCGATTGCCGCAAAACCGAGATCGAGGCGAATCTCGCCGGGATTCAGCGAAGTGAAGAACGCCGACAGCGCCAGCGCGACGATGAAAATGACCGCTGTGAGAAGCCGCTTGATCATGACGATCCTGCCTACAGCGCGCCGGGGCGCGGTTCAGCGAAGATTGTATCAGCGGCAACGGGTCCCGGTGGACCGGGACGGCCGTCAGGCCTTGATCGGATGATCGCGACCCTCGTTGACCCGTTCGCGCAGGTCCTTGCCGGGTTTGAAGTGCGGCACATACTTGCCGGAAAGGGCCACCGCTTCGCCCGTCTTGGGATTCCGACCGATGCGCGGCGGCCGGAAATGCAGCGAGAAGCTGCCGAAGCCGCGAATTTCGATACGCTCGCCGCTGGCCAGGCTATTGCTCATGACCTCGATGAGGTACTTGACCGCCAGTTCCACGTCCTTGGCGTTCAAGTGGCTCTGGCGACGGGCGATGGCTTCGATCAGTTCAGACTTTGTCATTTTGTTGATCCGTCAGCGGCCCCAAACTGCTGTCCTCATGGCGCCGGGAAAGGCGGGCCGCCCATGCGGCCCGCCCCGGCTTCCGTCAGGAATTCTCCTGGCTCGAGATCTGCTCCTTGAGCAGGTCGCCGAGACTGGTCCCGGTGGTCGAATCCGACTTCTTGTAGCTCTGCATGGCCTCGGCCTCTTCCCAGACTTCCTTGGCCTTGATGGACAGTGAAATCTGGCGGCTCTTGCGATCCAGGCCAATGAAGCGGGCCTCGATCTCCTCGCCCTGCTTGAGCACGGCGCGCGCGTCCTCGACGCGTTCACGCGAAAGCTCGGACGCCCGCAGGTAGCCTTCCAGTCCGCCGACATCGACCATGGCGCCCTTGGCGTCCACCTCGGTGACCACGCCCTTGACGATGCTGCCCTTCGGGTTTTCCGCCAGCCAGGCCGACATCGGGTCGCGATCCATCTGCTTGACGCCGAGCGAAATGCGCTCCCGCTCAGGGTCGATCGACAGCACGATCGCCTCGACCTCTTCGCCCTTGCGGTAGTTGCGCACAGCCTCCTCGCCGGGCAGGTCCCAGGAAAGATCGGAGAGATGAACCAGGCCATCGATGCCGCCGTCCAGCCCGATGAAGATGCCGAAATCGGTGATGGACTTGATGACGCCCTTGACCCGGTCGCCCTTGTTGAAGCTGGTGGCGAACTCGTTCCACGGGTTCGGCATGCACTGCTTGATGCCGAGGGACACGCGACGGCGCTCCTCGTCGATCTCCAGCACCATTACCTCGATCTCGTCGCCGATCTGCACGATCTTGGACGGGTTGACGTTCTTGTTGGTCCAGTCCATCTCGGACACGTGGACCAGGCCCTCGACGCCGTCTTCGATCTCCACGAAGGCGCCGTAATCGGCCAGGTTCGTGACC
>CBDDRR010000168.1:0-3859 GCA_965233095.1 uncultured bacterium
CACGCGCGTTTGCTGGAGGGCGCCGACTTCGCCGAGCTCGCGGTCGCCGAATCCGGCGGGCAGCAGGCGCTGAGCGGCGGTCGCCTGGGTTGGCGGCGCGGGTCACAGCTGCCGCAGCAGTTTGCCGGCGTCATCCAGTCGCTCTCGGCAGGAGAATTCAGCGAGCCGGTGCGCAGCAGCAGCGGCTCTCACATCTTCCGAGTCATCGACACCCGCGGCGGCGAGGAAAAGATCGTGCAGATGCAGAGCCGCGCGCGGCACATCCTGATCGCGCCGAACGAAATCCTCGATGACGAGACCGTACGCAGTCGGCTGGAGGCGATCCGCGAGCGCGTCGCCGCCGGCGAGTCCTTCGCAGACATCGCGATGCTCGAGTCCGGCGACGCCTCTTCTGCAGCGCGCGGTGGAGACCTGGGCTGGAACCCGCCCGGCACCTTCGTCCCGGAGTTCGAGGCTGCCCTCGAGCGACTCAGTCCCGGCGAGATCAGCGAGCCAATCCGGACCATGTTCGGCTGGCACATCATCCTGCTGGAGGACCGCCAGGAGCGTGACACCACGGCGGAGGTCCGGCGCATGCAGGCAGTGCAGGCGATCCGCGCGAGCAAGCTCGAGCAGGAGACCGAGCTCTGGCTGCGGCAGCTGCGCGATGAAGCCTGGGTCGAGATCCTCGGCGGCTGAGCCGCGCGGGGCTCGATGAGCACGATGCCGGCCATCGCGTTGACCGCTGGCGAGCCCGCCGGCGTCGGCCCCGAGCTTTGCCTGGCGATCGCCGCACGGCCATGGCCGGCGCGTCTCGTGGCGGTTGGTCCGCTGGCGCACCTGCAGGAGATGGCTGCGCGACTGCAGCCGACCATGACAGTGCGCGCCGTGAACAGTCCCGGGCCGCACCGCGGCGGCGAGTTGCAGGTCATCGATGTGCCGCTGGCAGTCCCGTCCGAACCGGGCCGGCCCGACCCGCGCAATGCCGGTGCGGTCCTCGCGATGCTGCGGCGCGCAGCGCAAGGCTGCCTGGCCGGCGAGTTCGACGGCATGGTCACGGCTCCAGTGCACAAGGCCGTCATCAATGACGCAGGACACGCCTTCTCCGGTCATACAGAATTTCTCGCCGGACTGACGGGCGGACGGCCGGTGATGATGCTGCTTGCCGGCACGCTGCGCGTCGCGCTCGCCACCACCCATTTGCCGTTGGCGAAAGTGCCGGCCGCCATCACGCGCGACACCGTGGCGGGCGTATTGCGCACCCTGGACAGCGAACTGCAACACCGCTTCGGCATTGCCGCACCGCGCATCCTGGTAGCCGGCCTGAATCCTCATGCCGGCGAGGGCGGGCACCTCGGTGACGAGGAGATCCGCGTCATCATTCCGGTGCTTCAGGGCCTGCGCGCGGAAGGCATGCAGGTCGAAGGGCCGCTGCCGGCCGACACGTTGTTCACGCCCGATCGGCTCGCCCGCGCCGACGCGGTGCTGGCCATGTACCACGACCAGGGCTTGCCGGTGCTCAAGTATGTCGGCTTCGGGCGCGCGGTGAACATCACACTCGGACTGCCGCTGCTCAGGACTTCAGTGGATCACGGCACGGCGCTGGACATTGCCGGCACCGGCCGGGCTGATCCTGGCAGCCTCGCAGCGGCGCTGGAGCTGGCCATCGAGCTTGCCGGCCGCAGCAGCCGGTCGCCATGAATCATCGGCCGCGCAAGCGGTTCGGCCAGCACTTCCTGCATGACCCGGCAGTCATCGAGCGGATCATCGATGCGGTCGGTCCTGCGCCGGGCGATCGCCTGGTGGAGATCGGGCCCGGCGAAGGCGCGCTGACGCTGCCGCTGCTTGCGCGCGGCGTTCGCCTCACGGTGATCGAGCTGGACCGGGACCTTGCCGCGCGGCTCGAGTCGCGCCCCGAGGCGGGCGACACGCTGACCGTCGTGCAGGGCGATGCCCTCAAGGTATCGCTTGCGGCGCTGGCCTCCCCCGGCGAGCGCCTGCGCCTGGTGGGCAACCTGCCTTACAACGTTTCGACCCCGCTGCTGTTCCGTTTCATCCAGCAGGCGGGGCTGATTCGCGACATGCACTTCATGCTCCAGCGGGAGGTGGTCGAGCGCATGGCGGCGCCGCCGGGCTCCAGGACCTACGGACGCCTGAGCGTGATGCTGGCGGCGGCCTGTCGCGTGCAGGCGCTGTTCGACATCGGACCGGGCGCATTCCGCCCGCCGCCGAGGGTCTGGTCGTCCGTGGTGCGTCTCGAGCCCTGGATCGAGCCACCCTTCCCTGTCCCGGACCCCGCCTTGTACGCCGATGTGGTCCGGCGCGCGTTCGGGCAGCGTCGCAAGACGCTGCGCAATGCACTCTCCGGCCTGCTCGACGAGCCCGGCATCCACGCGGCCGGCTGCGATCCGGGCGCGCGCGCCGAGACACTGCCCGCGGAGGCCTTCGGCCGCCTCGCAACGATCGCCGCACAGAAAAGGGGACACGCCCCATTTCCCAGCTAGGGAAATGGGGAATGTCCCCTTTTCTGTAAGAATAATGGGACGTGTCCCCATCTATACTTGGCATACCATTCCCCAAGGCAGAGCACACATGGACTACCAGAGAATCATTGCGGCCATCGATCTCGATGAGCACAGCGACCTGGTGCTTTCCCGCGCCAAGGCCGTGGCCGGCGTCACCGGCGCGCAGCTGCGCCTCATGCACGTGGTCGAGTACGTGCCGGTCGAGCCGATGGGCGAAGCGCTGCTGCCGGCGATCAACATCGAGGAGGAGCTCGTCGCCGGGGCCCGTACCCGCCTGGCGGAAATGGCGGCCAGGGCCGGCCTCGACTTCGCGGAGCAGCGGGTGATCGCAGGCACCATCAAGAGCGAGCTGCTGCGCGAAGCGCGCGAGTGGCCGGCCGATCTTGTCGTGCTTGGCAGCCGCGAGCGGCACGGCCTCGCGCTGATCGTCAACCTCACCGAGGATGCCGTGTTGCATGCCGCGCCCTGCGACGTGCTGGCGGTACGCCTTTCCGGGTAGACAGCGGTGCTCGTGTAGAATCAAGGGCAACACGAGACGCCCTGCCACGGAGCGCCCCATGACTGATTCTCCGATCCGGATCGAGGTGGAAACCGCGTACCTGGATCAGCAATCCGAGCCCGGCGAGGGACGGTACGCCTTCGCCTACAGCATCACGATTTCCAACGACGGTCCGATCGCCGCGCGCCTGCTGTCGCGGCACTGGATCATCACCGACGCCGACGGCGGCGTGCAGGAGGTCCGCGGCGAGGGCGTCGTCGGCGAGCAGCCGCTGATACGCCCCGGTGAGGGCTTCCGCTATTCCAGCGGCGCCATCATCCCGACGCCGGTGGGATCGATGCAGGGCGCATACCAGATGGTCGACGAGACCGGGCGCCGGTTCGACGCACCGATCGCTGCATTCACACTCGCCAGGCCGGGCGACTTGCACTGATGGCGGTCTACGCCATCGGTGATCTGCAGGGTTGTCTCGATCCGCTCCGCCGCCTGCTGGATCGCATTGCATTTGATCCTGCCCGCGACAAGCTGTGGTTCACCGGCGATCTCGTCAACCGCGGCCCCGCCTCGCTGGAGACCCTGCGTTTCGTGCACTCGCTGGGCGAGTTGGCGGTGGTGGTGCTGGGCAACCACGACCTGCACCTGCTGGCGACCGCCTGGGCCGACAGTCGGCCAAGGAAAAAGCGCGACACGCTGGACGACATTCTTGCCGCACCGGACCGCGATGAGCTGCTGGAGTGGCTGCGCCGCCGGCCGTTGCTTCACCATGATCCGGAGGTCGGCTTCACAATGGTGCACGCCGGCCTGCCGCCGCAATGGGACCTCAGCGAAGCGCGCGCCGCCGCCGCCGAGCTCGAGG
>CBDDRR010000169.1:0-8572 GCA_965233095.1 uncultured bacterium
GACGAAGGCGCTGCCGATGACGCCGCTGGTCATGAGCCCGGACAGCGATACCAGCCCGCCGATATTGGCCAGCAGCGCGGCGGCCAGGATCAGCAGGCTGAAGCGGGCCGCCAGGCGGGCCGCGCGCCACCAGCGCCCGGCTTCGAACTGCGCTCCCGGGCCGGAGGGACGAAAAATCCACACCACCGCGGCGGCTGTCGCTGCGGTGAGCAGGAGCAGGGAGTAGCGCTGCAGCGCCGTACCTGCGCCCAGCAGGGCGTCCAGTCGCATAAGCAGGTATAGCGCCGCGACGAGGTACATGGGGCCGTGCAGCGATCGCGTCACCACCAGCGAAAGCACCCTGAGCAGCGGCAGTATGAGCAGCACGCCGAGCAGTTCGCGCAGCACCAGCGGCGCGTCGGGGTAGACCGAGGGCGCCAGGAAAATCGCCAGCACCAGCGCGGCTGCGAGCGGGTGGCGGAATACCGCCAGGTCCTGGGTGAGCTCCGGTCGTGCCTCTGCCCAGCCTCCGACCTTGCGCGACAGCAGCACGAATGCGCTCAGCAGGAACGCCAGCAGCACGATGGCCGCCCAGGTATTGCCCTGCCGCGTCTGCAGGTAGTTGTTGAGCGATTCAAGCTCGGTGCGCCACTGCTCGCGAGAATGCCCGAGGTCCAGGGAGGCGGCCTCGCCCTGCCAGATTGGCGGATGCTCCGGCCGAAACAGCTCGACGCGAGCCCGCGATAGTTCCGCCGCGAGCATGGCGCCGCGCTCGTCGACAATCGCCAGCCAGCCGGCCAGCATGCCCTGCAGTTCGAGCACCTCCTGCTGGCGTTCGCCGACGCGCTTGCCGGCTTCGCGCAACGCGGTCTGCGTGGCGCGGATGTTGGCGCGCAGCTCGGCAGGCAGCTCGCCCGCGCCCGGTGCCTGTTCTGTGAGAGTCCAGGACTTCAGCACCCGCCGCAGATCTTCCCGCCATGCGGACAGTTCCTCGGCACGACGCCCGAGCGGCGCCTGCGCCCCGGTGATGCCGCGACGCAGGGCGGCAGTCTGGTCGATCGCGCCCTCGAGGCTCCGCATGTCGGTGCGCGCAAAGTTTTCCTGCGGTTGCTCATCGGCGAGCGCGTCGATGGCGGGGCCAGCGCGTCGACCTGCCGCCGGGCGCTGTCGACGGCCTCTTGTGGCCGGGCTGCTTCCAGCGCACTGCGCGCCAGCTTGCGTGATTGCTCCATCTGCGCCGGGATTTGCTCGAAGGCGATGGCCTTGGGTTCCTCGCGGGGCTCCGCGGGCGTCTCGGCGGGCTGCTCCGGCGCGACAATGCCGGGAATGAGCTGCGCGTGAGCGGGCGTCACCGCCAGCAACACCAGTAACAAGAGCGCCAGGGAGCACATTAACGGCAGTGGCGCCCCGCCGTGCCGGGCATGCCCGCCAGCGGTTGCTGGCCAGCCCCTGGGTGAGTCCAGGACGGTGATCATCCGGTCGGCCTACTCGGCCGCGGGCTGCGGCGTGACCAGCAGGCGGGCCGGGTCATAGCCCAACGCCGGCAGGCGGGCAACGATGTCCGCGTACACCGAAGGGTCCATCTGCCGGGTGCGCGACAGGATCCACAGGTACTTGCGCGACGGCTCGCCGACCAGCGCCCAGTTGTAGTCCGGGCCGAGGCCAAGCACCCAGTAGTCGCCGTAGAACGGCCAGAAGAACGTCACCTTAAGCTTGGCGTTGGTCTCCTCGTCGACGATCTTCGCGCGCCCCTCGGCCTCGCGCAGCTCGCCGTCTAAGCGCTCCACGAGGCAACGGTTGAGCACCCGGATCTTGCCGTCGTCGCGCAGGCTGTAGGTGGCGTTGGTCGCCACGCAGCCTTCCTGGAAGGGCGCCGGGTAGCGCGCGATCTCGTACCAGGTGCCGAGGTAGCGGTCGAGATCGACGCGCTCAACAGTCGGCAGGTGCGGGTGCTTGCCGCCGCAGCCGGACAAAAAAAGTGCGCAAGCGGCGGCCGGGAGGAGCCAACGGGCGGTTCGGGGCATGGCGACGTCCAGGTCGGAATCAATCCCGCTAGGGTACCTCTGCGGCTCCGAATTCACACGTGCCGCCGCGAGCGGGCGGCCGGAACATCCGGCCGCGCCCGGCCGGCGAAACAGTCCTGAACGCTTCTTGAGAGTCGTCTCCACGTCATGACAAGCAACCCGGTCCCGCCCGCATTGACGCCGGCATCAACCCCCTATGTCCTGGCCCGCCATGCCCGCCCGGTGACCGCGCTGGTAGCAGGCGCCAGCCGCGGCATCGGCCTCGCCTTCGTGCGGCACCTGGCGGCCGCGGGGCCCGCCCGGCGCATCTGGGCGGGCTGCCGCGACCCGCAGTCGGCCGGCGAGCTGACGGCACTCGCCGCACAATGCGACACGGTGCGGCTGCTGCCGCTGGACGTCACCGACGAGCCCGGTCTGGCAGCGGCGGCCGAAACCATCCGCGCCGAGGGCGAACCACTGGACCTCGTGATCAACTGCGCCGGGTTGCTGCATCGGCCGGGCGGGCCGCAGCCCGAGCGGCGGCTCTCCGAGGTGCGCGCCGACTGGCTGCTGGAAACTTTTGCAGTGAACGGCACCGGCCCACTGCTGCTCGCCAAGCACGTCGAGACGCTGCTGCCGCGGCGCGAGCGCGCCGTTTTCGCCAGCCTGTCGGCGCGCGTCGGCAGCATCGGCGACAACCGGCTCGGCGGCTGGTACGCGTACCGCGGTGCCAAGGCGGCGCAGAACATGTTCCTGAAGACGCTGTCCATCGAGCTCGCGCGCCGCGCGCCCGGCACCATCTGCGTGGTGCTGCACCCCGGCACCACGGACACTGAATTGTCGCGTCCCTTCCAGGGCGGCGTGCCCGAGGGCAGGCTATTCAGTGCGGCGCGTGCCGCGGACCAGCTGCTGCGGGTGATCGACGGGCTCACTCCGGCGGACACCGGGCGCTTTTACGCCTGGAACGGCGAGCGGATCAGCTGGTAAGTTCGACGGCAGCGCCGGACGGCGGTGGGGGCGCTCAGCCCAGCAGCCAGACCACGCTCATGCCGAGCAGGGCGGCGAAGCCCAGGCCGAGTGCCACTGACAGGTAAGGCCGGTCCTCGATCAGCCCGATGAGCCAGCTGCGCCGCCCGGCCGCGGCGCTGGGCTCACCGGACTGCGCAAGTTCGTTTTCCACGTCGAGAATGCGCCGCGCCTGCCCCGCCGCCTCGCGGGCTGCGTCCACGCCCATCTCGGGAAACAGGCCGAGCGTGCGCCGACGGGCGAAACCGCTGGCGGAGTACACCAGCACCCAGCACTTGGTGCCGTTGGGAAATACCGTGAATACCAGCCCATCGCCGAGCGGCGTGTCGTAGCGGCGCTCCTTCGGCGGCAGGTCGCGAAACTGGTCGTCGCTGAGAGTGGTCATGGCGTGCCTTCCCTGTTCTCCAGGACCTTGTCGATGTCATGTTCGTCGCTATGGAACAGGAATGCCAGTTCCCGCTCCGCTTCCCGGATGGTCTGTACGAGGCGGCCTTCATCCTGGGCGACCGCGCGCTCGCGCTCCAGCAGGTCCTCGTCGAAGCGCCGGAACTGGCGCACGGTCTCGCTCGCTTTGTCTGGCGTATCGCCGAGCGATTGCAACAGGCTTTCCGCCATCTCCAGGCTGGAAACATACGTCTCGCGGATGACGTAGTCGACGTGGCGATCGCGCAACGCCCGCGCGTGCGCACGGTCGTTGGCGCGAGCGAAGATCTTCAGGTGCGGGAAATGATGCTTGACCAGTTCGACGGTGCGCACCGACGCCTCGACGTCCTCGACGGCCACCACGAACAGCTTGGCCTTCTCGATATGCGCCGCGCGCAGCAGGTCCAGCCGTGTGCTGTCGCCGTAGTAGACGATGTTGCCGAAGCGCCTGACGAAATCGACTTGACGGGTGTCCGATTCCAGCGCGGTGAATGCAATGCGTCGCATGTTCAGCACGCGCGCCACCACCTGGCCGAAACGGCCGAGGCCGGCGATGATGACGTCGTGGCTGCGGTCAGCCTCGACCTTGTCGAACTCGCGCTCGTCCTCACGCGCACGGCTCGCCCGGCCCACGCGCTCGTCGGCGATCACCAGGAAGGGCGTGGCGATCATCGACAGCGTCACCACGAGGATAAGCAGCTCGAACAGCTCGCGCTCGATCAGCCGCCCTTGCAGCGCGGCGGCAAACAGCACGAAGGCGAATTCGCCGCCCTGCGCCAGCACCATGGCCAGGCTCCGCGCCGAGGTCGTGGGCAGGCCGCTGATCCGCCCGACGATGAACAGCACGACCGCCTTGAGAGAAATCAGCAGCAGGGTCATGGCGATGATCCGCCACGGGATCTCGGCCAGCAGGCCGAGGTTGGCAGACATGCCGACGGCGACGAAGAACAGGCCGAGCAGCAGGCCCTTGAAGGGTTCGATCTCGGCTTCCAGCTCGTGGCGGAACTCCGAATCCGCCAGCAGCACGCCGGCCAGGAAGGCGCCGAGGCCGGCCGACAGGCCGACCTGGACCATCAGCAGCGCCGCGCCGACCACCACCACCAGCGCCGTGGCGGTGAAAATCTCGTGGCCGCCGTCGCGTGCCGCGATGCGAAACATCGGCCTGAGCAGCCAGCGCCCGCCGGCGATCAGCGCCACCACGGCGGCCACCTGGATGACGTAGTCAGTGGCCGGGTGCGAGGTGATGGCATCGCCGGGCGCCAGCATGGGGATCAGCGCCGATTTCCAAGCCAGGCCGAAGGCCATGGCGGCGCCGGAGAGCAGCGCGCCGGTGATCAGCACCTGGGCGCTGCCGGTGCCGAAGATGCCCTTGCGCAGGGCCCACAGGCGTGTGGGCTGCAGCTCAAGACCAATGATGAACAGCAGCAGCACCACGCCGAACTCGGCCAGGTGCAGGATCCGGTCGACGTCCGCGAACAGCTTGAGACCCCAGGGGCCGATGACGATGCCGGCGGCCAGGTAGCCGAGCACCGAGCCGAAGCCCAGGCGACGCGCGATCGGCACCGCGATCACGGCGGCGACCAGGTAGGCAAGCAGTTCAGTGAGTGACATCGGTGAATGAGAATACCTTATGCTTACGGACGGAGCGACGGCGCGAGCCGCCCGGAGATTCAATGATCGCGACAGGAACGCGGGCATGGACCAGGAGATGATGCGCAGGCCGGAGACCTGGCTGCTCGCCGTGGCGGGCGTGGCCTGGATCGCCTGTGGCGCCGACGGCGGGCTCTGGACGCTGGTGCCGGCGGCGATACCGGGTGCGCTGCTGCTGACCAGCGCCGGCGGTACGCTGCTGTTCCCGGGCGACAGGCTGATCCCCCGCGCCGGGGCCACCGGCGCGCTCATCGGTCTGGTCTTCGCCGTGCCGACACTGCTGTTCGCGCCGCTGACGGCGGTGTTGCTCGCCGCGCTGTCGGCAGTGGCGGGGATCTGCGCAGCGCGGCTCACGGCCGACGACCTCGTGCTGCCCGAGGGCCGGCCTGTGCCGGAAATGGATCTCAATCTCGCTGCGGAGATCGCGCTGGACGAGGCGGTGATTGGCGGCCTCACCTCCGTGATGGGCGTGTACGGCAAGCCTATACAGGCGCGCGTCGGCGAGGAACTCGAAGAGACGCTCGACTGGTTGCGTGCCGGCGGCTGGCTGAACGAGCCGGCGAGCTACCACGAGACGCCGCCGCCGCTCGGCCCGGCGGCCGTCGCCAGCAAGCGCATCGCCGGGCTGGACTGCGAGATCATGCGCTTCGAGAGCGAGTTCGACCCGCGGCGCGGCGCGCCGGGACGCGACCGCTGGATCGGCTATGCCAACAACCGCAACGCCGAGGTGCGGCTGGTGCGCAATGCGCGCAGCCGCGACTGGCTGATCTGTGTGCACGGCCTGGCGATGGGCCATGCCCCCTTCGACCTGCGCGCCATGGGCGCCAACTGGCTGCACCGCCGCGGCGTCAACCTGGCCTTCCCGGTACTGCCGCTGCACGGACCGCGCGCGATCAACAGCGCCGTCAGCGGCGCCGGCTTCATCACCGGCGACGTGACCAATACGCTGCACGCGCTCACGCAGGCGGCCTGGGACGTCCGCCGCCTGGTCGGCTGGCTGAAGGAAGAGGGCGCGGAGCGCATCGGCCTGGTCGGGTTGTCGCTTGGCGGCTACACCACGGCGCTGATCGCCTCGCTGGAAGACGAGCTCGACTGTGCCATCGCCGGCATCCCGGCCGCCGAGTTCGGCGATCTGACCTGCTACCACGCCAGCGGCCGTGCGCTCGCCGTGGCCCAGGAGGCGAACATCACCCCCGAGCGCATCGGCGTCGCACTGACGCCGGTCGCGCCGCTCATGCTGACGCCGAGAATCCCGCGCGACCAGCGCTTCATCTTCGGCGCACTGGCCGACCGCTTTGTGCCGCCGCGCCAGGTCGAGATGCTGTGGCGCCACTGGGAGGAGCCCGAGATCGAGTGGTACATGGGCGGCCACCTCGGCTTCCGCTTCCATCCCGAGGTACGCAGCTTCGTGGATCGCGCGCTGCGCGCCACGCTGCTGCGGCCGCGCTGAATCGACGAGGGCCAGCGATGCTGAGTACCACCAGCGAAATGCTGGGCCTGACGGTCAAGGGCGCGCTGCGCATCGGCCAGACCGGCCGCGTGCTGGCGGGCACCGGCGTGGGCTGGCTGCTCGGCGACCGGCCGCCGACGCCGCGCCTGGTGCGCCAGACCTTCGAGCGGCTCGGCGCGACCTACGTCAAGCTCGGCCAGCTCATCGCCAGCTCACCCTCCATGTTCCCGGAGCCCTGGGTCGCCGAGTTCCAGCACTGCCTCGACCAGACCACGCCGCTGCGCTGGAAAACCATCCACCGCGCCTTGAAAGAGGAACTCGGCGACAAGCTCGACACCGAGTTTCTGTGGGTGGACCCGGAGCCGTTGGCCTCGGCGTCCATCGCTCAGGTGCACGCCGCGCGGCTCAAGACCGGCGAGGACGTTGTGCTCAAGGTGCGCAAGCCGGGTGTGCAGAAGGTCATTGTCACCGACCTGAACCTGCTGCACCTCGTCGCGCGGGTGGCCGAGCGCGTCACGCCCGGCGCGGCGCATGCCTCGCTCGCGGCCATCGTCGAGGAGATCCAGAACTCCATGATGGAGGAGTGCGACTTTCTCCGGGAAGCTGCCAACATCGACGCGTTTCGTGAATATCTCGACGAGACGCTGAACACCCAGGCGGTCGCGCCGCGGGTGTACCCGCAGCTCAGCACTGCCCGCGTGCTGACCATGGAGCGTTTTTTCGGCGTGCCGCTGACCGACGCCGAGGGCCTGCGCCGCTGCACCGACGACCCGGAAGCGCTGTTGCTGAATGCACTCAACACCTGGTTCGGCAGCCTGATGCATTGCCGCACCTTCCATGCAGATCTGCATGCCGGCAACCTGATGGCGCTGCGCGACGGTCGCATCGGCTTCATCGACTTCGGCATCGTCGGGCGCATCCGCGAGGAGACCTGGAAGGCGATGTTTGCGCTGGCCGAGGGGTTGCCGAAGGGCGACTTCAGGGCCGTGGCCGAGGGGCTTGCGACCATGGGCGCGACTCGTGACGGTGTGGATACCGCGCGCCTCGCAACCGACCTCGAAGCCCTGTTCAGGCGGCTGGACCTGGCGCCACCGGTCCCCGGGGCGGACTACGGGCACGCAGTCTACGAAGAGCCGCCCGAGGACGAGGACCTGAACCGCGCGCTGATGGACCTGGTGGCGGTCGGGCGGCGCCACGGCATCCGCTTCCCGCGCGAGTTCACGCTGCTGGTGAAGCAGTTCCTGTATTTCGACCGCTACATCCGCATGCTGGCGCCGGATTTGGCGCTGTTCGGCGACGAGCGGCTGGTGGCGTTGCCGGGCCGGGGCTGACGCGCTACTCGATCTCGAACTCTATCTCTTGGGTGACTTCGGTGGCGACGGCCTGGCCGTCCACCGTGTTGGGCTTGAAGCGCCACTTCGCGACGGCGCGCTGCGCCGGCTTCTGGAAGTTACGGTGCGAGGACTCCACCACCCTGATGTCGCTGGTCTTGCCGTCCGGCTGCACGGTGAAGCTGAGATTGACCCAGCCCTGCTTTCCCGCCAGCAATTCGTTGTAGGGATAGTCCGGCGCCTCCTTGTGGATCGGCCGCGGGCCGCTGTCGTATCCTAGGACCTGCAGCTCGTAGCCGCCGTCCACCTCCACCAGCGTGAAGGTCGCCCACACCGAGGTCGTGCTGGGCACCGTCCGTCCCTCCACCTCCGCGGGCGTGAATGCCTGGCGGGACACCCAGTCGCGCAGCGGTTCCACAAGGGCCGGATGTACGTCGTCGACCACGACCGCCTCGGTCACCGCGCCTTGTTCATCCAGAGCAATGTCCAGCCAGGCGCTGGACTCGCCGTGCGCCAGCGAGGCGATGAGGAGCAGCGTCACGCCGGCCATCAACAGATTCAACAGGGATCGCTTGAACATCTGCTCGCTCCCGATCCGGATTTTTCAGTCAGTCGATGAACTGCCAGGTATCAGCACCGTCGAAGGTCCTGATGCGCAGGCCGGCGATTTCGTCCGGAGGCATCATGCGCGCGTTGACCGAGACGCGGCT
>CBDDRR010000170.1:0-3135 GCA_965233095.1 uncultured bacterium
CCGCCACCAGGTAGGCGGCAGCAATGCGCAGCACGTTACGGCGCTTGAGTTCGGCCAGGATAGACATCTTTGGTCAGCCTCCCGGAACTGACCGAACGATGCGGCAGCTGCGCGGGCTTGTCGATCGGGTCAGTCGCGCGCGCGCCAGGCAGCAAGCACCTCGGCCTCGCGCTCGGCAGTGATCCCCGCGCGCAACTGCGCGCGCCGCTCTGCCGACTGGTCACCAAACCACGCCAGCGTATCCGCTGCAGTCGTCGCCAGCGGCCGGAAAGTCAGCCCCGCCCCCACGGCCTTTGCATTGGAAATGCGCGAGAAGCCTGCGGTATCGCCGGTACCCGGCAACCACGTCGGCAGGTCGCCCCACGGCGTGACCCCTTGTGCTGCCAGGAATTCAGCCGGCACCCAGGTCAGGTGTGCGCCGGCTGTGGTGACCGCCCGTACACCGTAGAGCATCGCCTCCATGGTGAGCTCGTAGTCCGGGCCCGGCGCGTTGAAGGTCCCGAAAGCACGCTGCTCAGCCAGGCGAATGGTCCACTCGGCAAGGTCGCGGGCATCGATGATCTGCACCGGATCGCTGCCGTCGCCGGGTGCGAGGACTTCGCCGCCTCGCGCCAGCCGGACCGGCCAGTAGGTGAACCGGTCGGAAGCGTCACCCGGCCCGACGATCAGGCCGGGACGAATCACCGTAGCTATGCCCGGGAACTGCCGCTCCGCCTCCCGTTCGCTCTCGGCTTTCAGAGGACCGTACAGGCGCATGTCGGCGCGGAGTGTCGCCATCGTCTCCTGCATCGCGTCGGCGCCCGTGTACTCGGCCAGGGGCGCGTCCTCGGCCTGCCCCGGCCGGCTGGTATCGGCCAGCACGGACAGCGTCGAGATAAAGACGTAATGGCCGATGCTCCCGGCCAGCACCTTGCCCGCGTCACGGACCCAGCCCGGCACGCTGGTGGGATTGTCGATACAGACGTCCCATTCGCGGCCCCGCAGCGCCTCGAGATCGCCCGTATCGCGGTCGCCCGTGAGCTCCTCGACCGCAGCGGGCCAGTCAATGCTGCGTCGGCCGCGATTGAACAGCGCGACCTGGTGTCCGCGTGCGAGCGCGTAACGCACCTGGTAAGGTCCGGTGAAACCGGTGCCGCCGAGGATGAGAATGCGCAGCGGCCGCCCCGCCGGACCTGCCGGGCCGACTGCGCCGCTCGCAGCCCTCCAGATCGAGCCACCCGCCATGGCCGCCGCGCCCAGGCCGCCGAGCTTGAGAAAATCCCTTCGCGTGGTGATCATAAGAAGTCCTCGCTGAATCCGGCGGCGCCAGTTTCACACAACTTCGGTTCGCTGCGGCAGCGCCCTTCTTCGTCCGACCGAATACCCCAGGCGCCCAATGACCGTCGAAATCGCCATTGTCTTCCTGATTATCGCCGCGGCGCTGTACCTGTTCGCCACGGAAACGCTGCCACTCGACATCACCGCGATCCTGATCCTGATTACGGTCATGGTGATTCCACTGGTGGGGCATTCGCAGTGGCTGCTCGACCGCGGCGTCGACCTGCGGGCGGCCTTCCCTACCGTCAGCGAGGGCCTGTCCGGGCTGTCGAGCACGGCTACGGTCACCGTGCTTGCCATGTTCATCCTTTCGGCCGGCATCCAGCGCTCGGGGCTGATCCACGTGCTGGGCAAGACGGTGTTCCCGCTGGTTGGAAATTCCGAACTGCGCATGATCCTGATCATCGCCGCGCTGGTGGGCGGCGTTTCCGGCTTTATAAACAACACTGCTGCCGTGGCCGTGGCCATTCCCCTCGTGCTGGACATGGCCAAGCGCCTGAAAATGCTCTCGTCCAGGCTGCTCATGCCGGTCAGCTTCTTCGGCATGCTGGGCGGCACGCTGACCCTCATCGGCACCTCCACCAACATTCTTGCGTCGGCCATCATGAAGGATCAGCCGGCCTTCGGTCGCCAGATCGGCATGTTCGAGTTCACTCACCTCGGGCTGATCGTGCTCGGCGTCGGCCTGGTGTATTTCATCACTATCGGCCGCCTGCTGCTCCCGAAAGAGGATCGCATCAAGATCCAGAGCGAGGATGACGAGACCTTCATCATCGAGCTGGGAGTGCGCGAAGAAAGCGAGCTGGTCGGCAAGACACTCGAGGACAGCAAGTTTACTGCGCGCGCCGGCATCGAGGTGATCAAGCTGGTGCGCGGCCAGACTACGCACATCAAGCGCGCCGAGGAAGTCAAGATCAAGGCGGACGACGTCCTCCAGGTTCGTGGCAACCTGCGCCAGATCATGGACCTGATCAAGTCTGACAAGGTCGAAGTGCTGTCGGAAATGGGCAACGTGCAAAAGGTGCGCAGCGATGGCCAGCTGGTCCGGGTGCTGCTGCGTGACGGGCAGGTATTCAAAGGCAAGACTGCCGCCGACGTGGACTTCTGGAAGCGCTACCAGGCCCGGCTGATAGGGCTCGAGACCGACGCGGTGCAGAGTCGCCGGGTAGCGGACGAGAAGCTGCACGTCGGCGAGATCGTGCTTCTGCAGTTGTCCGACACCGCCCTGGTCAGCCTGCGCCGGCGCCATGACCTGGTGCTGCTCGAGGAAGCCAAGGACGATTTCGATCGGCGGCGCATGTGGATGGCCGGCGGCATCGTTACGGGTGTCGTGCTGGGCGCGGCACTGACGCCGATGCCGATCGTGGTCACGGCCCTGATCGGCATCGTCGCCATGGTCGCGACGGGGTGCGTGAAGAAGGACGACATGTACACCAGCGTGTCATGGGACGTAATCTTCCTTCTGGCAGGCGTCATCCCGCTGGGCATTGCCATGAACAAGTCGGGCGCGGCCGACTGGCTCGGCGGCCTGCTGGCCATCCATGCTGCCGGCTGGCACCCGATCCTGGTGCTGATGGCACTGTATGCGGTGACCACGGTCCTGACCGAGCTGGTCAGCAACAATGCCTCGGTCGTGATCCTGGTGCCGGTCGCAATCTCGCTGGGCCAGCTGCTGCAGATCGACATCCTGCCGCTGGTGCTGGCGGTCATGTTCGCTGCCTCCACCAGCTTCCTGACGCCGATCGGCTACCAGACCAACACCATGATCTATGGCACCGGCCTGTACAAGTTCACGGATTTCGCCAAGGTGGGCGCACC
>CBDDRR010000171.1:0-13174 GCA_965233095.1 uncultured bacterium
CATGATGGGCCACTTGTAGGTCGCCACCCAGCCGCGGTACTTCGACGCCTTCCAGTTCTCGTAGGCCTCGAAGCCGATCAGCACCAGCGGGACCACCTCGAGCGCCGAGAATGAAGCGCCGATCGCCAGCACGGCCGTCGGTGTGCCGGTGAAATACAGGTGGTGGAAGGTGCCGAGCACGCCGCCGGTCAGGAACACGATGGTGGCGAACAGCACTGCGGTCACGGCGCTGGTGGTGCGCACCAGCCCGAGCTTGGTGAACAGGAAGGCGATCACCGCCGTGGCGAACACCTCGAAGAAGCCCTCGACCCAGAGGTGCACCACCCACCAGCGCCAGTACTCGACGATCGCCAGGTGCGTGTGCTTGCCCCACATCAGGCCGGCGCCATAGAACAGGCCGATGGCGACGGTGGACAGGAACAGCAGGATCACCAGCGGCCGGCCCTCGTCCTTCTTCTGCAGGGCGGGCCACAGGGCGCGGCCGACCAGCGTCAGCCACAGCATCAGGCCGATGAACAGGAAGATCTGCCAGAAGCGGCCGAGGTCGACGTACTCCCAGCCCTGGTGGCCGAACCAGAAGTTGATGTCCAGCCCGAGCTTCTGCATGACGCCCAGCCATTGTCCCGCCATCGAGCCGAGCACGATGATCAGCAGGCAGACGAACAGGAAGTTGACTCCCAGCCGCTGGAACTTCGGCTCGTGGCCGGAAATCGCCGGGGCGATGTACAGGCCCGTGGCCAGCCAGGCGGTGGCGATCCAGAGGACCGCGAGCTGGGTGTGCCAGGTGCGGCTGATCACGTAGGGCAGGACTTCAGACAGGTTCACGCCGTAAAAGGCCTGTCCCTCGACCGCGTAGTGGGCCGTGATTCCGCCGAGCACCACCTGCAGGCCGAACAGGGCGGTCACCACCCAGAAGTACTTGACCGTGGCCCGCATGGACGGGGTCGGCTTGAGGTTGTGCAGCGGGTCGATGGCGGGCACTTCCGGGGGCGGCTCGCGGCCGTGGATGACGGCGTAGTGCCAGGCCAGCGCGCCGACGCCGGCGAGCAGTACCAGGATGCTGACGAAGGTCCACATGAAGGCCGCGCCGGTGGGCGTGTTGTCGATCAGCTGCTCGTGCGGCCAGTTGTTGGTATAGGTGATGTCGTCACCCGGTCGGTTGGTCGCCGCGGCCCAGGAGGACCAGAACACGAAGGCGCCGAGCAGCTGGCGGCGCTCCGCGTCGGGCACCGGGAACTGCATCATGGCGTAGGCCTCGCGCAGGTGCGCCAGCTCGGGATCGTTGCCGAACAGGCCGTCGTAATGCGCCGCCACGGCTTGTATCGCCGCGGCACGCTCCGCCGACACCGTCACGCGATCGGTCAGCGGATCGTAGGTGTTCTCCCGCATCTCGCGTTTCAGGCGGCTCTGCAGCGCGGCCTGCTGGCCCTCGCCGAGGTCCCCGAAACGCATGCCGAAGTCCCTTTGTGCGTAAACCTCCAGCAGCTCCACCAGCTCGCGGTGCAGCCAGTCCGCGCTCCAGTCGGGCGCCACGTAGGCGCCGTGGCCCCAGATGGAGCCCTGCTGGTGGCCGCCGGTGGTCTGCCAGACCTGCCGGCCGCGCTCGATGTCATCGCGCGTGTAGAGCACCTCGCCGTCGACGCTGACATAGGCCTCCGGGACGGGCGGCATGGCGCGGTAGATCTCCGTGCCCATGAAGCCGAGGATTCCGAAGGACACCAGCAGGATGATCCCGAGGGTCCACCAGAGTCGTTTGGTGTCGTACATGACCGCGTTCTCCCAGGTTGCGCGGGCCGGCGACTCCGGCCCCTGGGGAGAATTCTGGGAAAAGCGCGCGCGGCGCGCCTTGCGATTTGTCAAACCGGCCTGGCAGTCGCCTTGACAGCTTCGCGAGGCGCGGGGAGAATTCTCGGCCCTTCCGGGACATGCGCCGCCAGGCGCCCGTCGGCGGCTACGTAGCTCAGTTGGTCAGAGCGCGGCACTCATAATGCTGAGGTCGGTGGTTCGAGCCCACCCGTAGCCACCATTTAATCCCTCGGGAGCTGCCGTTATCGCTCCCTGCGCGCCCGGCTGGTAACACGCCAGGGGTGTTTCCCGGCACAATAGCCGCCCAACGGGGCCCCGGCTCAAGCCGCCCCGGCGCCAGCAGCAGGGAGTTCAGCAGCAGTGAACAGCGCCGGAACCCCGCCAGGGGGACCACGCAGCATCACGGTGCCGCGCCGCATCGCGCTCGGCATTGCCCTCCTGTATGCGCTGCTCGGTTCGCTGTGGATCGTGGCATCGGACCGCCTGATGCCCGACCTGGGTGTAGACATCGACGACCTGATGTGGCTCGGCACGGCCAAGGGGCTGCTGTTTGTCCTCGGCACGAGCGCCGTGCTGTATGTGCTGATGCGGGTTACGCCGCGGGAACCCGAGGAGGCCGAGTTGCCGCATGCGCACGGCGGGCTGCTCAGCGTGGTGTTCCTGTGCCTGGCCGGCGCCATCCTGCTCATCGGCTACCAGGTGCAGCGGCAGCATGTGCAGGGCATAGCGGAGCGCAATTACTCTGCGCTGCGCTCCACGGCCTTCATCAAGGCGCAGCGTGTCGGGGAGTGGTTCGGCGACCAGGTCGGTGCGGTCACGGCGCTCGGCCGCATGTATGCCGAGGACACGGCCGGCCTGCCTGCGTTCGCGGAATCATCCGGCGCCCACGCAGCGGTGCTGGACCGCCTCGCGCCGACGGCGAAATTGCTGGGCCTCGAATCCATCGCCGTCGCAGGCGCCGACGGACGCCTGTTGTTCACGCGCGGCGCGGCGCCCCGCGCAGCGCTGCTGGAACGCGCCATCCACGATGCCAAAGGACGTGATGTCGGATTCTCGGGCGTCGGCCCGGTCGAGGGTGGTGCGATGAATTCGGTGCTGGCCTATCGGCTGGGGCGGCTGCGCGACGCGGACGGCGGGCCTGCGTGGCTGGTCGCAGCCATCGACCCGGGACCGCGACTTTTCTCCATCCTGCAGCGCTGGCCGCTTGCGGGCACGAGCGGCGAGACGTCACTTGCGAGCCTTGGTCCGGACGGTGAGCTGGTGTTCCTGCCCGGCTTTGCGGCCCCGGTGCACGGTGGCAGGCAGCTTGCCTTTCCGACCACGACGCAGGAGCCCGGCTCGGACTATGCTTCGCGCGGCGATCACGGCGTCATCGAGGGCTTCCTGCCGGACGGCCGCTCTGTATTGCTGACGATGTCGCGCGTGCCGGGCGTGAACTGGATCGTGGTCGGCGCCATCGACCGTGACCAGGTATACGCCGGCGTATTCAAGCTGCTGCGCAATACCGCGCTGGTGGTTCTGGTGGCGGTGCTCATCGCCGGCTGGCTGATCCTGGTGTTGTTCCGGCAACAGCAGCTGTTGAACCGCGCGCAGCTAGAGAGCGTCAAGCTCGAGCGCGATGTGCTCGACCAGCATTTCTCCTACCTGACACGATTCGCCAACGACATCGTCCTGCTGATGGACGCGGAAGGCAGGATCGTGAATTGCAACGACCGGGCACTGAGTGCCTACGGCTACTCCCGCGATGAATTGATCGGGCGCAATACGCTGGAGTTGCGGCCCGCGGCGCTGGTGGCGGCCGGCCACAGGCAGCTGAGCATCGCCAGGCAGGAAGGCAGCCTGGTGTTTGAAACCTGGCATCGTCGCAAGGATGGCAGCGAGTTCCCCGTCGAAGCCAGTGTGCGGACTATCGAGGTCGACGGCGAGACCTTCATGCAGAGCATCCTGCGCGACATCACGGAAAGAACGCGTGCGGAGGAGGCGGTGCGCCAGAGTGAGGCGCGATTCCGCAACATTTTCGATCACACCGCGGTGGGCCTGGCGCACGTGTCCGTCGACGGGCGTTTCCTGTTGGTCAACCCGCGTTTCGCCGAGCTGCTGGGGTATTCGCCTCGCGAGCTGGAAAGCATGAACGTCTGGCAGATCTCGCTGCCGGAGGACCTGCCCAGGGAACTCTCGCTGGGCAAAGCGGTGCTGGCGGGTGAGCGCGACGATTTCACGCTCGAAAAGCGCTACCGGCGCAAGGACGGCACGGTGTTCTGGGCGCAGCTCAAGGCGTCCGCAGTGCGGCAGGATGGCGGGCAGGTCGAGTACCTGGTCGGCGTAATCGAGGACATCGGCCCGCGCAAGCGCCTGCAGGCGCAGCTCAAGCGGCGCACCAAGCTGTACCGGACGCTCTCGGAAACCAATCGGGCCATCGCCCGCCTGCGGGATCTCGACGAACTGTTGGCGGAGGCCTGTCGAATCGCGGTGAAGCAAGCATCGCTACCGCTGGCCGCGGTCGCGCGCGCTGGCGGTGCGGAACCCTTCCTGGCGGCGTCCGCTGGTCCGGATGTCGAGGAGTTCGTGAGCCAGCTGTTGGCGGCGCCGGCACCGGGCGACGTCTTCGCCTTCCCCGCCGGCGATGCGGAGCAGCCCGGCATCATCGTGGTCAACGACGTGGAGGCCGCGCCGGTAAGTGCCGGCACGCGGCTCGCCTGTCTGCGCCGAGGCGTGCGGGCCTTCGCCAGCTTTCCGCTCGGCAGCGGTCCCAAGCCCGAGGCCCGTCTCGCCGTGTTCTCCCGCGAGACGGGCTACTTCGGGGGCGACACGCTCGACCTGCTGTCGGACATGACGCGCGACCTGACGCTGGCCATGGACCGGGCAACGGAACGCAAGGCGCGCGAGCACGCGGAGGCTCGGTTCCGCGAGGTCGCGCGGCGCATGTCCGCATTGATCGATGCGGCGCCGGTGCCGGTATTCGGCCTGGACGCAGAGGGGCGCGTGCTCGATGTCTGGAACCCCGCTGCCGAGCGGGTGTTCGGTTGGCGCCGCGAGGAGGTCGTAGGCATCCGATTGCCTATTGTGCTGGACAGCGAGGAGCGCCAGGCGGAGTTCGACTTCCTGCGGCGGAAGGTGCTCGACGGCGAGGATTTCCTTGGGACGGAGCTCAGTTGCCGACGGCGCGACCACTCGGTTGGTTACCTCAGCGTCTCGGCTTCGCGCATCACCACTGCCACCGGCGAGTTTGGCGTCATGGTGGTGGCCGAGGACATCACCACGCGGCACGAGGCCGCCGAGGCCCTGCGCGCCGCGCACGACGAGCTGGAGCATCGCGTCGCGGAGCGCACCGCCGAGCTGGCCGCCGCGCGCGATCGCGCCGAGGAAGCCGACAGGATCAAGACCGAATTTCTTGCCAATATCTCGCACGAGCTTCGCACCCCGCTGAACTCGATCATCGGCTTCAGCAGCCTGCTGCTTTCGGGTGCGCCCGGTGCCGTCAACGACGAGCAGGAAAAGCAGCTCACCATCGTGCGTCGCGCCGGCGAGCGCCTGCTGGCGTTGATCGAGGACATCCTCGATATCTCCCGTCTGCAGTCGACGGATACCCGGTTGGCGCGTGAGGCGGTGCCGCTGCGCGACATGTTGCTGCGCGTGGCGGATGGCATGCGCCCGCAAGCCGTCGGCCGGGGGCTGGCGATCCATACCGAGATCGAGACCTGCGCCGCGCTGGCCGAGCCGCGCCGCCTCGAGCAGGTCCTCAGCAACCTGCTCAGCAACGCGGTCAAGTACACTGACCACGGCGAGGTGACGATCCGCTGCCGGCGCATCGATGACCAGGTGGAGATCTCGGTGGCGGACACCGGGCGCGGCATCCCCGCGGAGGAGCTGGCGCGGCTGTTTGTGCCGTTCGCGCAAGTCGGGCGCGGCGCACCCGGGCGGCCGGGCGCCGGCCTCGGCCTGGCCATCTCGCGGCGCCTCGTCGAGGCGATGGGCGGCAGCATCTCGGTCGACAGCGAACCGGGACGCGGCAGCGTGTTCACCGTGCGGCTGGATGCCGCCTGACGTAGGAGACCGGCGGATGCTGGAGCAGCACGACCTCGCGACGGAGCGCTACGCGCTGGTCAGCGCGTTACTGTCCCTTCACGAGGCGGCGGCGGCGCTTGATGAACAAGGCGTCGGCCAGCGTGCCGTGGAACTGGCCGAGCAGGTGACGGAAAGCCGCTCCGCCTACCTGCACGTCGTCGAGAAGGGCGTCGATATCCGCCTTGCATGCTGGTCGGCGCGCACGCTTCTGCAATGTACGATCGAATCAGAGACTCACTATTCGCTGGATCGCGCCGGCATCTGGGCCGATTGCGTGCGCGAGGGGCGCCCGGTGGTGCACAACGATCTCGGCCAGGAGCACTATCGGCGGGGCCTGCCCACGGGACACTCGCCGCTGGCCAGGCACCTGGCGGTGCCGGTGCTCGAGAAGGGCAGCCCGGTGATGGTGCTCGGTGTCGGCAACAAGCGCGGCCCGTACAACGACGAGGACATCGATCGGGTGCGGCTGCTGGCCGAGAGTGCCTGGGGGCTATTGCGGCGCAAGGCTCACGAACAGCGGGAAGCCCGCCACAGGGAATTCCTCGAGGCGAACATGCGCGGCACTGTCGACGTGGTGAACACCATCGTCGAGATGCGCGATCCATACACCGCCGGCCACGAGCGGCGCGTCGCGCACCTAGCGCGCGCGATTGCCGCCGACCTTGGCCTGGATGAAGAGACGCAGGACCGGATCAGCCTGGCCGCCCAGGTCCACGATGTCGGCAAACTCGCCGTGCCGCCCGAAGTGCTGGCCAAGCCCGGCCGGCTGACCCCGATGGAGATGGAGGTTGTCAGGAGCCACAGCCGGCAGGGCTACGAGATCCTGAGCCGCAGTCACTTCTCCTGGCCCCTGGCGGACATCGTCCTGCAGCACCACGAACGCTATGACGGCAGCGGCTACCCGGACGGTCGGCGGGGCGAGGAAATCCTGATCGAGGCCCGCATCATCGGCATCGCGGACGTGGTCGAGGCGATGTCGAGCCCACGCCCGTATCGACCGCGACGGACCCTGGAGAACGCGCTTGCCGAGATCGAGGCGGGCGCCGGCACGCGCTACGATCCGCGAATCGCGGCCGCGTGCCTGGCGCTGTTCCGCAAGAAAGGCTACTCGCTACCCGCAGCCTGAGCCGGCGTTGCCGGCGGCGGGACCTTGACGGTCATCAACAGCTTGTAGAGCGCCGGGATCACGACCAGCGTCAGCAGCGTGGACGCGACCAGCCCGGAAATGATCGCCCAGGCGAGCGGCGGCCACAGGGTCGAGCGGGTCAGCGTCAGCGGCAGCAGGCCGGCGACCGTGGTTGC
This sequence comes from uncultured bacterium, assembly GCA_965233095.1. Taxonomy (GTDB): domain Bacteria; phylum Pseudomonadota; class Gammaproteobacteria; order Steroidobacterales; family XN24; genus XN24. Next base: position 7,174 of record CBDDRR010000171.1, read on the forward strand.
GGTCGTCATCAGGATCGGCCGGGTGCGCCTGCCTACCGCCGCGACGATCGCAGCCGAGGTTTCCATGCCGTCCTGCTCCAGTCGCCGGACCAGGTCGATCAGCACGATGGCGTTGTTGACGACGATGCCTACCAGCGCGACTACGCCGAGAATGGCGGTGAAGCTGAAAGGCTGCCGCGCCAGCAGCAATCCCGGCGTGACGCCGACCACGGCGAGCGGCACCGTCACCAGCACGATGCCGAGCAGGCGGAAGGAATTGAACTGGTAGAGCAGGAACACCAGCAGCAGCAGGATGCCGATGGGCAGCATCTGCAACAGCGCCGTGTTCGCCTCGCCGGCCTCCGCTGCTGCGCCACCGTAAACCAGCCGTACACCCGGCGGAAGGTCCAGCTCGGCGATGCGCGGCGCCAGCGCCGCCAGCACCTGGCCGTAGGTATATCCTTCTGCCGTCTCGGCGAGCACCTGGGTCATGCGCTGCATGTCCCAGTGGCGGATCACAGCCGGCTGCCATTCGGCCCGGATGTTGACCACGTGGCCCAGGGGCACGCTGCCGCCGCCCGGCAATGCCAGCGGCAGCCCTTCGAGCGCCTCCACCGGGAATGCGCGGCCTTCCGGGGACCGCAGCAGCATGGGCAGCGGCTCGCGCCGCGCGCGCCAGGTGGAAAATTCCTGGCCAAGGCTTACCGCGGACAGCAGTGTGGCGACGTCCGAGCGCGCCAGGCCGAGCCGGGCCGCGGCCGCGTCGTCGACGTCCAGGGATAAGGTCGCCAGGCCGGTACCGAGGCTGTGCCGTACGTCCACTGCCCCCGGCGTCTCGCGCAGCAGTTTCATGACCTGCTCGGCCACCGTCACGAGCTGCGCAGGATCCTCCGAGAACACGCGGATTTCCAGCGGAGCGTCCAGCGGCGGACCCTGCCCCAGCCGGGCCGCGACCACGTGGGCCTCCGGCAGGATCTCTCCGGCGCGTTGTCGTACCCAGTGCATCAGGGCCGGCAGGTCGCGATCACGCTCGGCCACTACCACGATGCGCCCGAGGTGCGGCGTGCGCGGTATCTTGATCAGGTTGTAGTAGAAGCGCGGGCCGCTGAAGCCGGCGAACACGTGCGTGTCTGTGACGCTGGGAAGCTGCGCGATTTCCAGGGCCAGGGCGTTGGTCTGCAGCGCGGTGTGCTCCAGCTCGGTCCCTTCCGAAAAACGCAGATCCACCACCAGCTGGTTGCGGTCAGTGCTCGGGAAGAAATCGCGCGGCAGGTAGCCCGACAACATGGCGCCCAGGGCTACCAGCACCGCCGCGAGCACCAGCACCGACCATGGCCGGCGCACAGCAATGGACCCCAGTCGATTGCCAAGCGATGCAATGCGATCGGCAGCGGCAGCAGGTTTCGGGCGTAGCACGAGGGTCGCCATCACGGGCGTGGCGAACACCGCGTACACGTAGCTCACCGCCAGCGTCAGCATGACAAGGATGGGAATGCCGCGCGTGAAATCGCCGGTGTCGCCCTGCGCCAGCAGCAGCGGCGTGAACGCCGCCAGCGTGGTGCCGGTAGCCGCCGCCAGCGGACCCGCTAGCTCCTGCACCGACAGCAGCGCGGCCTCGCGCGGCGCACGCCCCCGGTCCAGGTGCCACTGGATGTTCTCGACCATCACGATGGCGTTGTCCACCAGCATGCCGAGCGCAATGACCAGTCCAGCCACCGCCATCTGGTGCAGGACGCCGCCGCCCATCGCGTAGATCGCCAGCGACGACAGCGTCACCAGCGGCAGCACGCCCGCGACGGTGAGGCCCAGCCGCGGCCCCATGAATGCGAGCAGCACGAGCACCACGACGGAGACACCGATGAGCAGCGAGCGGGCGAGCTCGGCGAGCCGGTCCTCGACCCACTGCGGCTGGTAGAACATCTCGTGAATTTCCAGCGGCGCATAGGCCGGCCGTAGTTCGTCAACCAGCGCCCGCAACTGCTCGCCGAAGCGCACCGAGTTCAGCCGGTTCTCCGGGATGACAATCCCCAGGCCGACTGCGGGGCGGCCGTTGAACCACATGCGCTCGGTCGGCGGGTCGGCGGGCGCGAGCCGCAGGCTGGCGATCTCCCGCAAGGGCAGCATGGCGCCGGAGGGCAGGCGGATGGGCGTGTTTCCGAGCTCTTCGAGGTCACGGAATTCAGTCTGCGGCCGCAGCGCCAGCGAGCGCCCGTCGCGCGTCATCGAGCCTCCCGGCATAGTGACGTTGCGTGCCGCCAGCTGCTCGGCAATGCTGGCGGCGTCGAGTTCGAAATTGCCCCCCACGGAAGGGTCAAGCGCGATAACCAGCTGCTCGACGGGATCGGCCAGCAGGTCCACGCGTGCGATGTCGTCCATGCGGAACAGGTCTCGGCGCAGCGCCCGGGCCGCATCATTCAGCAACAGCAGGTCGTCGGTGCCGGTGACGGCCAGCACGATGCCCTCGCTGTCCATCATGCGATCCAGCACTTCCGGCTGGCCGGTGCCGTCGGGAAACTTGCGCTCCGCCCGCGCCACGGCGACGCGGATGCGCTCCCACACGGCGTCCGTGTCGTAGACATGCTGGTGCATGCCGACAATCAGTTGTGCGAAGCCGAGCCGCGTGGTGCCGCGCAGCTCGTTGATTTCCTCGATCTGGGCAATCTCCTCCTCGAGCGGATTGAGGATCAGCCGCTCCACCTGGGCCGCGTCCGCGCCCGGCCAGCTGACCAGCACCTGGCCGTAGCGATAGGGGAAGAAGGGATCCTCCTGGCGGTTCATCTCCAGCCAGGCGAACAGGCCGATCAGCGACAACGTCGCCACCGCGGCAAGGATCAGTCGGCGCCGCTCAAGGCTGGCGAGAATGGCGTTCAGGGCAGCACCCGCACGGCTTCACCGTCGAGCAGCTGCTGGTGTCCCGCGATCACCACCCGCTCGCCGGCCGCAAGCTCGCCCTGCACCATGACTCGATCACCGATCAGTCGGCCCACGCGCACCGGCACCTGCTCGGCGCGATCGTTCACGATGCGAAACAGTCGTGTCTGCCCGGTGCCGGGATCGACGACCGCGCCCAGCGGGACGGTGAGGGCGGGCTCCTCCGCAAGTGTCGCCGCGACATGCACCGAGATGCCCGGTTCCCAGTCCTCGGCCTGTGGCAGGGCGATCACCGCCGGCGCCGGGCGCCCGCCGCGTGCCACGCCGACCTCGCGCACGCGGCCCTCGAGACGCCACCCTGTGCCGACAGCGCGGACTTCAACGGCCGTGCCCGGCGCCAGGCGGCGCGCCAGGCCCTCCGGCAGCTGCACTTCGACCTCGAGGCCGTGCTCACCGGCGAGCACCATCACGGGCTGGCCGGCCTGCACGAAGTCGCCGGGCTCCACCAGCAAGTCGCCCACGGTGGCCTCGAAGGGGGCCCGCAGCACGGCGTCCGCAAGCTGGTCGCGCGCCTGGGCAACGGCCGCCAGCGCCTGGGCGCGTGCCTGGCGGGCGGCGTTGCGCTCGGCGAGAGAGCTGTCAAGCAGTGCGGCGGAAGCCAGGCCGCGCGCATGTAACTCGCGGGCCCGCTCGTGGTCGGCGCTGAGCTGCACCAGGCGCTCGTCCAGTTCGCGCACACGCGCTTCAGCCGACGCCAGCGCGGGGCTGAGCGCTGGATTCTGCAGGCTGGCAAGCCGCTGGCCGGGGGCAACGCGCTCGCCGCGCTCGACGAAACGCTCGGCAAGATGACCGGCATGCAGGAAAGCCGGTTCGGCGCGTTGCGCGGCGCGCACCACCCCGGGCAGGCGCAGCTCGCGCAGCGGAGCGGAAATCCCCACATCTGCAACGCGCACCGGGGTGACGTGCTCGGTGGCCGGCGGCGGCCCGTCCGGGGCGCGCGGCGCGTCACAGCCCGCGAGCGCAAGCGTAGCGAATGCGGCAATTACAAAGTGCGTTCTGCTGTTCATGGCGTGACCTGTCAGGTGCGGGGCAGCAGCCCCTCCATGAAAATCTTGAGGAAGTCGTCGAGATATTCCTGGTCGCTGCCGACGCCGGGCCACTGCGAATGGTGGGAGCGGGCGGAGAACCACTGTGTGCAGCCGTTGACGAACATCGTCACCACGTGCGCCGGGTTCACGTCGGGTCGCAGGAACCCGCGGGCCTGTGCCTGGCGTATGCGCTCGGCGCCGAGCTGTACCAGCTCGGCATCCAGCCGCCCACAGCGCGGGTCCTCGTCGAGATGCGTCCAGGCAAACAGCCGCACCACCCCCGGGTTGTCGTGCAGGAACCTGAAGTAGTTGGCGATGCCCCGGCGCAGCAATTCGGCGTCCGGCTCGGAGGCTTCCCGCAATTCCGCCGCCTGGTTTTCGGCATAGGCCGCGATCGCCTGCTCCTTGACCAGTTCCCACAGCGCCTCCTTGCTGCCGAAGTGGTGGTGGATCAGGCTCTTGGTCACGCCCGAGCGGGCGGCGATCTCGCGCATGCTGACGGCAGCGAAGCCTTTGTCCACGAAGAGCCCGTGGGCTGCCTCGAGGATGCGTTCCCGGGTGAGGTCGGGGTCCCGCGTGGTGCTTGTGGTGGTGGTCATGATCGCCAATCTATAATTAACTGGCCGACCGGTCAATAGATGTGAATGCCACTCTCGTGGCGGTTGAAGCCGCCATGCGGCCGATCAGTCCTCGATGAGGGAGAAGTCCTGTGCGAAGGGATTGCCGCTTGCGGGCACGATGCGCACTTCACCGTGGCCAGAGGCCACGTGGCAGGCGTTGCAGGCGTCCAGCAGCGCGCTGAAGCCCTGGTCGCTGGCGGGCCAGTCGGCGTCGTCGACGGCGTCCTCGAGCAACTCGACGGAGGGGATGAGCATCTGCGCGGTCAGCTGTCCGACAGGCTGGTCGTCGTAGCTCTCGATATGCTCGACGATGAACTCGGCGGTTTCCTCGAGTTCGTGCAAGTAAAAACCAGCGAGCGGCGCGTTCCTGGCCGCCACGGAGAGCTGCAGCTTGTGCGTGTAGGTCTGCATGCGCTCCATCAGCATGGCCAGCCCCGGCTCAGCCGAGCCGGCCGACGCACTGCTGAGCGCCAACGCCGTCACGCCCAGAATTCCGCCAAAAAACTTCTTGTTCGTCAGGGGCATGTCCATCTCCCGGCGGGGTGCAGCGACCCCTGGTCTAATTGAGAATCATTTGCGTTAAATGCGTATCCACACGTTCCGGTCGGCTGCCTATACTGGCCTCGTTCTCCGGTGGGGCGTGGCCGCGACGTCGCACTTCACCGTCCAGATTAAACACAGGATTCCGCCATGGCCAGCGCCGAACCGATTGTGCTGAGCGACCTGCCTGACGGCTTCTGCGGCATCGTCGCGAAAGTCACCGGCGGGCGCGAGTTGACCGCGCGCCTCGCCGCGATGGGACTCACGGCCGGCACGGAGATCGTGATCCTGCAAAACCGTGGCTTCGGACCGATGCTGGCCCGCGTGCGTGATACCCGATTCGCCCTTGGCCGCATCCAGGCCGGGTTGTTAACCGTCTATGAATGCCAATCCGCAGACCCTGACCCAAGCACCAAGCCCACCGCGCCCGGCTGAGGCGCGTCGCCTCGTCATCGGGCTGGCGGGCCAGCCCAATGTCGGCAAATCCACGGTCTTCAGCATCCTCACCGGCCTCACGGCCGAGGTGGGCAACTGGCCGGGCCGCACCGTGGAACGTCGCGAAGGGTCCGCTCGCATCGGCGGCCGCGAATTCCATGTCGTCGATCTGCCGGGTACCTACAGCCTGACCTCCAATTCCGAGGAGGAGCGCATCGCGCGCGAGTTCATCCTGCGGGAGCGGCCGGACGTGATCGTGATGCTCGCGGACGCTGCCGCGCTGGAGCGCAACCTCTACTTGCTTGCAGAATTGCTATTGCTGCCCATCCCGGTGGTACTCGGCGTCAACATGGTCGACGTGGCACGCCGCGAGGGCATCGAGTTCGACGCGCACGTGCTCGAGGCGGCGCTCGGCCTGCCGGTGGTGCCGATGGTGGCCAGCCGCAACGAAGGCGTCGCCGAGTTGCT
>CBDDRR010000172.1:0-2536 GCA_965233095.1 uncultured bacterium
TGATCGCACCTTCGAAGGAGTTGGTCACGATCAGGCTCCCGATCTTCGGCACCGCGATTTCGAAGTCGTTGCTCTCGGTCTCGCTGTTCGGAAATCCGAATACCACCAGTGGCGCTTCGCGGTCGTAGGATTCCCAGTGACCTTCCATCGCCGCGAGCTTGATCGGCTGGTCGCGATGCACCTGGGCGCCATGCTCGTGGCCGGCGATGATCTGCAGCGGCATGACGATGGCGATGAAGCCAACCGCCATCTTCATCATCACCCGCGCGTGCGCCGGCTGCGTGCCGCGCAGAAGGTGCAGGGCCGCCACCGAGGCCACCACCACCGATGTGGTCAGGTAGGCGGCCAGCACCATGTGGACGAAGCGGTAGGGGAAGGACGGGTTGAAGATCACTTCCATCCAGCTGGTGGCGAAGAACACGCCGTCGCGGATCTCGTAGCCGGCGGGTGTCTGCATCCAGCTGTTGGCCGCCAGGATCCAGAAGGCGGACATCAGGGTGCCGACCGCGACGATCACCGTCGACGCGAAATGAAGTTTCGGCCCGACCTTGTTCCAGCCGAACAGCATGATGCCGAGGAAGGAGGCCTCGAGGAAGAAGGCCGTCAGCACCTCGTAGCCGAGCAGCGGCCCGAGCACATTGCCGGTCAGCTCGGAGAACAGGCTCCAGTTGGTGCCGAACTGGAAACTCATGACCACGCCGGACACGACGCCCCTGCCGAACGACACGGCGAAAATCTTTACCCAGAACTTGTACAGGTCGCGGTAGACCGTCTTGCCGGTCTTGAGCCACAGCCCCTCGATGACCGCCAGGTAGCTGGCCAGGCCGATGGTGAACGACGGGAAGATGATGTGGAAGGCGATGGTGAACGCGAACTGGAGTCGCGCCAGCAGCACCATGTCTAGGTCGGCCATCAGAGCTCTCCCCGGTAACTTGTTCGTATGACGGGCCAGGCGACCCGCGAATTGCGCTCAAGTGTAAAGGGTGTGCACCTCTGCTGCACGCGCCTCGGGGTGAGTGGTCGTTTCATCACTCGCCTGGCTTGTGCAGCGCCGCTCCACCCATGCGAGCAGCGGCGCCCATTGCTCGAGATCACGGCGCACCATGTGTGGCTTGAACTCGTGGATGCCGAGCCCGAGCTGGGCGGAATGCGCATACACCTGGCTGTCGCGCAGGATCGTCAGGCAGGGAATCGCCAGCGTATCCAGGAAACGTAGCAAGCGACGTTGGGCGACCGTGCCGCTGCGCACGCGATTCGCTACCACCGCGATCCTGCCCTGCCGGCGGTCCTCCTTTGCGACCAGTAACAGGTCGGCAATGAAGCCGGCGGCGGCGTGGGTGTCGATGTCGGTTGCGCCAACAGGGATGATGATCGCGTCCGCGTCACGCGTGAATTCGGAGATGCGCTGTGCAGGAATTGCGGCCGCGGTGTCCACGACGAGGTACCGCGTGCCCGGCGGCGTGCGCAGCTGCCAGCTGCGGGTGGCCTGCTGGTTGATGCGGAAAGCGGCGATGCCATGGATCGGCGGAAGGTTATCCGGACGGTTGGACAGCCAGCGGGTCGAGCAGCCCTGCGGATCGAAATCCATCAACGCCGTGGGCTCTCCCCGGGACGCAAACCAGGCGGCAAGGTTGGTGGCCAGCGTGGTCTTGCCGGAGCCGCCCTTGGCGTTCAGGACGACCAGCTTGCGGGGTGCCGACGGGTGCCTGGAAAAATGCATACGGGAGGTCCGAGTTCGGAAACCGTCTCATAACATAGCCCTAAGGCAATGATATTCCAATAGGCGGCCAACGCGACCGCGTGCTGCAGCGCAACTAACGGCCGCCGGCGACCGCGGGGATTATGGCGACGACGTCGCCGTCCTCGAGAATTGTCTCGAGCCCGTCCAGGCGACGGATGTTGCGCTCACCCACGAATACGTTGACGTAGGGCCGCAGCTCGCCCTCCGGCGTCAGGACCCTGGCCAGCAGCGCCGCACGACCGGCACCCATGGCGGCCAGGGCCTCGGCGACGGATCGCGCCTCGACGCGCAGCTCGGCGGCGTCGCCCGCAAAGGACCGCAACGGCGACGGGATCTGCACGGTGACCTTGCTCATTCGATCTCCAGCGTGTCCTCGACGAAATCCTCGCCGAGCAATCGCCAGGCGCGCAACTCCGGATGCCCGGGATCGGCAAGCCCGACGATGAGGTAGCACCAGTCGGGCCAGGCCTCGGCCCGGTCGATGGCCGAGGGCATGGGCACGCCGCCCGGGTGGGAGTGCCATGCGCCGAGCAGCATCAGCCCCGCGCCGCGCGCGCGCCGGTCCGCGGCGAGCACGGCCTCGGGCTCGATCTCGTAACGGTCTGGGGAGGCGCAAGTGTTGCGGGCCGGCAGGACCTCGGTCACTTTCGCCGTCGCACCATCGCGCCGCCCGAGCAACAGGCCGCAGCCTTCGTTCGGCAGCGCCTCGAGGCAGTGCGCGACCATGGCGTCCCGCTGTCCCGGCGCCAGCCGGATGACCAGATTTTCCGGCGGCGCGCCGCCGCGGCGGCGGGC
>CBDDRR010000173.1:0-8750 GCA_965233095.1 uncultured bacterium
GCTTTCGGTTCGGCGCTGCCACTCGACCATGAGACGCTGATGCTCTGGCGTCTGCGGATGAAAGGCCGTGGACCATCCACCCGATTCGGGGTCGACGACCAGCAGCGCATTGGCGATCGGCGAAGCGACCCAGAGTCGTCCGGCAGCATCGAGTTCGATATTGTCCGGGGTCGGCAACTCGGCTACCACGCGGCCTTCGGACAGGGTTCCGTCGGCCAGCGAAAACCGGTAGCCGACGATCCGATTGGCCATGGTCTCGGCGACAAAGATCTCGCCGCGCGCCTCGTCGATCGCCACGCCGTTGCCAAAGGTCAGCCCGGACAGCTTGAGTTCGGCCACCGATTCGGTAGTGCCGTCGGCCGGCGGCGGCAGGCGGAACAGCGCGCCATCGAGCGGGCCCTCGTCGACTGCAGCGAACATCCGGGCCTCGGATTCGGGACCGCGGTTGCGCGTCGACTGGGTAAACCAGACCGCACCGCTGCTGTCGCGCCGGGCGGAATTGGCGCCGAATTCGTGCTGGTAAATTCGCACCACCTGTTCGGTTTTGGTATGGATGCGGTAAATGGCCCCGGTCAGTATGTCAGCCACCAGCACGTGCAGCCCGTCGGGCTCCATGGCCACGCCGTTCGGGCCTGCGCTGCGCCCGGGCGGCTCGTGCACGTAGCCGGCCGCCGCGAAATCACCGAAAGGCCGCTTCGCGCCTTCCGGGTTCAGCGCCACCAGGCCATGCACCTGGTCGGCAATCAGCAGCGTCCCGTCGGCCAGCATGACGCCGTCTTCTGGGCGAACCAGGGAGCGGTCAGCGGGAAAAAGCGCGACTCGCTCGTACGATTGAGGCGGTGAATGCTCCTGGCCTCGGGCAGCTGTCTGCGTTGTGAGCACCAGAGTGAGCACGGCAAGGGCAAGGCAGAGTCGCTTCACGGTGAGATTCCTCGTGCGATTGCGAAGACAGGAGTTCCTCCAAGCGCGATTGAATTACTCGCAGCGATAGTCGCCATCGGCGTCCTTCCGGCATTGCTCAGGTGCGCCGAAGCGATCCCAGTAATCCGCGATGCCGGTGTTGCGCAGGAACGCGGGGAAGGCCGGCGAGGTCCATGCGTCCGGATACCAATGGGTGCCCATGACTTCGCCCAGGAACAGGGCCTCGTTGGGCGTGGGATGAGCCGCGAACAGCTCGAGCCCGCGCTCGATATCGCCCATGGATATCAAGGTCAACGGGACCAACCCGTTGATACGCGCCGGCGACGTGGCGAGGTAGTCATCGATCAACGCGCGGGAACGCTCCTGTGCCTGCGCGTCGCCGGCGCGCGCTGCCGCGAAGGTCATGGCCGCCTCCGGTGTGAGGCCGGCACCAAAGATCCGGTGGATTTCCTCCATCTGTGCCTGCGCCCCCGCGCGATCACCCCGTTCGAGTGCGATCCAGCCCATGCCGATCCCCGCCCAGCGCAGACCTGCTTCGCGGGCGCGCTCGATCATCCGCTCCGCCGTCGCGAGGTCGCCGGCCGATATGTACAGGCGGGCGCGCCAGCCCAGGGCATTCGGCAACAAGGGATCCAGCATCAGTACGTGGTCGAGTCCGCGTTCGCAAAGCTCGATGGCCCCGACCTGGCAATGACGCAGTGCGCTCCAGAACAGTGTCGTGACGTCGTTCGGATCGATCGCCGATGCCCTCTGGATAGCGTCGGCCGAGTCTGCATAGCGCCGTTCTGCCCAAAGAATCATCGCCAGCACCGCATGCGGTTCGGCCAGTAACGGATCAAGTTCCAGGGCCGATTGCGCCTGCCTGGTCGCCTCGGCGATCAACGCGTCATAACGGTCCGGCGCGGCGACGTTGCTCCACAGGTAATACAGCGTCGCCAGCCGTGAATGCGCGCGTGCATAGCCGGGATCCAGGCGCAGCGCCTGCTGGGCCGCCGTGATGCCCACTTCGTAGCGCTCGGCCTCGCGACGGTTGAAGATCTCGGTCGCGCGCAGGTAAAGCGCGTAGGCCTCGGGATTCGCGGTACCCGTATTGATCAGCCGCTGGTCCTCGCCAGCGCCCAGGGCCACCTTCAGCTCGCGAGTCACCTCGCGCGCGATGCGCTCCTGCAGCGCGAAGATATCGGCGTCGGTGCCGTCGTAGGTTTCCGACCAGAGGTGGAAGCCGTCCTCGCTGCGAACCAGCTGGGCCGTGATGCGCAGCCGCTCGCCCTGCTTGCGCACCGAGCCCTCGAGGATGTGCGCCACGCCCAGCGTCGCACCGATGGTGCGCAAGTCCTCGTTGCGCCCCTTGAAGTGGAAGGACGAGGTGCGGCCGGCCACGCGCAGGCCGGGAATGCGCACCAGCGCGTTCAGGATCTCCTCCGCGATGCCATCGCCGAAGTACTCCTGGTCCCGGTCCGGGCTCAGGTCGGCGAATGCCAGCACAGCGATCGACTGCGCCTCCGCGGCAGCTGCAGGCGCAGGCGCAGGCGCAGGCGAAGTATCGCCAGGGACTTGCGCCACCGGCGGTGACGCCGCCGGCAGCGCGTGCGGCGCCGGGACCCCCCGCAGCCGCTCGTAACCGAACAACCCAATGGCCAACAGCAGCAGCACGATTACCGCAATGTTCAGCCGCCGCGCACCCTGTTCGCGCATCGCGTCGGACAAAGCCGGATCGGTCTCGCGCTTGAGTCCCTGCGGGGTCAGCTCGAAGACCCAGGCCAGCACCAACGCCGGCACGAAACCAAGCACCAGCAGGATCACCAGCCCGCGCAGCACGCCATCCGGCACGTCGAACAGCGGCAGTACGGTCTCCGCCACCTGCACCAGCAACCACGCGGCAATGATGTAGAACAGCGCGACGCGGATGACATTGCGGCGCTTGAGTTCGGCGAACAGGCTCATTGATCCGGCCCCCGCGGCGGGCAGGCAAATGGCAGCGCGACAGCCGGCGGGCGCCGGATCTGCTCGCGCTCGAGGATGCGCAGCAGCGATGGGAAGGGACTCGGGTCGAAGTGCGGGTAGGTCAGGAAACTCGACAGGGCGTAAGTCCGCCCGTCCCGCTCGAGCTCCATCAACAATTCGGTTGCAGCGGCATGTTCGCCAAGCAGCATCAAGACATGCCAGCGCAGCGAAACACTGTCCAGCTCCAGGCTGGCGAGAATCTGCTCCGCCTCGGCGCGACGGCCCTCGGCACAGGCCTGGCGCGCGGGCGGCACCGGTGCCCATGGCTCGTTCCCCCGCGCGATGCGCTGCATGCGCGCCAGCACCTCGCCGGCAGCAGAGACGCGGCCGTCCCAGAGCAGCACCCGGTGGACCTGGTACAGCATGTCGTAATCATCCGGCCACCGCTCCAGCAGGATCAGGGCCTGGTCCGCTGCCCGCGTGAGGTGGCCTGAACGATGCGCATAGTTGACGTGCCCGATCGCCAGTTCCCGGCGCAGCTGCGCCTCCGGCCAGATGCTCTCGAGCAACTGGTCCAGCAGTTCCCTGTCGCTGATGCGCGTCGCAAGGTCGATCAGCCCTCCCCTGGCGGTCACGTCGCCGGGCCGCTCGGCCAGGTAGGCCTGGTAGAGGTCGATGGCCTTGCGCCAGCGCAGTTCCAGCACCGCTTCGCTTGCTTCGTACCCAGCACGCTCCGCCGCGGTGGCGGCAGCCTTGATGGCCAGCCTGATGCGCTCGCCGAAACGCGCCTCGATCTCCCGGGGGGTCTGGTCGGTCAGGTGGGCGTCCGTCCTCGTGATATCCAGCTGGCCGAGCCAGAATACCGCGGCCTGCGCATGCGCTGCCGCGAAACCGGGATCGAGCGCTCGCGCGCGCTCGAATAGCTCGTAGCCTGCCTTGATATCGTCTGCGTTGCCGAACGACGCGGCGACACCGCGAATGTACGCCTGGTAGGCCTCCACCGAGCGGGTGCCGACCCGTGCCATGTCGGACAGGGCCTGCGGGTCCATGGTGGTCTGCATCGCCACGGCGATGCTGCGCGCCAGGTCCTCCTGAATCTCGATCATGTCCGCCGGATCGCGATCGTAGGTTTCCGACCACAGGTGAAAACCGTCGGCGGCGCGGATCAGCTGTGCCGTGACCCGGATGCGCTGCGGCGTACTGCGGATCGAGCCTTCCAGCACGTGGGCCACGCCCAGCTCCGCCGCGATCTGGGGGATGTCCAGCGCGCTGTCCTTGTAGCGGAACGACGAGGTGCGCGCGGTGACCAGCAGGTCCGGCGTGCGCGCCAGCGCATTCAGGATTTCCTCTGTCAGGCCATCGGCAAACCATTCCTTGTCGGCGCCAGGACTGAAGTCGGCGAAAGGCAGCACCGCGATGGACTTGTCCACGATGACCGGAGCGCCTGCAGCAAGATCTGCAACCGGGTCCCCGACGGGCGCACCGTCCGGCCCGCCGGCCGGGCGCAGGAACCAGCCCGCGCCAAGACCCAGGCCGACCGCCACCAGCAACGACGCCACGAAGACCGTGCGCTTGCCCAGCAGCGACGGTGGCGCTGCATAAGTGGCTGCCTCGTCCAGCGGTCGCGTCCGTTTCACGCCCTCGGGGGTGAGTTCCAGCGCCCACGCGAGCACGAGGGCGACCGGAAACCCGAGCACCAGCAGCACCACGATCAGGGACATGACCCAGTCCGGCACAGTGAGCCGCGGCAGCATGATGTCGGCCGCCTGCAGCACCGCGAAGGCCGTGGCGGAATAGACCACGGCGACACGGACCACCTTGCGGCGCCTGATCTCGCTCAAAAGACTCACGGCAGTCGCTCCTCGCCAGCCAGCTCCTCACGTTGTCGGGCCAGGTCGTCGTCCACCTGCCGCGCCACCGCCTGGAACCTCGGGTCCTCGCGGACAGGATCCCAGATGATGGAGAGCTCGAGCACGCGGTAACTGCGCCAGCCGAGGCCGACTGCCGTCTCGAGGCGCGCCAGCGCAGCCGCGTGATTGCCGCGCAACAGCTCGACCTGGGCGAGGTCGTACTCGAGATCGCTGCCCCAGGCGCGCGGCAGCTCGTCGCGCAGGCGCTGCTCGGCGTGCGCCAGCAACGGCTCCAGCGGCACGCCCGGCTGCGTGCGGGCCAGCACCAAAGCAGCCAGCAGCGGCGCGAACTGTTCCAGGTACTCGCGCTGATGCTCGAAGGCCTCGCGCGCGGCTTCCAGGTCGCGAAGCTGCAGGAATCGCGCCACCGAGCAGGACGCCTGGAACGGCGATTCGGGCTCCAGTTCTCGATTGCGGGCCACGAACTGGCGGGCGACCTCGCCATCGCCTGCGAGCATGGCATTGCCACTCAACATGCAGGCGAGGCGTGCCTCGTGAGGCGTGATTTCGCCCCACGCAACCTGGTACGCCTCGCCGGCCCGCCGCAAGTCCCCCAGCCCGCGTGCCGCATCAGCCAGCGCGTCCCGCAGGTAGGCATCGCCCGGTTCGATCCGCACCGCCCGCTCCAGCAGCCGCACGGCCTCGGCAAGGCGCCCCGTGTTGCGGTAGATCAAGGCTTGCGCGGACAGCACATCGACCGATTCGGGTTCCACCTCCGCCGCCAGCTGGAATTGTTCGGCTGCTGCCTCGCCCAGGCCGCGGGCGAGGTATGCCTGGCCGAGCCACACGTAACCCCCGGCGGCCTCCGGAGCCAGGCGAATGGCACGTCGCGCGGCATCCACCCCGGCCTGGTAGTCTGCAGCGGCCCGCTCGGGCCTGGCGAAGAATCCGTACCGCAGGGTTCGCGCCAGCCCGACCCAGGCATCGGCATAGTCGGGATCATGGTCCAGCGCGGCCCGGAATCGTGCTTCGGCCTGGTCGAGCTGCGCGATCCTCCCGTCCATATTGCTGAACGACTGGTTCAACAGCGCGCGACCGAGCAGGTATTGCTCATAAGCCGCCGCGTTGTCGGTGCCCTGACGTTGCAGCCGTTCGCGCTCGCTGTCAGTCAACTGCAACGAAAGCGCCGCGACGATGTGATCGGCGATCTCGGTCTGCACCGCGAAGATGTCGGCCAGCTCCCGATCGAAACTCTGCGCCCAAAGGTGGGCGTCATCGGCGGCGCGGATCAACTGGCCGGTGATGCGCACCTGGTTGCCGGCCCGGCGCACGCTGCCCTCCAGGACATGACTGACGCCGAGTTCGGCGGCAATCTCCGGCAGGCTCTTGTCCGAGTTCTTGTAGCGCATGATGGAGGTGCGGCTGATCACGCGCAGCTCGCCGATGGCCGCCAGGCGGGTCAGGATGTCCTCGGTGATCCCATCGGCGAAGAACTCCTGTTCCGGGTCGGCCGACATGTTGGCGAACGGCAGCACGGCGATCGACTCTTTTTCGGCTACGGGCACCGCGTCGGGTCGGCGTTCGCCGTCGGTGCCCTCCCCGGCCGCGGCCGGCGCTGCGGCAACGCTCGACTCGGCCGTCAAATCCACAGCAGTGTCGCTGCCGCTCCCCGCAAACCAGACCCGCTCGACCACCAGGATCGAGATCACTGCGAGCAGGCCGATCACGATCAGCCGGTCGATGCGCCTGCCGGTGCGCGGCGTGATGGTGTCGGATTCCACGACGTCCTCGGTCCGTTTCACCCCCTCCGGCGTCAGCTCGAACGCCCACGCCAGGAACAGCGCCAGGGGCAGGCCGAGGATCAACAGCGCGGCGAAGGATTTGAACACCCACTCCGGCGCGCCGAAGTTGTCGAGCAGGATGTCGGCTGCCTGCAGCAGCAGCCAGCCGACGACGGCGTAGGCCGCGCCCACCCGGAACACATTACGGCGCTTGAGTTCGACGAACAGGCTCATGGAGAATCAAATACCTCTGCCACGCCGGGATCCTGCTTGAGCGATGGAATCCTGCGGCACACTCAGACGCGCCTCAACACGATTTCGAACCTGCCCTGCTTGGCGCCGTCCGCTGCCGATGAACCGAACTCGACCAGCAACATGCCGCGCGCAGGCTCAGGCACCGCCTGCAGCAGGCGGTCGGCATCGTTGAGCGGATCGCCGGAAAAATACATTTGCGTGGTGAGCTCATGGAAGCCGCGGCGGGCGATCTTGAAGTGGATATGTGGCGGGCGGGTCCAGTCGTCCCGGACCGGATACGCGCCCGGCTTGATGGTGCGGACGCGATAGCGACCCTCGGCGTCGGTCATCAGCCTCGCCCAGCCCTGGAAGTTCTCGTCCAGCGGTGCCGGGTTGGAGTCGCGCTCGTGCGCATAGCGGCCGTGCGCGTTGGCCTGCCAGACATCGATCAGCGCATCCGCCACCGGCTTACCGTCTTCGTCGAGCACGCGCCCCGACACTTCCACGACCTCGCCGAGCGCTTCTTCGCTATGACCCTTGATCCGGGTCATGTCTGCATCGGTGTCGAGTTGTTCGCGGACGGGATAGAACGGGCCTTCCACCTGCGCCGGCGTGGTGGCCGCCAGCAGCGGCGCACCCGCGACCATCGCCGCAGCGCCGACGGAGCCCCGCAGGAATCGGCGGCGAGTTTCATTCGTAACGTCGTTCACGGTGCTGGTGCTCCTGGCAGGCGAAAGGCATGGGTAACAGTACTCACGGAACCACCACTTGGATATCGAGACCGGGCGCACGGGCCAGCTTCGCATCGCGCGTGACCAGCGTGGCGTCCAGCAGGCGCGCGAGCGACACGTACGCCGCATCGTAAGCAGTCATGTTCTTGCGCAGGGACCAGATGGCCTCGCGCAGGCTGTGGTGCCGGTAGCGACGGATGCGCAGCGCCTGCAAGAGCTCGACGACATCCGCACGGCTGGACGGGATCGCGCCGTCCTTATCCAGCCGGCGCAGCGCCTGCAGGACCTCGACATCGAGCAACTCAGGCGCCGCGAGGACGCTGTCCTCGGCCCACAAGAGCGCTTCGATCGGTTGCGGCCGAAATCGCCCGACCAGGTCGACGACGACCGAGGCATCGACGACCAGGACCTGGCTCACGCCGCGTCACGCTCGCGGCGGATCAGCCCGGCGGACGATTTTTTCATGGCGAAGGGCTCAGCCTGCTCCAGCCTCTCGCGCAGCTCCTGCTCCGAAGGAAGCGCCAAAATGGCCTGCAGCTCCTCCAGGATCAGTTCGCTCATGCTCTTGCCGGCCAGCGCCGCGCGGGCCTTCAGCGCCCGGTGAACCTTCGCCGGGACGTTGCGGATCTGAATCATGCTCGACATGCGATCATCCTCCTTTCATGTGCGCTACATGATAGCATGTCAATCGCATGCGAAATCCTCATCCCCGACCGGCCGGCACAGCGGCGGAAAACGGTGTTCTCGCCAATACGCCAGCACACCGGCATCGCGGATGATCTGCCTGAAGGCTTCGGTCTGGCGGAAGCGCCGAAACGAGTCGCCCCAATTCGGCGACCATAGCCCGGTGATAGCCTTGTAACCCAACGGGACGAGTATCAACTCCGTAATTGTCTGGCCGACATAGGTCTGGACTGAGGGGCGATGTTTGATCGCGTCGGCTACCAGCTCAGCGTAATCCCCGCCGGGATCGAGATGAGCGGCATACAGTTCAGACTGGCGCGGAAAGCCTTGCAGCACTTCGGGATGATTGGCGGCCTCCATGAAAAGGATGTCGGATTTCATCTCCACCCAGAGGGGGATCAGTCCGAAGCCGTATAGCGACAAACCCCTTCCCAGGTCCCGCCGATACACAGCCATTGCTTCGTCAAAACGTCCCAGAGCAACCAAAACGAAAGGGCGATTGTTGATGCAGGGGAGGTACAAGGGCTCAAGCGCAACGCACTGCTCGTACGCCACCAGCGCTTCTACGCTGAAACCGAGCGCATCAAGCGTGTTGCCACGCCACA
>CBDDRR010000174.1:0-12535 GCA_965233095.1 uncultured bacterium
GCCGGGCGCTGGTGGCGCGCGGCCCGCCTGGCGGCCCGCTTCAGCCTGCTGATCCTGGCCGCCGCGCTGCTGGCCAATATCGGCGGGCTGGTATCGCTGTCCGGGCTCATGACCAGCGGCGTCATCGGCAGCGCCTTCGTCGGCATCGTGCTGTTCGCCGGCGTCGTTGTGATGCGTGCCACGCTGATCGCGCTGTTCCAGACCCGGCTCATGCAGCACTTCAACCTGGTGCGCTGGCATGCGGCCACCGTCGACCACCGCGTGCTGCAGGTCCTGTCGCTTCTGGCGCTGGCTGCGTGGCTGCTGAACACGGCACGCCAGTTCCGCATCGACGCCCTGCTGGGCGAGATTCTCGGCGCAATCCTGTTCACCAGCGCCACCATTGGCACGGTTGATATCTCGCTCGGCGACGTGCTCGCCTTCGGCCTCATGATATGGCTTGGCCTGCTGGCGTCGCGCGCGCTGCGCTTCGTGCTCACTGTAGACTTTTTTCCGCGAGTCACGCTGCCGCGCGGCGTCGCAGCCACCATCTCGATGCTGGTCAACTACACGGTAATCGGCGTCGCCGTGATACTGGCCGTCGCGGCCGCCGGCATCCAGATGGATCGCTTCGCGATCATTGTCGGCGCACTCTCAGTCGGCATCGGCTTCGGCCTGACGAACATCATAAACAACTTCGTGTCGGGCCTTATCCTTGCCTTCGAGCGCCCGGTGCAATCCGGCGACACCGTGGAGTTCGGCTCGATGTTCGGGAAGGTGTCGCGCATCGGCGTACGCTCCAGCACGGTGCGCACCTTCGACGGCGCCGAGGTCATCGTTCCCAACGCCAACCTCATCTCCAACGAGGTAACCAACTGGACGCTGTCGGACATGCGGCGGCGCATGGAAATTCTCGTCGGCGTGGCCTACGGTACGAATCCGCGTCACGTCCTCGAGGTTCTGCTGAATGCCGCCAGGGCTGACGAGCGGCTGCTGACGAACCCGGAACCGAACGCGCTCTTCCTCGGTTTCGGCGACAGCTCGCTGGATTTCTCGCTGCGCGCCTGGACCGACGATTTCGACAACTACCTGGCCATCAAGAGCGACCTGACGCTGGCGGTGCATGATGCGCTTTACGCCAACAGCATCGAGATTCCCTTCCCGCAGCGCGACCTGCACCTGCGCTCGGTCGACCCGAGCGCGGTGGCACGCATCGGCCCGGTGCAGGCCCCACCGGTCGGCGCAGGCGACGCGACGCCCGAGGGAAGTTCATGACCGCCGTGCGGGCGGGCGCTTTGCGCGCTCCGCCGCCTGTCGTATGCTGGGGCGGCGCCGCCGGGCGGCGGCGCCCGTGATCGTGTTCCGTTCGTGAGAGCCTCTTGAGATGAAGTCAATCTACGTGGGCAACCTGCCCTTTACCGCAACCGAAGACGAGGTGCGCGCCCTT
The DNA here is from genome assembly GCA_965233095.1 of uncultured bacterium. Classification (GTDB taxonomy): domain Bacteria; phylum Pseudomonadota; class Gammaproteobacteria; order Steroidobacterales; family XN24; genus XN24. The sequence goes on from CBDDRR010000174.1 coordinate 1,427, forward strand.
TTCTCCCCGTTTGGCGAGGTGCAGTCAGTCAAGATCGTGAGTGATCGCGAGACCGGCCGGCCGCGCGGCTTCGGGTTTGTCGAGATGGGCGACGACGACGCCGACAACGCCATCAAGGCCCTCGAGGGCCACCAGATGGGCGGTCGCGCGCTGAAGATCAACGAGGCTCGTCCGAAAGCACCGCGCCCGCCGCGGTTCTGAACGGCGGGATCGGGCCGGAACCCGGCACCGGTCCCGGGGCATTCGCCTCGCTGGCCGCCCCGTCGAGGGCGCGGCTTCAGGTTTCCCTTGTGCCTGCGCTTGGCGGGGACTCGGCCGCCAACCCGGCAAAATCGAACAGCCCGGCATCCATCAGTTGCGACGGCGCGACGTTGCCGAGCGCGGCGGCGATGGATTCGATCCGTCCCGGGAAGCGCCGCTCCCAGTCAGCCAGCATTGCCTTGATCTCCTGGCGTTGCAGGTTCTCCTGGCTGCCGCACAGGTTGCAGGGAATCAGCGGGAAGGCCCTGGCGGTGGCATAGCGCGCCAGCTCGCTCTCGCGGCAGTAGGCCAGCGGCCGAATCACCACGTTGCGCCCGTCGTCGCTCCTCAGCTTGGGCGGCATGGCCTTGAGGGTGCCGCCGAAGAACAGGTTGAGGAACAGGGTCTCCATGATGTCGTCGAGGTGGTGGCCCAACGCGATCTTGTTGAAGCCCTGCTCCGCCGCGAAGTTGTAGAGCACGCCGCGCCGCAGTCGCGAGCACAGGCCGCACGTGGTCTTGCCGATGGGAATGACCCGCTTCACCACGCTGTAGGTATCCTGCTCCAGGACGTGGAAAGGCACACCCAGCGAGCGCAGGTATTCCGGCAGCACGTGCGCCGGGAAGCCCGGCTGCTTCTGATCGAGGTTGACCGCCACCAGCTCGAAGGACACCGGTGCGGCGCGCTGCAACGCCAGCAGCAGGCTCAGCATTGCGTAGCTGTCCTTGCCGCCGGACAGGCAGACCATGACCCGATCGCCGTCCGCGATCATGCCGTAGTCCTCGATGGCCTTGCCGACCTGGCTGCGCAGCCGCGACTCGAGGCGGCGGGCGGTGGCGGACAGTGCGGGGGCGGGTTGGGCGTTCATCGGTTCTCCTCAGGGGTCCGGCATTCTAACCCGGCGAAAATCCCCTGAATGGCTTGACCGGCACGGTAGAATAGCCGGATGAAAGCGCGGACGCTCCTGCCGGTCTGGCTGCTCGCCCTGGCGCTGTTCCCGGCGACGGCGGCGCTGGCGCAGTCGGCGCCGCTCCAGGTGGTGGTCAGCATCCTGCCGCAGCAGTACTTCGTCGAGCGCATCGGGGGCCCGCGGGTCAAGGTCCTGACGCTGGTGCAGCCGGGCGACAACGAGGCCACCTACTCACCCGGGCCATCAACACTGGCCGCGCTCGACGGCTCCCGTGTCTGGTTCACCATGGGCGTACACTTCGAGAGCGTGTGGCAAGGGCGCATCACCCGCGACCGCGCCGGCATGATGGTCGTGCCGCTGGCCGCCGGGCTGCCCATGCGGCGCACCGAGGAGAGCCTGGTCGCGGACGGCCTGGCGGACCTCCACGGTCACGAGCACGCCGGCGCGGTGGATCCGCACACCTGGACCGACCCGCGGCTCGCTGCGCGTATGACGGAGCGCATTGCCGAGACCCTCGCGCGGCTGGACCCCGCCGGCGCGGACGAGTACCAGCGGCGCGCCCGCACGCTGCAGGGTGAGCTGCTGGCGCTGCATGACGAGATCGCGGCGCGCCTCGCGCCGCTGCGCGGCAGCGCTTTCATCGTCTTCCACCCCTCGTGGGGCTACTTTGCGGACGCCTACGGACTGGTGCAGCTGCCCATCGAAACTGGTGGCCGCGAACCCGGCCCGCGCGGGTTGGCGGAGATCATCCGCCGCGGCCGCGAGGCCGGCGTGCGGACGGTGTTCGTGCAGCAGCAGTTCAGCCAGCGCAGCGCACGGGCTGTCGCCGAGGCGCTCGGCGCCGGGGTGGTCGAGGCGGATCCCCTGGCGGTGGACTACATCAGCAACCTGCGGCAGGTGTCGCTGCGCATGGCAAATGCGCTCGCCGCGCCCGGCGACGCCCGATGAGCGCCTCGCTGAGTTTCGAGGGCGTGAGTTTTGGCTACGGCGACGGGCCGGACGTCGTCGAGAACGTCGACCTCGAGATCGGCTCGCACGAGCTGATTGGACTGATCGGCCCCAACGGCGGCGGCAAGAGCACGCTGCTGAAGCTTGCGGCCGGCCTGCTCAGGCCGCGCCAGGGCAAGGTGCGGGTGTTCGGCCGTGCGCCGCACGAGGCGCGCGACGAGATCGGCTACGTACCACAGTTCGCACTGTTCTCGCGCGACTTCCCCATCACCGTCGCCCAGGCCGTACTGCTCGGCCGGCTCGGCGGAGGCTTCACGCTCCGCTGGAGCACGGCCGACCGCGCCGCCGCGACGCGCGCCATCGAGGAAACCGAGCTGGCCGAGCTGGCCGATCGGCCGCTGAGCGCGCTGTCGGGCGGCGAGCTGCAGCGCGTGCTGATCGCGCGCGCGCTGGCCGCGGAACCGCGCCTGCTGCTGCTCGACGAGCCGACCTCGAACCTCGACCAGCGCGCCGAGGAAGACATCTTCGCGCTGCTCGCCCGGCTGAACGACCGCATGGCCATCGTGCTGGTATCGCACGACGTCGGCTTCGTGACCGATTTTGTGCAACGGGTCGCCTGCATCAGCCGCACCCTCATCTGCCACGGCACCAGCGACGTCACCGGCGAGGTCATCAACGAGCTGTACGGCCACCCGGTGCGCGCCGTACACCACGCGCACCCTCATCACGAAGCGCCGCGGGGCAAGCAGTGATGGAGTTCTTCCAGGCACTTCTCGAGCACGAGTTCCTGCAGCGCTCGCTGGCCGGCGGGCTGCTGGCGAGCATCGGCTGCGGCGTGGTCGGCAGCTACGTGGTGGTGCAGCGGATCAGCCTGCTGGCCGGCGCCATCGCGCACGCCGTGCTCGGCGGCATGGGCGTCGCGTGGTATTTCGGCGCCAACCCCCTGGCGGGCGCGCTGGTGGCCGCCGTCATCGCCGCGCTGGTGATCGGCTGGGTCAAGCTGCGTTTCGCTGAACGCGAGGACACCGCCATCTCGGCCATCTGGGCGCTCGGCATGGCGGTCGGCATCCTTTTCATCGCCAAGACGCCAGGTTACAGCGTCGACCTGATGGGCTACCTGTTCGGCAACCTGCTGATGATGTCGTCGAGCGACCTGCAGCTCATCGCGGCGCTGGACGTCGTCATCCTGGTGCTGGTCGGGCTGTTCTTCCGCCAGTTCCTGGCGGTGTGCTTCGACCCGGAGTTCGCGCGGGTGCGCGGCCTCATGGTGGAGCGCTATTACCTGCTGCTGCTGGTGCTGGTGGCGCTGACGGTGGTGATGCTCATCCAGGTGGTCGGCCTGATCCTGGTCATCGCGCTGATGACCCTGCCGGCGGCGATCGCCGGCCGCTTCACGCACTCGCTGGCCGCCATGATGGGCCTCGCGGTCCTCCTCGGCATGCTGTTCACCACCGGCGGCCTCGCCCTCTCCTACGCTCCGGACCTCCCTTCCGGGCCCGTGATCATTGTGCTGGCGGGCCTCGGCTACCTGCTGGCCGCATTCGTGAGGCGCGGCGCGCGCTGAGCTGACACAAGGAACCGTCGCCATGATCGATCGAAAGCTTGTCGAAATCCTGCGCTGCCCGGTGAGCCGGGAGACCGTCGCCATTGCCCCGAAGGACCGGTTGCGAGCGCTGAATGCCGCCATCGCCGCCGGCGAGCTCAAGCACGAGGACGGCCGCAAGGTGGAGGCGGAGCTCGAGGAAGCGCTCGTCACTGCCGACGGCGCCCGCATTTACCCGGTGCGCGACGGCATCCCCATCATGCTGGCCGACGAGGCGATCGTCGCCCCGGACTAGGACCGAGGCAGTGCAGCAGGGACTGGTCAAGTTCGTCGGCGCCGTGGCCGGCTACCCGGCCAGGATGCTGTTCGCCTGGTACATCGGCCTGGTCGCAGTCGGCACCGCGCTGTTGCTGCTGCCTGCCTGCCGTGCGGTCGGCGCGGATCCGCTGGATTTAAGCGACGCCCTGTTCACCGCCACCAGCGCAGCCTCGGTCACCGGGCTGATGGTGCGATCCATGGCCACCGACCTGAGCTTCACGGGACAGCTCGTGGTGCTGCTGCTGATCCAGCTCGGCGGCCTGGGCATCATGTCCATCGGCACCCTGTTGTTCGTCAGCCTGACCGGTCACCAGCCGGTGCAGTATCGCCTGCTCACCAGCGAGACCCTCGGGGCGCCCCTCAGCGCCAACATAGGCCGGCTGATCCTGCTCGTGCTCGGGATATCCCTCGCGGTGGAGGCCGTGGGGGCGCTGGCTTTGTTCGTGGCGCGGCTCGGCGACGGGCCATTCGCGGAAGTCCTGTGGTGGGCGGTGTTTCACGCCGTGTCCGGCTTCTGCAACGCCGGCATCGCGCTGCAGGATGCCAGCCTGGCGCCCTGGGCCGGCGACCCGGTGATCGTCCTCACCATGTCGGCACTGATCATTGCCGGCGGCCTGGGCTTCCCCGTGCTGCTCGATATCCTGCATGCCCGGCGGCGCGGCCATGATCGCCGCGGCCTGCGCTTCCACAGCCAGATGGTGATCAGCGCCACCGTGATCCTGTTGGCGGGCGGCACGATCGCCGTGTGGCTGGCGGAGCGACATGGCGCGCTTGCCGGGATGCCGGCGGGCCAGGCGCTGATGCACGCGTTCTTCCAGGGAGTCACGGCGCGTACCGCGGGCTTCACCACCTTGCCGGTCGAGCATTTCGCCTATCCGACGCTGTTCGTATTGCTGTTGCTCATGTTCATCGGCGGCGGCGCATGCTCGACCGCCGGCGGCGTCAAGGTGTCGACCGTTGCAGTACTGGCTGCCGAGGGCGTGTCGCTGCTGCGTCGCCGCTGGCAGACCACGGCCTTCCGGCACGGCATCCCCATGCGCGTGCTGGCGACGGCAGCCGCCGTCGTGGTGGTCTACGCTCTGGTGTTGTTGACGGGGATCATGCTGCTGCTGATTCTCGAGACGCATGACCAGCCGCATGCCGACGCGGGTGGGCATTTCATGGACATGATGTTCGAGGCGGTGTCGGCGCTGGGTACGGTCGGGCTGTCCACCGGCGTCACGGCGGACCTCGGCGAGTCGTCCCGGCTCGTGGTGGTGGCAATGATGCTGCTCGGCCGAGTGGGCCCCCTGGCGATGGTATCGCTGCTGCTGCGTGGGCCGAAAGGTCCAAAGATCCGGTATCCGGAAAGCGAGGTGATCGTTGGCTGACAAGCATTCCAGGTTCATCGTCATCGGCCTGGGCCGCTTCGGTGCTGCCCTCGCGCGGCGACTTGCCGAGCATGAGCACAAGGTCACCGGCCTCGACAACGACGAGGCCGCCGTGCAGCGGCTCGAAGATTTGCTCAGCAGCGCACTGGTCGCCGACGGCGCGGACGAGGAGGTGCTCAGGACCCTCGACGTCGCTGGCGCCAGCGCCGTGTTCATCTCGATGGGCGATCACGCCAACCGCAGCATCGTGACCGCGATGTACGTGCTGGAGCTTGGCGCGAAGCGCGTCATCGTCAAGGGCATCGATGCGCTGCACGCCAAGATCCTGCGCAAGATCGGCAAAGTCGAAGTCATTTTCCCCGAGGAGGCCATGGCGCGCTATGTCGCCGACCACCTTGTCTGACGGCGCGTGCGGACGCACACACAGGAGCAATTGATGCCCAGAAAGAAGTCGAATGCGGGCAAGGACACCGGGCAACCCGGCAAGCTGAAGGGCAAGGTCTACAAGAAGGCGCTGGCTGGATTGCAGGCAGACCTGAGCAGCATGCAGCGCTGGGTGAAGGAGCACGGCGAGCGGATCGTAGTGGTGTTCGAGGGACGAGACACGGCCGGCAAGGGCGGAGTCATCAAGCGCATCGTCGAGAAGGTCAGCCCGCGCGTCTTCCGCGTCGTCGCCTTGCCGGCACCCAACGACCGCGAGCGCACACAGTTTTACTACCAGCGGTATGTCCAGCACCTGCCGGCCGCGGGTGAGGTCGTGCTGTTTGACCGCAGCTGGTACAACCGCGGCGGCGTCGAGCGGGTCATGGGCTTCTGCGAGGACCACGAGTACGAGGAGTTCATGCGCACTTGCCCGGGCTTCGAGCTGGCGCTTGTACAGAGCGGTATCCGGCTGGTGAAGTACTGGCTGGACGTCGGCCCGGAGCAGCAGGAAGAGCGCTTCAGGAGCCGCATGACCGACCCGACCAAGCACTGGAAGCTGTCGCCGATGGACCTCGAGGCACGGCGACGCTGGTACGACTACTCACGTGCCTACGACGAGATTTTCGCCCACACGCACACCAGCTGGGCGCCCTGGTACCTGGTCGACGCCAACGACCAGAAACGCGCGCGGCTCAACTGCATCGCCCACCTGCTTGACCAGGTGCCCTGGACCGAGGTGGCCTGGGAGGCGCCGGAGCTGCCGGAGCGGCAGGACCCGGGCGATTATGAGCCGCCCGCGCTGCAGATCGAACGCGTACCCGAGCGCTGGTGACCGGAAATGGGGCCATGCCCCGTTTTCTGCGAGAATGGGGCATATCCCCGTTGCCGCACTGAGAGCCAGGCCCCGTGAGCGAAGAATCCGGCATGATGATCGAGCTCGGCAACCTCGAGTTGGCCGACTACAACCAGCTGCGCAAGGCCATGGAGGAGGCCTACGCCGACCTGGGCGGCGACTACTGGCCGCACGCCGCCATCGAGAAGCTGCTCGAAGTGTTCCCCGAGGGCCAGCTGTGCGTCAAGGTCAATGGCAAGGTGGTGGCCTCGGCGTTGTCGCTGATCATCGATTACGACGACTTCGGCGACCGCCACACCTTCCGCGAGGTCACCGGCAACCACAGTTTCAGCACCCACGATTCCGAGGGCGACGTGCTCTACGGCATCGAGGTGTTCGTCCACCCGGAATATCGCGGCATGCGCCTGGCGCGGCGGCTGTACGACGCGCGCAAGGAGCTGTGCGAGAACCTCAACCTGCGCGCCATCATGGCCGGCGGACGCATCCCGAACTACGAGAAGTACGCCGACCGCATGACCCCGCGAGAGTACATCGAGCAGGTGCGGCTGAAGAACATTTACGACCCGACGCTGACCTTCCAGCTGTCCAACGGCTTCCACGTCAAGAAGCTGCTGCGCAACTACCTCGAGAGGGATACCCAGTCGCTCGGCTACGCCACCTTGCTCGAGTGGAACAACATCTACTACGAGGAAAAGCCCAAGCTCATCAACCGCCCACGCAGCGTTGTGCGCATCGGGCTGGTCCAATGGCAGATGCGGCTGTTCGAGAACCGCGAAGCGCTGATGAGCCAGGTGGAGTTCTTCGTTGACGCCATTTCGGCCTACAAGGCCGATTTCATCCTGTTCCCGGAGTTCTTCAACGCGCCGCTGATGGCGGAGTTCAACAACCTCGATGAGCCAAAGGCCATCCGCGAGATGTCCCGGCACACCGAGTGGATCCGCAAGCGCTTCCTCGAGCTGGCCGTGTCCTACAACATCAACATCATCGCCGGGTCGATGCCCCTGGTGGAGCACGAGCGACTCTACAACGTCAGCTATCTGCTGCGACGCGACGGCAGCTGGGACCAGTCACGCAAGATTCACCCGACGCCTGACGAAATCTCCATCTGGGGCATGTCCGGCTGGGACCGCGTACCGGTGTTCGACACCGATTGCGGCCGCATCGGCATCCTGATCTGCTACGACGTCGAGTTCCCCGAGCTGGCGCGCATCTGCGCTGACCAGGACATGCACATCCTGTTCGTGCCGTTCCTCACTGATACCCAGAGCGCCTACATGCGCGTGAGGATCTGCGCCAAGGCGCGCGCGGTGGAGAACGAGTGCTACGTGGCCATCGCCGGCTCGGTCGGTAACCTGCCGCAGGTACACAACATGGACGTGCAGTACGGCCAGTCGGCCATTTTCACGCCCGCCGATTTCGCCTTTCCGACCAACTCCATCAAGGCCGAGACCACGCCGAACACCGAGATGACGGTGATCGCCGACCTCGACATGGACCTGTTGAAGGAGCTGCACGAGATCGGCAGCGTCACCAACCTGAAGGACCGCCGCAAGGACCTCTACGAGATCGTCGTCAAGGCGCCGCTGGCCGACAGCGACCTGGAAGCGGAACGGCGGCGCGGCGAAATCGCCAAGGTGGTGGCCGAGCAGGACGCGGCCGACCTGGACGAGGCCGAGCAGGATGCGGCCGACAAGAAGGCCGGCTGACCAGGTGGCCGGTCCACGCGGGCACTGAAGTCGAGGAGCTTCCTCATGGCGGACACGGATTTCACCCTCGAGGTCCGCTGGGAGCGCGGCGAGCAGCCCTTCGTCGACGGCCGTTACAGCCGGCGTCATCGGCTGCGCTTCGATGGCGAGCTGGAGGTGCCGGGTTCCTCGTCCCCCCACGTCGTGCCGGTGCCGCTGTCCGACCCGGCCGCGATGGACCCGGAGGAGGCGTTCGTGGCCTCCCTGTCCTCCTGCCACATGCTGTGGTTTCTCGGCATTGCAAGGAAATACGGTTTCCGCGTGGACGAGTACAGGGACACGCCGCTGGGGCGGATGGGCAACAATGCCGACGGCAAGACCGCGATGACCCTGGTCCTGTTGCGCCCGGCCGTCCGCTTCTCCGGCGACCCGCGGCCGTCCCCCGAGGAACTCAGGCACATGCACCACGAAGCGCACGAGGCCTGTTTCATCGCGAATTCGGTGCTCACCGAGGTGCAGTGCGACCCGGTCTACTTTCCTGACTGACGGTCCTCGACTCTGGTCGCCGATGGTCTACATTCAATGTAGCGTTACCTTACAGCCGATGACCGAGGCACCCGCGTCGATGGAAGCCCTCCAGACAATGTTGCTGCAGTGCCCGAACTGCTGGGAACAGGTGGAGATCGTCGTCGATTGCCTGGATGCTGAGCAGGAAATCATCGAGGACTGCAGCGTCTGCTGCAGCCCGATGATTATTGCCATCACAGCGGGAGACGACGACGAGCTGCACGCAGCGGCACGACTGGAGAACGGCTAGCAGCAGGCGTCAGGCCGCGACGCCCTGCGAATGTCCGGCCGGCGAGCAGATGCGTGCGACAGGCGAGCGCAGCTCCCAGAAGTACTGGTGGCTGTCGTACTGCAGGTGCTCCCGGTCAATGCGTGCCAGCCCGTCCGGGTCATCCACCGCGAAGCTGCCCGGCGGATAGCCGGTGAGCGGCCTGGCACCGGTTGCGGCGCGCGCGCCATGGGCGCGGAACCATGCCGCGATGTCGTGTGGCAGCTCCACCGCCAGCGGATAGCTGCGCGCCTCGTCGGGCATGGACAGCTCGTTCGCCCGCAGCACCGCGTCGAAGGCGCTGTCTCGCTCGATGCCCCAGCGCGTGCCTGCGAAGTCCGCAACCTCGTCGTAGAACGCGCGCCAGCCGCCCGGCATGTGTTTCTCGACCGCGAAGAAGCGCATCACCCAGGTGATGGCCGGAAAGCGGTCCGGCGCGTCGGCCACCTGGTCCACCAGTGCCTGCATGACGTCGGTGGCCTGGATGCCGTGATCCCACTGCAGGAATCGATAGACGAGCCGCAGCGCGCCGTAGCCCTCGGTGGCGACATAGACGTTGTTGAGCACCTTCATGCGCGCGAGGTCCTCGCGCGTGAAACTGTGGCAGGCGACCACGAAATCCTCTGCGTCGACCTCGATACGATACTTCTCGCGGTACTCCGGCGCGGCCATCGGGCTGTTGGGCAACAGTTGGGTGGGGTAGGCCTTCACAGCGACGTCGACATCCAGGTAGCGCTGCAGGTCGCGTGCGAAGCTCTCCACCGTCGCGCCCGGCAGGCCAATCATCAGGTCGGTGGACAGCGGCAAGCCCGCATCGGCAAACACCTGCAGCAGCTCGTCGTACTTGGAGGTCTTGATGTTCTGGCGGTCGATGATGCGCAGCGTCTCCTCGTCCGTAGTCTGGATGGAGATGATGCCCTGGCTGACGATGCCCGCACCGGAGAAGACGCGGATGATGTCGGCCAGCCGCGTGTTGGCGTTCTTGGTGTAGTTGACGACCACCTCCTGGGGGAAGCCGTAGCGGCGCTTGATCTCCACCACCCATTCAGCAAAGTCGAGGTCCGCCGGTAACATGCCGAAATTCGCGTCCGCGATCCACAGCACCCGCACCTTGTTGCGGCCTATCCACTCGATCTCGTCACGCACCCGGCCGTGCTCGAATTTTGCGATCTTGCCGTTGGTGGCCGAGCCCCAGTCGCAGAAGGTGCAGGCGAATGGACAGCCGCGGTTGGTCTCGACGATCGCCGCCTCGACGCGACCGGCGTAATCGTCGAACACGCCTTCGAGGTACGGCGAGGGCAAGGTGTCGAGCTGGCGCAGCCGCATGCGCGCAGGAGCGCGCACGACCCGCGCCGTATCGGCCGGATCGCGGAAGGACAGGCCGGCCACCTTCGCCAGTGAGTCGGGATCAAAGCCGATGCCCCCGTCCGGGTCGCGCCGCAGGCACTCGAACGCTTCGGCCGTGGCGACCTCTCCCTCGCCGTGCACCGCCATGTCCACTGAGCCGTGCCTGGCGTAGAACTCCCGGCAGGCGCCCTCGTAGTTGGGCGTGCTCGGCCCGCCGTGAATCGTCAGGTTGCGCCCGTCGAGGCGCTTGACCGCGGCCGAGACCTGCAGGTTCACAGCCAGCGACCACATGTAATTGGAAAACAGCCAGACGCCGGGGCCAAAACGCCGGTATGGACCGTCGAGCAGCTCCTGCGGGCTCATGAAAGTGATCGGCAGGAACTGGAAGCGCTCCACCAGTTTGCCGCCCGCATGGACCCGCATGGCGGCGGCGATCATGCCCAGCGCCAGCGGATAGTGGTTCTCCATGTGCGGCACGAAGTACACCGGGATACGGCCGTCCGGCTCCAGCAACTGCCAGGCGGGCTGGTCGCCGGCGGACCGGTTGACGGCGAAGGCGCCCGGCTGCTGCTGCGTGTCGAGCGTCCCCGCAGCGGCGTCGTGCGGCAGCAGCACGCGCCGTTCCACCAGCCAGGAG
>CBDDRR010000175.1:0-3248 GCA_965233095.1 uncultured bacterium
TGGCGGCCTGGCGTCGCGGCGCGCGCGACGCTGCCGCGAGCTTCCTGCGGCCGCAGCCGCGACTGGTGGAGGGCCGCGGACTGCGGGGCCTGGCCGGGGCCGCGATCGACGTGTCCGACGGCCTGTTGCAGGACCTCGGCCATGTGCTCACGGCGTCCGGGGTCGGCGCGATCGTTGAGCTCGAGAAGGTGCCGCTGGCGCAAGGCGCCGCAGCCGCCGGCGCCGCGGAGGGCCTCGCCATGGCGCTCGACGGTGGCGACGATTACCAGCTGTGTTTTACCGTCACGGCGGGGCGGGAGCCTGAATTGCTCGCTGCGGCCGCAGGCTGGGAGGCGCCGCCGGTGCGGATCGGCGCCATCCGCGCCGAGCCGGGACTGGAATTGCTCCGCAACGGGCGGCGAGTCGTCCGGGCGGCGGGCGGCTGGGACCCGTTCCGCGAGCCGGCGGAATGACCGCGCTGTCGCCGCGCCTGCTGCGCGACCCGGTGCACTTCTTCGCACTTGGCTTCGGCTCGGGCCTGGCGCCGTGGGCGCCCGGCACGGCCGGGACCCTGGTCGGCGTGCTGCTCGACCCGCTGTTGCGGCCCCTCGGCCTGGAGCTGCGGATCCTGGTGGTGGCGCTGATGTTTGCCGTCGGCGTCTGGTTGTGCGGCGAGAGCGCCCGCCGGCTGGGAGCTCATGACCACCCCGCCATTGTCTGGGACGAGATTGTCGGTTACCTGGCGCTGATGCTGGTGGTGCCCGCGGGATGGGGCTGGGCACTGGCCGGATTCGTGGTGTTCCGATTCTTCGACATCGTCAAACCGTGGCCGATTCGCCAACTGGATCACGGCGTGGCCGGGGGGCTGGGCATTATGGTGGACGACGTCATGGCGGCAGCCTGGGGCGCACTGGTGCTCCTCGGGTTGATGTTCGCCCTGGGGATTCAATGAGCGTCGAACCGAACGAAATGGATGCGCCGCGCCCGGTCAAGGGCGACATGCCGGACAAGATCGGCAAGTACAGCATCATCCGCGAGGTGGGCCGGGGCAGCTCCGGCACGGTCTACCTGTCGCACGATCCCTTCTACGGCCGCGACGTCGCCATCAAGCTCTACAAGGAGCCCAGCGGCGAGGACGAGAGCGAGCTGCGGGTGGCGCGCAAGATGTTCTTCAACGAGGCCCAGATGGTGGGCCGGCTGCAGCACCCGAACATCCTGCCGATCTTCGACGCCGGCGAGGAGAACGGGCGCTACTACGTCGTCATGGAGCACGTGCACGGCGCCCGGACGCTCTCCGCCTACTGCCGGCCCGACAACCTGCTGCCGATCGAGGAAGTCGTCCGCATCATCTTCAATACCGTGCGCGCCATGCATTACGCGCACACCCGCGGCGTCGTGCATCGCGACATCAAGCCCAGCAACATCATGCTGACGATGAGCAACGAAGTGCGTGTCATCGACTTCGGCATCGCCCTGTGGGTGGACAACGAGGTTTCAGTCATCCGCGGCGTCGCCGGTTCGCCGAGCTACATGTCGCCGGAGCAGATCAAGGCCGAGGAGATCGGGCCGCGTTCCGACCTGTACGCGCTCGGCGCCGTCATGTACGAGCTGCTGACCGGGCGGCGGCCCTTCAAGGCGGCCAATCTCGCCAAGTTGCTGCACCAGATCGTGTTCGCTACGCCGCACCCGGTCCACAAGCTGCGTCCCGATGTTCCGGAGGAGCTCGAGGAAGTGGTGTGGCGGGCCATGCGCAAGAAGCCCGAGGACCGCTTCAGCAACGGGCTGGAGTTTGCCGCGGCGCTGACGCGCATTCACCAGACCCTGCGCAACACCCGTGACGCACTCGACGAGCGCGAGCGCGTCGCGATGCTGCGTGGCCTGCGCTTCTTCCACGACTTCTCGCACACCGAGATCCGCGAGCTCATCAAGGCCGCGGAATGGCGCGAGTACGCCCCGCAGCAGGAGATCGTCCGCCAGGGCGAGATGGACGATCGTTTTTACGTGATCATTGCGGGCGAGGTTGCCGTCGAGGTGGACGGCAAGCAGCTCGGTCAGCTGGCCCCGGGTGACTGCTTCGGCGAGAGCAGCGTGGTGCCCAATGCACGCCGCCAGGCGACCATCCGCGCGCTCGGGCCCGTGACGCTGCTGCAAGTCAGCTCGACCCTGCTGGAGACGCTTTCCGCCGCCTGCCAGCTGCGCTTCAACCGCATGTTCCTGCAGACGCTGATCCAGCGGCTGCAGGGCAGCGGCCACGCTAACGCCTGACGGCCCCACCGGGACCAGACGCCATGTTTCCGCGGCCGGACCGCGGGCCGGCGCCACGTTCGACCGCGAGCCGGCGCCGCGCGAGGCCCCCCTCGCTCGGCGAAATCTTGAGCTCGCTCGGCGGGCCTCACGCACCCCCGGCTCGCTGCGATATTGCTGGTGACGCGCCGGTCGCGCCTGCGACGCAATCGCTGACATTGCCGGCGGGCGTAATCGCAGTGGTCGTGGAGGCGTCGATCCTTCGCAGGTGCAGCGGCCTTGGACGTGCCGGGTGGGCTGCGCGGCGCTCGCGCACAGGACGTGCGCGAGCGAGCCTACAGGGACGTATTCACGGCGTCCGCGCAGGCCGCCTGGCACGGCTGCGGCCGCGGAAATTCTGGTGCATGATTCGCATCGGACGCGAATGGCAAAGGAAGCAGCGACATGGCGAGTGAAGTGCAGGCGATGCGCCTGTGGCGGCGGCTGGGAGGCAGCGGCTTCGGGCGCAGGCTGTTCACCCGGATCGTGTGCCTGAAGGCCCCGTACTTCGCGTCCATCGCGCCACGCCTGGTGCGGCTCGAACCCGGCCGCTGCGAGGCGTACCTGGAGCACCGCCGGCGCGTGCAGAACCATATCGGCACCGTGCATGCCATCGCGCTGTGCAACCTCGCCGAGCTGTGCGCCGGGCTGGTCACCGACGTCAGCATTCCGCGCGACATGCGCTGGATTCCGCAGGACATGACGGTGCGTTACCTGAAAAAGGCCGCCGGCCGGATCACGGCGGTGGCCACGCCGGCCACCGAGCTGCGCTCCACTGCCGAGCCTTACCCTGCCACCATCGAGGTCGAGCTGCGCGACGCCGCCGGCCAACTCGTCGCCAGCGCCGACATCCACATGTGGCTCAGTCCGCGACCCGGCAAGCACCGCAACAGCGACTGAGTATGCGACGCCGCAGCGGCTGGGTGGGTCGGTGGCGGGCTGCGCGGCGCGCGCGCACAGGACGTGCGCGAGCGAGCCTGCAGGGA
>CBDDRR010000176.1:0-5768 GCA_965233095.1 uncultured bacterium
GTTCTTTGCCGCCGGCGTGCTGATCTACCGTGTCGCCGAGCGGGGCGGCTGGCACCGGAAGTATCTCGACTACCGCGCCCTCGCCGAGGGCCTGCGCGTCCAGTGCTACTGGATCGCCGCCGGCGTGACCGCCGGGCGCACCTCCAAGTTCGCACACGACAATTTCCTGCAAAAGCAGGACGTGGAGCTCGGCTGGATCCGAAACGTGATGCGCTACACCGGGCGGCTGGGCGACATCGCCTCGCCCACGCGCGAGGGGCTCGACTTCGCCCGGCGCGAATGGGTCGGCGAGCCGCATCCCGGCGGCGGGCAGCTCGCCTACTACGAGCGCAAGGCAGTCGAGCGCACGAGCCTGTCGCGCCGCACCGCAGCGATCGGCAGATTCTGCCTGTGGGCGGGCATGTCAGTCGCCATTCTGCTGGCCCTGTTCGGGCAGCTGATGCCGGCGAGCGGCCAGGACCTGCTGATCGTGCTCATGGGCGTGCTGCCGCTGATCGCCGCCATTCGCGAGGCCTATGCGCAGAAGCGGGCGGAGAAAGAGCTCATCAAGCAGTACCTGTTCATGGCGCGCATATTCCGCAACGCGCGCCGCCAACTCGAGACGACGAGCTCCGACGGGATGCGCCGTCAGATCCTCAAGGCGTTGGGCGACGCAGCTCTCGAGGAACATGCCCAGTGGCTGCTGATGCATCGTGAGCGCCCGCTCGAGCACGGCCGCATGTCCTAGGGTGCAACGGGGGTCGCGCTATACTTTGGGCAGCGCGCTCGCTGGCGCGCTCAAGTGACCTGAACAGGGAGGGAGACAAATGAGCACCGTGGGATGGCTTCTCGTGGTCGCGGTCGGGATCGCGCTGGGTTTCAGCGTGGGACGACTCTGGCCGGGCTCGGCGGCGAAGCTCACGGCGCTTCAGCGGGAACGCGACGCAGCGCGCGAGGACCTGCGCGACTACCGCCAGGAAGTCAGCAGTCATTTCGAGCGCACCGCCGAGTTGTTCGACAAGGTCACGGCCGATTATCGCGGTCTCTACGAGCACCTGGCGTCGAGCGCCCGCCAGCTTGGCGCAATCCGGGGAGAGTCCGTTGACAGCCGGCTGGCGAGGCCCGAGCAGCGGCGGCTCGCCGAGGTAGCGCCGCCACCGCCGCCGGAAACGCCGCAACCTGCGGAGCCCGCGGAGCCGCCGCAAAGGGATCCGGAGCTGGAGACCGAACTGGACGCCGAGCGGGGGCCTGAGCCGGAGCCGGAGCCGGAGCCGGAGTCACCGAGGGAACCTGAGCCGCCGCAGGAACCGGAGCAGCTGGAAGACTCACCACCCGCGGGCCGGTCCCCGGGGAGCTCGGAAAAGCCGCCGGAGCCAAGGTAGGCGCGATTCGCGTCATGAATCAGACCGTGCGATCGACGGCATGGCTGCAGCAGCTCACGATCACGCTGGTGCTGCTGGCGCCGCATTCGCAGGTCGACGCCCAGGACGCGCTGGCGGAGGCCCAGGCCCGGGGAGACCGGCCGCGTATCGGGCTCGTGCTCGGCGGCGGCGGCGCCCGGGGCGGCGCGCATATCGGCGTGCTCAAGGTGCTCGACGAATTGCGGGTGCCGGTGGACTGCATAGCGGGTACCAGCATGGGGGCGCTGGTCGGTGCGACTTTTGCTGCGGGCGCGCCGGCGGCACGCATCGAGCGCGAGTTCCTCGCTATTGACTGGACGGCCGTGCTCGGCCTGCGTGGGCAGCGGTCGCTGATGCCGATGCAGCGCAAGCTGGCCGGCATCACCTACAGCAACAACATCCAGTTCGCCATCAGCGACGGGCGATTGCGCGGCGACGGCGGAGTGCTGTCCACCCAGAACATCGAAGAGCTGTTGCGCCTGCTGGTCGGCAATGCCCGCCGGATTGAGGATTTCGATGCGCTGCCGATCCCGTTTCGCGCAGTGGCGACCGACCTCGGTGCGGGCGAGATGGTCGTGCTCGACAGCGGCGATCTCACCCGGGCAATGCGCGCCAGCATGGCTGTACCGGGCGTATTCGCGCCGGTGGTCGTGGGCGACCAGGTGCTGGTCGACGGCGGGATGATGCGTAATCTCCCCGTGGACGTCGCCCGGGACCTGTGCGCCGATGTGGCGATCGTCGTCGCCATCGAATTGCCGCTGCCGCCCACGGAGGAGCTGCAGTCCATTTTCGCCCTGACCGGTCGTTCCATCGATGCAATGATCATCGCCAATGAGCGCGCCCAGCTCGCCACGCTCAAGGCGGATGACATCGCCATCAAGGTACCGGTCGGCGACATCGGCGCAGGCGACTTTGCGCGGGTGCACGATACGATTCCGCTGGGTGAGGCAGCAGCCAGATCCATGGCGGAGTCGCTGCGCCGTTACGCTCTTCCCGAGGACGAATATCGACGTTGGCGCGAGCAGATCAACGCGCCCGAACCTGCACCGGTGCGCATCAAGCACATCACCTTCGGTCCGCTGCAGCATGCCTCCGCCGACTATCTTGCGACCCGCATGGCATCCCGCTCCGGCGACGAGGTGACGCTGGCCGAGCTGGAGACGGACATGAACAGCATCTTCGCCAGCGGCGATTTTGCGCGCGTCGATTACCGGCTCCGGCCGCAACCCGACGGTGGCCAGGCGCTGGAGATCGATGCTGTCGAGCGGCCCGGCGGCAGGGACTTCCTGCGCTTCGACCTGGGCCTGTCCGGATCCTCCGGCGGCGATGTGCTGTTCGCCCTGCGTGCCGACCATCGACGGGAGTGGGTCAACGCGCTCGGCGGCCAGTGGCACAACTCGCTGCAGCTCGGCCAGGTCTCCGAGCTGGGCACCGCTTTCTATCAGCCACTGGACGTGCCGCAGCGATTTTTCGTAGAGGCCGGCCTGGTGGGGCGGCGCACGCTGGAGGACATTTTCGACGACGGCGACCGGGTCGCGCGCTTCGACCTGCTCCAGGCCGAGGCGCAGCTCGACCTCGGCCTGAATCTCGGCAACCACGCACGTGTTCGCTCCGGCGTCCGCTGGGGACTTCACGAGTTCGAGCTGGACATCGGCACGGTCGCGGTCGTCGACGAGGCGACCAGGCGAGATGCGAGCATCACCTTCGGCGCGGTCTATGACACGCGCGATGCGGCGGCGCTTCCCTCGAAAGGCAGCTACGCGGCGCTGGAGCTGGCCCGCTCGGCCGGCTGGATGGGCGGCGAGCAGTCCTACGAGGTGATAGAGGCCGTCGCCGGGCGCACCACTCGCTGGCGCGACATGCTGCTGGTGCTCGCGGCCGGCGCCGGCGAGACGCTGAGCGGAACCCTGCCACGCTACCGCGACTTCCAGGTGGGCGGCATCCGCAGCTTCCCGGCGCTGTCTCGCGGCGAGCTCCGCGGTGAAGGCTACTGGTCCGCCTCCGCCACCTGGCTGCTCCAGGTCGGCGACAGCCGGGCGCTGTTCGGCCAGATGTTTTTCGCCGGATTAGGGCTGCAGGCAGTCAATGTCAGCGACCGGCTGGACGGCATCGACGAGGGCACAGTGCTCGGCGCATCCCTAACGGTCGGCGCCCGCACGCTGGCCGGACCGCTGCTGCTCAGCCTTGGCGCCGCTGACAACGACAGCGTAACGCTGCACTTCTCGCTGGGCCGACCGATCTCCGAGGGCTCGATGCTGGACCAGCTGCATTGAGCGCTATCGCCGCGCAACTCGATTGTTCGCGCCAAAACCAATAAAATCATGCTTGCGAGCGTATTTTGCGGCATCGCAGCATTCATTTGTCCGGGTGAATTGAGCCGGTGGTTAGTCCGGCCGGCCCGGCCCCGAACTCAAGGGAGAAGAAGACAAACAATGGCCAACTACAAGATTGACGATCTCGAAGGCGTCGGCAAGGTCTACGCGGAGAAGCTGAAAGCAGCCGCCATCAAGGACACCGACGGTCTCCTCGCGGCCTGCAAGACGGCCAAGCAGCGTGCCGACCTGGCCACCCGGACCGGCATCTCGTCCAAGCGATTGGGCAAGTGGGCCAACATGGTTGACCTGTACCGCATCAGCGGAATCGGCTCGGAGTACGCCGAGCTGCTGGAAGCCGCCGGCGTCGACACGGTGCCCGAGCTTGCCCAGCGCAATGCGGCCAACCTGGCCGCGGCGATGGCCAAGGTGAACACGGCCAAGAAGCTGTCGCGGCGCGCGCCGACCGAAGCCGATGTCGCCAAATGGGTCGCGCAGGCCAAGAAGCTGCCGCGCGTCCTGGAGTACTGAGCGACACGAAGCGCCGCCCGGCCGCCGGACGGGCGCTGCATCGGTCGGGAGGCGGCGTCCCCGCGGACGCCGCCTGTTTCAATCAGGCCTTGGGAATACGCAGCACCTGGCCGGGATATATGCGGTCCGGGTCGCTGAGCATGGGTTTGTTTGCCTCGAAGATCACCGGGTACTTGTTCGCGTTGCCGTAGAATTCGCGTGCGATCTTCGACAGCGTGTCCCCGGACTTCACCGTGTAGAACTGCGAGTCGGGCATCTCGTCGGCGTCCGGCTCGGGTGCCTCCGACCCGGTCGCGGTCGCTGCGCCCCTGGCCGGCGGCGCGCCGACCTTCAGCCGGTCGTCGACCTTTTCCACACCCTTGATGTTACCCGCAGCGAGGATGGCCTTCTCCTTGTCCTGCAGCGTCTCGGCATAGCCGATCAACGACACCATCTTGTTCTTCTGGTGCGCCACGACGGAAAAAGGCTTGAGCTTGAGGCCCAGGCCCGTGATGTGCTTCAGCACCGCGTTCTCGTCGATGTCGTCGCTACCGAACAATTTCTCGCCGGCGTTGGAAATGAAACTGAACAGGCCCATTGGCGTTCTCCTTTCTTGTCTGGATTTCCGGCGGCCGCGATCGTTACTCAATCCGCGGCCGAGATTCTCAGCACCCGCCCCTGCGGCAGGTCCGTCAAGATGTACACCGCGCCGTCCGGCCCGACCTTGACGTCCCGCAGCCGGTCGCCGATCTCGCTGAACAGCGACTGCTCATCGGTCACGAGATCGCCGTCGAGCGCTACCCGCCGCACCTCGCGCGCCACCAGCGCCGTCACCAACAGGTCGCCCCGCCACTCGGGGAATTGTGCTCCACGATAGACAGCCATGCCGGACGGCGCGATCGAGGGCGTCCAGTCCACGCGCGGACTCTCCATGCCGGGCCGCGCCGTGTAAGGCGTGATGCGCGCGCCGGAATAGTCCACCCCGAAAGTCGCAACCGGCCATCCGTAGTTCCTGCCCGGCAGGACCAGGTTGACCTCGTCGCCGCCGCGCGGGCCGTGCTCGTGCGCCCAGAGATTGCCGGTATGCTCGTCGTAGACCAGTCCCTGGACGTTCCTGTGTCCGAAAGTATAGATCTCCGGGAGCGCTTCCGCGCGGCCGACGAAGGGATTGTCGGCGGGGATGCTGCCGTCGCGGTGGATGCGCACGATCTTGCCGGTATGGCTGTCGAGCCGCTGCGCATCCTCGCGAAAATCGAAGCCGTCGCCCAGGCCGATGACCAGCGTACCATCGCCCAGGAAGGCCATGCGCCCACCGTAGTGCACCGAGGTATTGCGCGCGGGGCTGGCCGTAAACAGGACTTCGAGGTCATGCAGCTCGCCGTCGCGCAGCCGCCCGCGCACCACCCGCGTCGCGTTCGAGGCAGCCGTGCCGTGGGCCAGCGAAAGATAGATCCAGCCATTGTCCCCGTAGTCGGGGTCGAGCAGAACCTCGAACAGGCCGGCCTGGCTGCGTACGTGGGCAGCGGGCACACCCCGGCGAGGGTGAGGGCGTCGAAGCAGCCGCAGC
>CBDDRR010000177.1:0-8402 GCA_965233095.1 uncultured bacterium
GAGGCCGATGGCGCCGGAATCGTAGCTCGGCTTGAGCTGGCGATGGCGGCTGTTCATCGAGGCGGTCAGTGCGCGGATCTCAGGCGTCTCGATGTCGAAGTCCGCCTGTGCCTCGGCGCGCGGCACAATGAAGTCGAGCGCAGAGAGAGCGGCGAGGCGGACATGCTCGACGGCGTCTGGCGCCCAGCGCTGCGGATCGAGGCGTCCTTGCGGCTCGCCGTCCTTCTCACGGGTCGCGGGCTCGCCGCCCCAGACGTCCGAGATGATCCGGTCGGCGGCCTTTTCGGCCTGCGCGGCCGGAAAGTACACGTTGATGGTCACGCAGGCGGCGGCGAACAGGGTGGTGGCAAGCAGCAGTTTCAGCGACAGGCGGCGCATGTTGATTCTCCTTGGCGCGGCATAGTCATGAGTAAAGCATACTCGCCAGGGTTTGACCCTGCCCAGCGCCCCGGCGTTCACCGAATCTCGGGGTCCTCCGCCTCCATGATGCCGGCGATCTGCTCTACCAGTGCCGACCAGCTCACGTCGCGGGCGAAGCCCATCACGTCGATGCGCGGCAGGCCGCTGCCCTGCAGGATGACGTAGCCCTCCTCGCGCGCTTCGAGGCCGGACATCCGGCACACGTCGCGCTCGAGCCGGCAGCCGAGCGCGAAGCCTGCATAGGAGAAGTCCTCGAAAAAGCGCAGGAAGCCGGTGGACAGCACCCCGGCGCCGCCGCCGCCGATGGACGCGATGTTGTCCACCGCGCGCTGGCTGATGCGCTGGCGCGCCCGGCTGTCGGGCGGCGTGAAGATCCGTGCATCGAAGGCGACCGGGGCCCAGTCGATCATCTCGAGGCCGCGCACGTAGCCGTCCAGCTCGCCCGTCATCAGGCCAAAGGAGAGCGCCTCGGTGAGCCCGGCCAGTTCCACGCCCTGTATCTCGACGTCGGCCTGCAGGCGCGCCAGCGGCTGCAACGGGCGCTCGATGCGCAGGTTCCGAATCGCGGCCGTGCCGCCGAACACCTCGGCGCTCAGGTCGCCGCCGATGCTCAACACGCCGTCCTGGTAGCGCAGCAGGGGAAGCGTGCCGGACAACCGCCCCGACAGCGGCGGCCAGTCCAGCGCGCGGGACAGCTCGCGCATGCTGACCGGCGCAAGGCGCGCCTCGAACTGAATGTTGTCGTCGCCGGCCACGAAGTCGCCGAGCTCCAGCTGCTGGATCTCCAGCGCGCCATCGAGCACGGGGATCGAGACCGGGAAAGGCAGGGACCAGCGCCCGGCGTAGGCGTCCATGCGCAGCCGCGCGGCGCCGAAGGGGATGCCGTAGACGAAACCGCCCGACCAGCGCAGGTCGGCCGGCCGCGCGCGCGCCGTCAGGCTGCCGTCCCCGGCAGGCGCCCAGCCCAGGTCGCCGTTCAGGCCGTAGATGGCCAGCCGTGCGGCGCGGTCGTCGAGGTTGACGCCGCTCAGTTCCAGCCACAGGTCCGCCACGCCGCCATCGAGGACCTCGATTTCGCCGCGCAGCAGCCCGGACGTTTCCAGGTCGCCCAGCGCGGTCCCGGCCACGAAGGGCTGCAGGAAGGTCGTGTAGGCGCCCGGCAGGGTGGCCTCTGCGAGCCGCAGGCGGCCGGTGCGAAGCTGCCAGCCGACGTCGCTGGTGCGCGCCAGCTCGCCGTGGGCGTCCACGTGCAGCACGCTATCCTGCTCGATCACCAGTTGGCTGATTCCGATCCGGTCGGTCTGCACGCTGCCGCGCAGGGTGAGGCGCAGCGGATGCGCGGCGAAATCGGTGTAGACCGGCTCGACATAGGCTTCGCCCGCGCCGATCGTGCCGCGTGCGTCGAGCGCCAGTGCGTCTCCGGCGCGCCAGGCCGAGCCGCGCAGCTCGAAATCGAGGCCCTCGGCGGCGAACGTGCCGGACTCGTTGGCGCCGCCTGCACTGGCGGCGCGGATCTCGAACACAGCGCCATCGACCACTTCGGCAACGCCGCGCGCGACGATCGAGAAGTCGACGTTACCGCTCAACGCAGGCGGGGGGCTGCCGACGAATCGCGCCAGCCAGGACAGGTCTTCGAGCGGCCAATCCGTCGCCGCCAGGCGCACCCGCCAGCCCGCCTGGTCGAGGCTGCCGTCGAAGGAGAGGGCGTCCGAGCCCTGCGGCCCCAGCGTCCAGCTCACCGCGCCGCTGTCGCGGCGGTACTCGGCGCGCCCTGCAAGGACGCGCAGATAATCGGGGACATCGGCGCCGGGAACGAGGCGCAGGCTGCGGCAGGCGAACCGTGCTGAGTTCACGGCCAGGTCCAGGCATTCGGCGGCGACGTTCTCCAGCGTGCCGATCGGCGCGGGCAGTTCGAGCCGCCTGGCACGGAGCGTTGCGGCCAGCCGGCCGGAGGCCGCGCGATGCAGCTCGACACTGACGCCGCCCGCCCGCCAGCCCGCACCGTCCAGCGCCTCGATGCTGAACTGCAGGGCGGCGTCGCCGGCCGCCGGGCCGCACTGCAGGACCGCAAGCAGCCCCGCGAGCCGCAGCACACGGACCATCGCGCCACGGCGGTCGGGGCAGGGCAATTGCGGCTCCAGTGCAGGTTCGCGATGCAGTATAGTCTCCACGCATGTCCTCGATTCCCGAGTGGTTCAAGATCGCCTACGGACTGGCCGTGCTGGCGTTCATGGTCATCTACTGGCAGCGGTACGGGCCGCGAAATTTCCTGTGGTTCTCCGACATTGCGCTGATCGGCGCGGTGCCCGCCATGTGGTTCGAAAGCGCACTGCTCTCGGGAACGCTCGCCTGCATGGTGTTGTTGCCCGAGGTGCTCTGGAACGTGGACTACGTGTTGCGGATCGTCCTGAAGCGGCGCATCACGGGACTGACCGAGTACATGTTCGATGCGTCGATTCCGCGCTGGCTGCGCGCGGTTTCGCTGTTCCACGTGCCGCTGCCGCTGGTGATGATCTGGCTGGTCGCCGCCTACGGCTACCCGGCCGCGTCATTGCCTGCCGCCGCGGGGGCCGCGGCAGTGACGCTGGCCCTCAGCTACCTGTTGAGCAGCCGGGAGAAGAACATCAACTGGGTGTTCGGCCTCGGGCGCGTGCAGCACCGGCTCCCGCAGCCGGTTTACCTGGGCCTGCTGTACCTCGGCTTCGTGCTGGTGGTGTTCCTGCCCACCCACTGGGCCCTCATGCGCGTGTTTCCCGCGGCGTAGGCGGGCTGTCGCTGCCGGCCGTCGGCTTGTCGCGCCCGGGTCCGCCCGCGGGAAAGCGATAGGCGCCATAGCGCAACAGCAGCACGGCAATCGCCAGGATCAGCACCGCGCCAGTGGTCACCATGATGCGCGTCTCGCTCAGGTCTTCGGCGCTGATGAGTTTGCGCGTCATGACCGTAATGGTGATATAGAGCAGGAACTCGACCGGCAGCTCGTCGGTGCGGAAGTAAATGCCCACCATGGCGCCGAGCTCGAGGTAAATGAACAGCAGCAGGATGTCATGCAACGACACCTCGCCCTTGCCCACCAGCTCCAGCAGGAACATGGCGGCGGACCAGAAGATCGCGGCGCCGATGATGAACAGCGCCGTCACCTGGAAAGTCTCCACCATCTTGTCGCCGACGCGCTCCGCAAGCCGCTTGGCATGCTCTTCCTTTCGCTCCGTCCGCTCCACCTTCTCTTCGAGTCCCATGTCGACGTCTCCCCGTAGCCGATGCGGGGAGACTAGCGCAAAACGGGGCGAGGGTGGTGCGGGCCGGCAGCCTCAGGCGACGGCGCGTGGATCCAGCAGCAGGCTCGCCCGGGCGGGCTGGAGCACGGTGGACATGGCATGCGGACCGGTCTCGGGGTGGTCCAGGTTGTAGTGCGCGCCGCGGCTCTCGCGCCGCAGCAGCGCGCTGCGCGCCACCAGCATCGCAACGTCGGCCAGGTTGCGAAGCTCGAGCAGCGTGCCGGCGGCGCCGTGGCGCGCGTAGAGCGTCTCGCAGCGCAACTGCAGCCTTTCGAGCTGTGCCACGGCGGCGGTGAGGCCGCGATCGCTACGCTCGATGCCGACATCGCGAGACATGAGGCGACGGACGTCGCGCATGAGCTGGCGCGCCTCGTCGAGCACCCGCGGTGCGGGCGTGGCCGGCACGGGTTGCAACGGCTCCAGCGCGCTCGCGGCCTCCAGCACCGGACCCCGCGGCACGTCGGCAAGGATGGCGGCGCAGGCGGCTTCCGCATACACCAGGCCCTCCAGCAGTGAGTTGCTGGCCAGCCGGTTGGCGCCGTGCAGGCCGGTCCACGCCGTTTCGCCGATGGCGTAGAGCCCTGCCAGGTCCGTCTGGCCGGCGCCGCCGGTGACCACGCCGCCGCAGGTGTAATGCGCAGCGGGCGCGACCGGCATCGGCTGCCGGGTAATGTCGATGCCGAGCTCGAGGCACTTCGCCAGGGTGTTGGGGAAGTGATGCCGTATGAACGCGCCACCGGCGTGGCTGATGTCCAGCAGCACGAACTCGAGCTTGTGGGCCTGCATTTCAGAGTGGATGGCGCGCGCCACAATATCGCGCGGCGCGAGTTCGCCGCGCGCGTCATGGCGGAACATGAATCGTTCGCCGTCGGGCAGCAGCAGGCGTCCGCCCTCGCCGCGCACCGCCTCCGTCACGAGCCAGCCTTCGGCCGCGGGATGGCGCAGTGCGGTCGGGTGGAACTGCACCATCTCCAAGTCCGCCACGCGGCAGCCGGCGCGCCACGCGAGCGCGATGCCGTCGCCGACCGGGCGGGAGGCATTGGTCGAGACCGAGTAGATGCCCGACGCGCCGCCGGTCGCCAGCACGACATGGCCGGCATGCAGCGTGCGCAGCAGGCCGTGCCGCTGGTCGAGCACGTGGGCACCGACGCAGGCACGGCCGCCGGGCGCGGCGGGCTCGGTCCGGGTCATCAGCTCCACGGCGGCGTGCTCCGGCAGCAGGGTGATACGCGGGTGCGCTTCCAGCCGGCGGCCCAGCACGGCCATGATCGCGCGGCCGGTGGCATCGGCGACGTGCACGACGCGGCGCCGCCGATGGGCGCCTTCCTGCCCCAGGTCGAGATGGTCGCCGTCGCGGTCGAACTCCACGCCCTGCGCCAGCAGCCAGTCGATGGCCGCCGGCGCCCGCTCCACGACGCCGCGCACCGTGGCCTCGCGGCACAGCCCGCCCCCCGCGGCCAGCGTGTCCTCGAAGTGCAGGGCGGGGGCGTCATCCGGCCCGATGGCGGCGGCAATCCCGCCCAACGCCTGTGCGCTGGCAGAGCCGTTCAGCGGTGTGCGGGCGAGCACCGTGACGTGGTGGCCGGCATCCGCGAGCCGCAGCGCGATACTGGCGCCGGCAACGCCCGCGCCGATGACGAGAACGTCGCTGGCGGGCGTGGCGTTCATGCGACCTCGAGCATCGCCTCGACGGCGCGGCGCGCGCGCGCCGCGGTGTCGGCATCGACGTGCACCTCGTGCGTTCGCGTCTGCAACGAGCGCAGGATCTTCGGCAGGGTGATGCGCTTCATGTGCGGACAGAGGTTGCACGGCCGAATGAACTCGACGTCCGGGTGCTCGACGGCGACGTTGTCGCTCATCGAGCACTCGGTGATCATCACCACGCGGGCGGGACGATGCTCGCCGACCCAGTCGATCATGCCCTTGGTGGAGCCGACGAAGTCAGCCTCGGCCAGCACGTCGGGCGGGCACTCGGGATGCGCGATCACCTGCACGCCGCCGAAGCGCCGGCGATACTCGCGCAGCTCGTCGCCTGTGAAGCGCTCGTGCACCTCGCAGGTGCCGTGCCAGAGGATGAGTTCGACGCCCGTCTGGCCGGCCACGTAGCGGCCGAGGTAGTTGTCCGGCAGGAAGATCACCCGGTCGGCGCCCAGCGATTCGACAATCCTCACCGCGTTGCCGGAAGTGCAGCAGATGTCCGACTCGGCCTTCACGTCGGCACTGGTGTTTACGTAGGTGACCACCGGCACTCCCGGGTAGCGCTCCTTCAGCAGTCGCACGTCCGCGCCGGTGATCGAGGCGGCGAGCGAGCAGCCGGCCTCGAGGTCCGGGATCAACACGGTCTTGTCCGGGCAGAGGATCTTGGAGGTCTCCGCCATGAAATGCACGCCGCACTGGACGATGATCTCCGCGTCGGTCTGCGCCGCCTGGCGGGCCAGCCCGAGCGAATCGCCGGTGTAGTCGGCGACGCCGTGGAAGATCTCCGGCGTCTGGTAGTTGTGCACCAGCAGCACGGCGTTCATCTCGCGCTTGAGCTTGTTGATGGCGGCGATATAAGGCGCGTGCACGCCCCACTCGACCTCCGGAATGACGTGCCGGAGGCCTTCGTAGAGCGGTTGCGTCTGGCGGGCAACCTCGGGCGTGTAGCGCAGCTCTGCTTCCATCCACTTATACTCAATTTGAGCAATAGTACTCGGTAAAAAAAGGCCATCGGTCCGGCCTGGAAGATATGCTACGCGGGAGCATATTCCTTGTCCAGTCTCAGGTCCTTCGCGGTGAGAGGGCGCCTACGCCGGGGGCGCGCCGCTCGCGGAGCACCTCGCGCCGGAAGCGGAACAGCTCGGCCGGCCGGCCTCCCGTGCGCGTCTCGATGCGGCCGGCCTTCTCGACCAGCCCGCCGCTTTCCACCAGCCGGCGGAAATTCTGCTTGTGCAGCCTCAGCCCGGACAGCGCCTCGACGACTCGCTGCAGCTGGGCCAGCGTGAAGTGCTCGTCGATGAGCTCGAATACTAGCGGGCGGTAGCGCAGCTTGCCGCGCAGCCGGGCGAGCCCGGTGGCCAGGATGCGACGGTGGTCGTAGGCCATCGGCTTGCCGTACAGGCGGGCCGAGCGCGGCGGCGCGCGGTCCCGGTCCCACCAGGACTCGTGGGTCAGCTGCGCCTCGTACAACAGTTCATAGCGCTCCAGCACCCGGTAGCCGTCCCAGCCTGCGCCTCCCAGGCCGAAGCTGATCTCGATGCGCCCGGCGCGCCGCTCGCGTTCCACGGCCGAGCGGGGCTTGGCCGCCCAGGCGTCGAGCGACGCGGCGATCTGGTCCAGCACCACAGGACGATTCGCTCGCCAGTCCTCCCACGGCAGGAAGCGATAGCAACTGATCCAGTGCCCGCCCGAGTTCTCGGCAGCAAGATCCTGGGTGAGCGCCAGGTAGGCGATGGAAAGCATGCGCGGCCCCCCGGCGTGCTCGCGCGGGTCACGCCCCTCGTCGCCGAAGGTATAGAGCTGCTCGACATAGCCGAGGTCGCGGCCGGTCTGCTCCCGCACCCAGGCACGCAGCCCGAGCTCGAGCGTCCGGTCCTGCGCGGGATCGAAAGGTCCGGAGGGCAGGGCGACGAGCCCGCGCTCCATGGCGTCATCGCCAACCTGCTTGCCGTCGTCCGGGCGCGCCGGCATGTCGACGGTGAGGACGCTCGCTTCCTCGTCGCGGACGGCGAAGATCACCGCGTTGAGGCCGACGACTATGCGCCGGGGCATGCCTGCAATTCCCCCGTCGGCGGCGGTCGCGAAGCGCAATCCATCAGCTCTTCTCGCCGTCGAGCCGCGCACCGCAGCCGCGGCAATGGCTCGCGTCGTCCTCGTGGCCCTTGAGCTTGCAGGAGGGGCAGCCGCGACCCTGCTGGCGGCGCTTGTTGGCCCGCGTGAACTCGGAAAAGTAAATCCCCATGGGCACGGCGATGATGCCGTAGCCGGTAATCATGATCATCGAGGCGATCACCTTGCCGGCCGTGGTCACTGGCGTCACGTCGCCGTAGCCGACTGTAGTGAGCGTGACGATGGCCCAGTACATGCCCTGCGGGATGCTGGTGAAGCCGCCGGCCTCGCCCTCGATGAAATACATCACCGTGCCGAAAATCACCACCAGCGTAAGCACCGTGTAGACGAACACCAGGGTCTTGCGCCAGCTCGACGACAGGACTTCGAGCAGGATGTTCGCTTCGCCGACATAGCGGTTCAAATGCATGATCTTGAACAGCCGCAGGATGCGCAGCACGCGGATCACCAGCATCGGCGCAGTGCCCGTCAGGATCAGGCCCAGGTAGGTCGGCAACACCGACAGCAGGTCCACGACGCCGAAAAAGCTCCTGGCATAGTGCGTCGGGTGGCGCACGCAGTACAGCCGCAGGAGGTACTCGACGGTGAACAGCACGGTGAAGAACCATTCGACGGCATAGAACAGTCGGCCGTACCTTGCGTTCAGGCTCTCGACCGTGGTCATAAGCACCACGCCGACGCTGATCAGCACGGCTATGATCAGGCCGATGTCGAACCATTGGCCTGCGGGCGTATCGGCGCGGAAAATGACGCGAAACAACCGCTCCCTGGCGGCGCCGGCGCCCGGGTGGTGGCGGGCCCTGGTCATGCGTTTGCAGCGTCCATGCGAACTCCCGGGTGGGACGGTCAGACCGGCCGATTATAGCCCCTCGGGGAAAC